>CABVRV010000008.1:0-53505 GCA_902500755.1 uncultured Nitrospira sp.
CAACATTCTGTGGTCCGTGAGACATATCACGCACAGTCATTCAGGAAACCTCCAACACCTTCAGCACTTCGTCGCCGTGTTTGATGATGTTGATATCAAAGAAGGTTGTCCCAGACACTGTTCGCTTCCAAGTCGCTGCCCTCTCTTTTTCCCCCTACAGGCCTTCCAACAGTGCCGTCAAGTAATGCCTAAGACGGGTTATGCAATTACCTATAAACCTCTTTGGATTGATGGCTGATACAGATATCTCTGAAACCCAACGAAAACCTTTCCAATCTCTTCTGGCTGCCCGAGGTCGGCCACGGCATCAGCAATGGCCCCGTGATACTTGAGTCGCAAGAGCGGAGAAAGCTTGTCCTGAGACAGCTCCTCCACCCCAACTCTGACGTATTGCGCGAGCACGAAGTTGAGGAATGCCTGCTGCTTGCTGTTGAAGTGCGTGCTGATCTCTAGTTTAGCTCTAGCCGCCCGCTCCTCGCGCGTGAGTGGGGCAAGTGCATAGGCCACATGGGCCAGCACGTCGAAGAGATCGCTGTTCTCAGCATCGATGATCCGCTGCATCTCTGCCATCTGCTCAGCGCCGAACCCTTTTTCGGCAAGCCCCTGTAAAAGCTTGGCGCGAGTATCGGGACTGCTCCAGAGAGCGCGGAGTTCTGCTTCGTCTTTGAAGAACTCCGGCAGTTTTCCAAACAGCATCTCTAGGAATTGCTGTGCGGACATAGACGTCCCGTCCGGATGCCAAAAGGTCGTCACCATCATGTGCTGGATGGTGCGGGCTTTCCCGTCGGCTAGCTTCACCTTGATGCGCTTTCTCTTCACATACTCGACAGGCTCTTCGCGCACTCTATCGGCCAGTGGAGGTAATGGAGGAATCGTCTCACCTTCCGGCCTTGGCTCCGGCTCAATCGGCTCCCCATCCCATTCAGGATCACTGAAGTGGTGGTGCGCCTTCACGAAGTCGTAGATCGTGAAGTAGTCCTTTCCATCGTACAGCCGCGTGCCACGTCCGATGATCTGCTTGAACTCGATCATTGAATTGATCGGACGCATCAGGACGATGTTACGGATATTGCGGGCGTCTACCCCAGTCGAGAGCTTCTGGGAGGTGGTGAGAATCGTTGGAATCGTCTTTTCGTTGTCTTGGAAGTCGCGGAGGTGTTGCTCGCCGAGCTCACCGTCGTTGGCCGTCACCCGCTGGCAATAGTTGGGATCCGTGCTCGTCTTCAGTTGATTGATGAGATCGCGTACGGCCAGGGCGTGGTCCTGCGTGGCGCAGAAGACCAACGTCTTCTCTTGCTGGTTGATCTGGCCCATGAAAATCTCGACACGCTTCTTCTCGCGCTCTTTGATCTCGATGATCTTATTGAAGTCGCCCTCCTGGTAACGCTTCTTCACCTCAATCTCACCTTCCACGAGGGTATCGTCCGGCGTATAGACATACTCATCGAGCGTCGTGGAGATCTGCTTCACCTTGAACGGCGTGAGAAACCCGTCGTTGATGCCGTCCTTCAGTGAATAGATATAGACCGGCTCGCCGAAGTAGGCGTAGGTGTCTATGTTGTCTTTGCGTTTAGGCGTGGCGGTAAGGCCGAGCTGGACGGCGGGGGCAAAGTACTCGAGGATGCCACGCCAGTTGCTCTCGTCGTTCGCGCCGCCACGATGGCATTCGTCAATGACGATGAAGTCGAAGAAATCAGGCGGATACTCGCCGAAATAGGGGATGTCCCCTGGCCCGCTCATGAAGGTCTGGAAGATGGTGAAGAACAGGCTCCCGTTCTTCGGCACTTTGCCCTTCTTCCGAATATCGTCCGGTTCGATCCGCACGAGCGCGTCTTCTGGAAAAGCAGAGAACGCGTTGTAGGCCTGGTTGGCCAGAATGTTGCGGTCGGCCAGAAACAGAATGCGGGGACGTCGGGACGGTTCCCGGCTCAGATTCCAACGGCTGTGAAAGAGCTTCCAGGCGATTTGGAAGGCGATGAAGGTCTTGCCGGTACCGGTGGCAAGTGTCAGGAGAATACGCGGCTTGGCCTCCGCAATGGCCTCCATCACTCGCTCAACTGCAATGTCTTGATAATAGCGGCTGGGATGCGAGCCGCCCTTATCTTCGAACGGAACTGACGCAAAGCGATCCCGCCAGGCATCCTGCTTGGCAAAGGTCCTTTTCCAGAGGTCATCCGGGCTCGGGTACTGTGGCCACTCGCCTTCCTTGCCCGTCTCCATGTCGATGCCATAGAGCCCTTGGCCGTTGGTGGCATAGGTGAAGCGAACAGCGAGTTTCGCGGCATACTGTTTCGCCTGGGCGACGCCTTCCGTCACTTCCTCATCCCAGGCCTTGGCTTCAATGACCGCGAGCTTGGTATTGCGATACACCAGTACATAATCGGCAATGAGCGGCTTCGCGCGCCTCCCCAAGCCTTCGATGCGGCCCAAGGTGATGGGATACTCGCGGAGAATGCGGCTGCCCTCGACGACGCCCCAACGAGCCGCTTTGAGGGCAGGATCGATATGCTCGGCTCTGGTCTCAGCTTCGTTCATGGCTTCTTTTTTCTGGGCTTCGCGGGTCGGGGTAACTTCTGAATCCGCTTGGCCGCCTGTTCAAAAGCCGTATCAACCGGACGCGGCTGCGCATCAACAAGTGCACGATAGCAATCGTACTCCAGCTCGGCCTTTGCCTTGGCCGCTTCCGCGGAAATCCTCCCCGCATGCTCAAGCAGCTCGCGCCCGGACAACTGCAGAAATTCATCCAGCTTCGCTATCCAGTCGTGCATCGTCATCGGCCGTCGATTGAGCGCCTGGAGTTCAGCGAACTCCAGATAGGCAGTCACAATCCGGTTCAGCGCGTGCAGTTCACCTTCAGTGAGATAGTTCTTCGCAATGGCGACATCGTCCTTCCGGATAATCCCGCCGGGCCTCGTCGTGGTCAGTCCCATGAATGGCTTGGTCGCATCAGCCCGCCGATGGATTACTTCCGCCGCCGTCTGCCCATGCGTGGCCCAATGCATCTTGTTCTGCACCGTTGCAAAAAACTGCTGAGACAGCTCCACATTAGGCTGGTAATCCACACTTGTCGAATAAATGTCGAGGACCTTCTGATAAAACCGCCGTTCCGACGAACGGATATCCCGAATGCGCTCCAGCAGCTCGTCGAAATAATCCTTCTGGCCAGGACCCGGCGGATTCTTCAGCCTCTCGTCGTCCATGGCGAAACCCTTCACTAGGTACTCGTTCAACCGGACCGTGGCCCACTGGCGGAACTGCGTGCCTCGATGGCTCCGCACCCGATAGCCGACGGCGAGGATGGTGGGAAGGCTGTAGTGCAACACTTCCCGAGACACCTGACGAGCGCCTTCCCGTCGAACTATTAAGTACGGCTTAATAGTTGCCGCTTCGGTCAACTCTCCCTCCGCATAAATAGCCTTCAAGTGCAGATTGATGTTGGCCACGGTGGTTTGGAATAACTCTCCAATCTGTGCCTGGGTCAGCCAAATCGTGTCATGCTCCAAGCGGCACTGAATGCGCGTGCGGCCGTCTTCCGTTTGGTAAAGGATGATTGAAGAATTTGGTGGCGTCTCGTCAGGCATTATGCTTCCTAGAGCTTTCCACTGAAGGCCTGGTGCAGCAGCGACTTCTTCAATTCGCCCAGCGCGGCGAGCTTTTGCTGATAGATGGATTCGAGGCATTGGGTTTGGGTAGCGAGGGCGTCGAGCGTTGCCACCATACCCCGTTGTTGCTTAGGCATGATCTTGGGAACCTTAAAATTCCGTAGCAGCTTCAATGAAACTGTCTTTTGCGCAGCACCCGTCGCACCATCGTTCGCCTGCTTGAAAACTTGCGGAGACAAGAGCAAATAGTAAAGCCAAGCACTACTCGTCTCAGTCTTTGGACGAATCAAGCCGATGTGTCGTTGGAAGCAAAATTCGACGCCATCGGTCACTATGACCGGAATTCCGAACGATCCTGTGACCGTATAGAGCACATCCCCCTTCTTCGGCTTCTTGTTCGCCTTTAACTCATTGTAGTATTCATGCGGAACCATGAATGTGTCAGAAAAATCGATTTTGCGAGTTTCCTTCACAATGTTTCCGATAGTGATGAACGGAACGCCGGTTGGAGATTTCGGAGGGGGTAAATGATCGCCATCCGTAATGTCAGATGCCAATTCCGAAAGCGTCACTAGCTCAGACGTGAGCCACGCATCTGCAAAGACGGATTGCAGGTGGCTTTCGAAGAGGGCGCGGGCGTTGCTGAGATTCTGTTCGGCGTTGGCTATGGCACGGGTGAGGCCGTCAAACCCTTCGTCGAGGATACCGACGATCCGTTGCTGTTCAGGGAGCGGTGGCACAGGAATTTGCTGGGAGCGAACGTCACCATCCGTGACCGCAGGATAACTCGCGCCCTTCTGCAGCTTCTTCATCTCAGCCATGAAGACATCATTTTGAAGAAAGTAATAGATGAAGCGGAAATCGATGTGTGGCTGCGGGCGAAGGACGAAGTAGCCAGTGCTGCATATTTGATTATCGAGTTCATCGGGAACGATGGCGATGCGCCGCAACGTTGGGCGAATCGTC
Organism: uncultured Nitrospira sp.; assembly: GCA_902500755.1. Lineage (GTDB taxonomy): Bacteria > Nitrospirota > Nitrospiria > Nitrospirales > Nitrospiraceae > Nitrospira_D. The sequence continues at coordinate 4,569 of CABVRV010000008.1, forward strand.
GCAAACAAGACATCATTCGCTCTGACGAGGCGCCTCGCTCTACTTGGCGCATCCTTGCCTTTAAGTCTCTGGGTTTCTTGAATCGTCAACGTCTCATTAGACACACTTGAGACGTCAATGTAATCAAACTCGGTTTGCGGCAACCGTGTTGGGTCAGCGGTCTCAGTTTTTACCAAAACATCGCCCAATGCTTTGGTCTGCCACTTGTTTTTCATAGCAGCGCCTTTATGTTTCCCAACACCTCAGCACTTTCTGCATCAAGCGCGGCGATCTCGTCCATGATCTCCTGCGGGCTGCGGTGCGTGACCACTTCGCCGCCGTTGGGGTTCTTCACGGAGAGATCGAAGGTCGTCTGGTCGATGCTCTTCGCATCCACGATCCAGGATTTAGGCGAGTCGGCTTTGGTCCTTTGCAGCTTCACGAACTCGGCGAGGTCGTCATCATTGAGCGGGTTGGTTTTGCCGAGGCTGCGCCCTGGATCGAGCTGGTAGTACCAGATCTTTCCGGCCTGCACTGAGCCCGGTCGAAGGGTAGGAGCACCTTTCTCGAAGAACAGGACAACGGTCTTCACGCCCGCGCCCTGGAACGAGCCGCTGGGACAATCCAAAATCGTGTGGAGGTTGCAGCTTTCCAGCAGCAACTTACGGAGACTCACGGACGCATTGTCTGTGTTGGAGAGAAAGGTATTCTTGATGACCACACCGCCGCGCCCGCCCGCCTTGAGGCTCTTGATGAAGTGCTGGAGGAAGAGAAACGCCGTCTCGCCGGTACGGATGGGAAAGTTCTGCTGCACTTCCTTCCGCTCTTTCCCACCGAATGGCGGATTGGCCAGAACGACCTCATACCGGTCTTTCTCCTGAATGTCGGCCAGGTTTTCCGTGAGCGTGTTGGTGTGGATGATGTTCGGCGCCTCGATGCCGTGCAGGATCATGTTCATGATCGCGATCACGTAGGCGAGCGACTTTTTCTCTTTCCCGTAGAAGGTCTTTTCCTGAATGGTCTTGAGGTCTTTCGTTGAGAGGCCGCCTTTAGCGGTTAAATAGTCATACGATTCGCACAGAAATCCTGCCGAGCCACAGGCGCCGTCATAGATGCGGTCGCCGATCTTCGGCTTGACCACCTGCACCATGGCGCGGATGAGCGGGCGCGGGGTGTAATATTCGCCGCCGTTGCGGCCGGCATTGCCCATGTTCTTGATCTTCGCTTCGTAGAGGTGCGAGAGTTCGTGCTTTTCCTTCTGCGAACGGAAACGCAGCTCGTCGATGTGGTCGATGATCTCGCGCAGGTTGTAGCCGCTCTGAATTCTGTTCTTAATCTCGCCGAAGATTTCCCCGATCTTGTACTCGATGGTGTTCGGCCCGCTGGCCTTCTGCTTGTAGCTATGCAGGTAGGGAAAGAGTTTCAGATTGACGAACTCGGTGAGGTCAGGACCTGTTTTAGCGGCGTTGTGATCCAGCTTGCCATCCTTCCCCTTCGGCGCGGCCCAGCTTTCCCACCGGTAGGGCTTATCCAGGATAAAGCTGTAGCGCTTCCCCTCCAGCCTGACTTCGTCGGCCTTGTCCTGCTCCAGCGCGTCGAGATATTTCAGGAACAAGAGCCAGGAGGTCTGCTCGGTATAGTCCAGCTCCGTCGTACATCCGGCTTCTTTCCGGAGTACGTCATCGATGTTCTTGAAGGCTTGTTCAAACATGCGGAGGGTCTCCCGGCAGCTGTAGCGAATTAGCGCCGAAGGATACCCGTTTCCCCATGAGAAATCACGCCGATATAGCATCGGTTGGCGGAAAAGAACATGAGTCGGTTTCGGCGTGGATATGAAGGATGGGGCTGGAGAAGGCCACAACCCTATGGGCTAAGATGTGAGAGCGGCTTGTACCATTGACGGACCTTGGCCGACCGTTTTAGGACTGAGCTTGATCGAGGTCGAACGCTGTATGGAGAGACCGCATGGCCAATTCGAGATATTTCTCATCGATGACGCAGGAGATTTTGATCTCGGAGGTGCTGATCATCATGATATTGATGCCCTCCCGAGACAGCACCTCGAACATTTTTGCCGCCACCCCAGAATGCGACCGCATCCCCACCCCAATCAACGAGACTTTGGCAATGGCTTCCACGACCGACACGGACTTTGCCTCAATGGCCTTCGCCACCCCTTGAATGAGCGGCTCAGCCTTTTTCAGATCGGCACGCGGGATGGTAAACGAGAGATCCGTCATGGTGGCTTGGCCGATGTTTTGAATGATCATATCCACATTGATATTGGCCTCTGCCACAGGTCCAAAAATTCTGGCGGCAATCCCAGGTTTATCCGGCACCCCAATGATCGTGACCTTGGCTTGATTGCGATCTCCGGTCACACCAGCGATGGCAGCTGCTTCCATATCCTTATCTTCGTTCGTCACGAGCGTTCCCTTTCCTTCCGTGAAGCTGGAATTGACTTCCACGGGGACATTGAACTTGGCCGCAAACTCGACCGACCTGGTTTGGAGCACTTTCGCTCCGAGGCTGGCCATTTCAAGCATCTCCTCATAGGCGATCCGATCGATCCGCCTTGCCGCCGGAACAATGTTCGGATCTGCGGTGTAGACACCATCAACATCGGTAAAAATGATGCACCGATCGGCCTTCAGGGCGGCCGCTAATGCGACCGCGGAGAGATCGGACCCGCCTCGTCCCAGCGTGGTCACATCCGAAAACTCATTGATGCCCTGAAAACCGGCCACAACGGGAACTACTCCTTGTCCCAGCGCCTCGCGGATACGATCGGCGGTTACCCTGGCGATCCGGGCCTTGGTGTGGGCGCGGTCGGTCATGATGCCGACCTGTCGACCCGTAAAAGACCGCGCATTGATGCCACGCCCTCGCAACTCCATCGCCAGCAACGCGATGGTGACGCGTTCTCCCGTTGAGAGCAACATGTCCAGTTCGCGTTCATCAGGAACAGCCGTCACCTCGTGAGCGAGTTTGATCAGCCGGTCCGTCTCTCCGCTCATCGCGGAGAGCACGACGACGAGGCTATTCCCGTCCCGCTGAGCCTGAGCCACACGGTCGGCGACTCGATGGATTCGCTCGACGGTGCCAACCGACGTCCCGCCGTATTTGTGAACGATCAGCGCCACAGGCTTCAGCTTTTGGAGAAGAACTTGTTCGCAAACTTGGTGGCATCACGGGCAGGAATGTTGGAAGCAATCGCATCGGCCTCGGTGAAGCGGCGGCTGACGGTCCCGGCCCCTTTTCCGCCACCTTCACCAAACGCGTACAACGCCGGCCCCTCAATTCCTACGGTATGGTCGCATATCACGAGAAAGCGATAGGAGCCTTGCTTGTCCAAGCCTTCAACCAAGGGACCGACCAAGTCACGATCGAAGGCTTCGATTCCCTTGACCTTCGCCTTGATGTCGGTGCCGTGGATGACCTCATCCGTCAACTTGGTATGGACATAGACAAAATCCTTCTTGGCAAATTCCTCCAATGCCACGGTGGCCTTTGCACGGAGATCACCACCCTCCAGCCGCTCTGGATCCACCGCCTCGAGGCCCGCACTGATCCCTATGCCTCGATGGACATCGTTAGTGGCAACGACCGCCCCTGCCACCTCGTATTGTTCCACCAGGCTCGGCCACATGACGGCTCGACCCTCGCCCCAGAGCCAGAGACAATTTGCCGGTTTCTTTCCGGCGGCACTCCGTTCTTCATTGATAGGATGATCGCGCAAGATGAAATAGGCGGCCTCCATCAGCTTCCGGAGAATATCCGCACCATCCCCAGAGGGTAAGGCATCGGCGATTGATTGACCAAGGATCGACTGCGGATCGGTACAGATCGCCCTGGGTTTCCCTTTGACCCAGACCATTAAATGACGGTGACCTGCGCCGGGATAAAATTGAATGGTTTCGGAACCGAGCTGCTCATTGATCGCATCAATCAACTCGCGAGCGTCCTCAGTTTCGATCAAACCCGCCGTCGCATCGTCCATGATGACGTGTGGGCCCAATTTCTTGATGTCAACGCCCTTGCCCCCTTCCGGTGCCAAGGTCACCATCGTGCAGCGATACACCACGTCTTGTTCCGTTGCGGATACACCCAAACTGGCCGCTTCAAGCGGCCCAGGACCAGGATAAAACTTCCTCGGATCGTATCCGAGGATCGCCGTGCCGATCAGCCCGCCTCCAGGGTGAACCCCCTCAGCGGGAATCGTCAGTTGGCCGAGTTCGCCGCTCTGTGCTAGACGATCGAGATGGGGAGTCGCGGCTGTTTGGAGCGGTGTCCGACCACCCAGTTCTTCCTGTGGGTCATGGGCCATCCCTCCGGCATGCACGATCACATATTTCATGGACTCTACGCGCCTTTCAGACTTTCAGTAAACGAGCAACGTCCTCGCGAGTTGCTTTGACCGTTTGCGGTGGCTTCGACACACCGATCGCCGTATCGGCATCCTTCAAGCCATGCCCGGTCAGGGTACAGACGACCGTCGCTCCCTCTTGGAGAGCCTTCTTTCGATGGAGTTTGGCCACCCCGGCCACAGACGCAGCCGATGCCGGCTCACAAAACACTCCTTCCGTAGCCGCCACGGTTGCGTAGGCTTGGAGAATCTCTTCATCCGTTACCATATCGATCGCACCGGCGGATTCCTCCACCGCCGTCAAGGCCGATGACCAGCTGGCAGGATTGCCGATTCGGATTGCCGTGGCGACGGTCTGTGGCTGTTCGACGACTCTGCCCAATACGATCGGGGCAGCCCCTGAAGCTTGAAATCCCATCATACGGGGCACTCGCATGATCTGATTCGCCGCACGATATTCTTTATACCCCTTCCAATAGGCGGTAATATTGCCGGCGTTCCCGACCGGCAAGACATGCAGCATCGGAGCGTCGCCGAGTTGGTCGCAGATCTCAAAAGCCGCAGTCTTCTGTCCCTCAATCCTGAAAGGATTCACCGAGTTGACGAGTTCGATGTGGAGCGACGAGGAAAAGTCTTTCACGAGCGTCAACGCTTGATCAAAATTCCCTTCGATCTGAATCACCGTCGCCTGATGCATCATCGCCTGGGAGAGTTTGCCCATCGCGATCTTTCCGGCTGGAATCAACACGTATACTGACAACCCCGCACGAGCCCCGTAAGCCGCGGCGGAGGCCGAGGTATTGCCGGTTGAGGCACACATGACGGCCCGCGCGCCACCCTCAACAGCCTTTGAGATGGCTAAGGTCATTCCCCGGTCTTTAAAGGAACCGGTTGGGTTGACCCCCTCAAACTTCAAATAGAGTTCGATTCCCGGCGCGATCGACTTGGCTAATCGTGTGGCGCGAATCAGCGGCGTATTGCCCTCTCCCAAACTGATGACCGGAGTCTTCTCAGTCACAGGGAGAAATTTTCGGTACTCCTCAATGACTCCGCGCCAGCGATTCATCGATCACTCGTCCTTGCCTTCGACTCGAATGAGCATGGTCGGTTCGGAGACGAACGGCTTGTGGTTGATTTCACGGAGCGCGGTTTGTACATCGCGCTCTTTCGCGGTATGTGTCTTGATGACAACCTGCACGGTCTGCCCTTCACGACGTCCCTGTTGCACCATCGAGGCAATGCTGATTCCACATCGCCCCAGCTCACCGGCGATCTGCGCCAACACCCCGGGGCGATCCACAACGGTAAACCGCAGGTAATACAGCGAACTGATTTCTTCCATCGAACGGAGGCGAATCGGCCGTCGCTGATCCTGTTGAAACGACGCCACCGGCACTCGACCGACGTTGCCTTTGAGTAGATTGCGTCCGATCGCGATCACATCACTGACGACGGCGCTCCCGGTTGGCATAGATCCGGCTCCCCGCCCATAGAGCACGACGTCACCGACAGCATCACCTACCAATTGAATGGCGTTGTACACACCCTCGACTTGGGCGATGGGCGACGCGGAGGGAAGCATCGTAGGATGTACGCGAGCTTCGATTTCTCCGTCGATAAGTTTTGCGATCCCGAGCAACTTGATCGTGCAGCCAAACTGTTTCGCATACGCAATATCAGTGGGCGTGATGCTCGTAATGCCCTCTGTATAGATGTCCTTGAAATTGACCGGGGTTCCATACGCGAGGTTGACGAGAATCGCCAGCTTGTGCGCCGAATCGATCCCAGCAATATCAAACGTGGGGTCGGCTTCGGCATATCCGGCATGTTGCGCATCCTGAAGAACCTCTTGGAAGCTGTGCCCTTCATGCGTCATTCGTGACAGAATATAGTTGGACGTTCCGTTGATGATCCCGTAGATGGATTCGATCGTATTTCCGGCAAGCCCCTCCGTCAACGCTCGAACGACAGGAATCCCGCCACCCACACTGGCCTCAAATCCCACATCCACATCTTTGCGTGTGGCGGCGTCGAAGATTTCCTCTCCGTGGAGCGCCAAGAGCGCTTTGTTGGCAGTGACGACGTGCTTCCCGGCAGCAATCGCATCCATGATGACTCGCTTCGCCGTATCGTATCCGCCGATGAGCTCGATCACCACATCGATATTCGGATCCGTGAGCACTGCCCTGGCATCCGTGGTCAAGAGCCCTGGGTTCAACCGCAGCCCCCGGTCTCTCGTGATGTCCAGATCCGCCACTCGAATAAGCTCGATTGGCACGCCCACCCGACGGCTGATGAGGGCAGCATTGTGCAGAAGGATCGTGGCAACCCCGGTCCCAACCGTCCCAAATCCCACGATACCCACTCCAATGCGCGACCTCACTCTTCGTCTCCATCAAGCTTGAGGGCCTTGCGGATTCCCCTGACCGCTTGCCTTGTTCGATGTTCGTTCTCTACGAGCCCAAATCGCACGTACTCCTCGCCACCTTCACCGAATCCGATCCCGGGAGAAACGGCAACCTTCGCCTCCTTCAGCAGGAGCTTTGAAAACTCCAGTGAGCCCATGTGGCGATAGGGCAACGGGATGCGCGCCCAGACAAACATCGTGGCCAGTGGCTTTGCGACCTGCCAGCCGATCCGATTCAACCCACCGACCAACACATCTCGGCGTTTCTGATAGCGCAGCACGGTGTCTTTGACGCAGTCCTGAGGACCGTTGAGCGCGATCACGCTCGCGATTTGAAGCGGCTGAAAAATCCCATAATCCAGGTAACTTTTGATTTTCGCCAGCGCTCCGACGACCTCGCGGTTGCCGACACAGAAGCCCACTCTCCAGCCCGGCATATTATAGGCTTTGGATAACGTATAGAACTCTACCCCACAATCTTTCGCCCCCGGGATCTGAAGAAAACTCGGAGCCTTGTAGCCGTCGAACACCAAATCGGCATAGGCGAAGTCGTGGATTACGATCACGTTATGTTCCTTGGCAAACGCGACGATCTTCTTGAAAAATTCCAGATCCACGATGGCTGTCGTTGGATTGTGCGGAAAGTTGATGACCAGAATCTTCGGACGCGGAAATGTCTGCCGGTAGACTCGAGTCAGATCTTCGAAAAAGTCGCTATCCTGCCGGAGCTCAATCCCACGGACCTCGCCTCCCGCGATGATAAAGCTATACATATGGATGGGATACGTCGGTGTCGGCGTCAGGACCACATCGCCCGGACCAATCATAGCCAAGGCGAGATGCGCGAGACCTTCTTTTGAGCCGATGGTGACAATGGCTTCAGTTTCTGGGTCCAGATCGACATCATAATTTCGCTTGTACCAGCTACAAATCGCATGGCGCAGCTTGGTAATTCCGCGCGACGCCGAGTAGCGATGATTCTTGGCCTTGCGAGCCGCTTCAGTCATTTTTTCGACGATATGAGGCGGTGTGGGTTGGTCGGGATTGCCCATCCCAAAATCGATGATGTCTTCACCGCGTTGTCGCGCTTCAAGCTTCAGTGATTGAACTTGCGCGAAGACATACGGCGGGAGCCGCTTGATCCGATAAAAACCGTCGCCCAACCCCATGAACTTCCCTTGACCGTTTCTAGAAAAGTACCAACGGACGCTTCGCCATGAATGCGTGAGAGGATACGAGAGGGGCCTATTCTAATTCAGGGCTCTGGGCGAGTCAATTTCCCTCATTTTCTACGTGCTTCTGACAAGCGAGGGGTCCGGACTTGTGCCTGCGCATACTCGCGATGGGTCGGTAATGCCGTTCTTGCCCCCTCTTATTCCTTTCTGTTACTAATACAGATCGGTAGCTCCGTTGAGCTCCAAACAGTTCCATGGGCGGATGATCCGATAAGCAATCAACGTGAGGGTAAGGAGGGGCGATGGCGCGGCTCGGTGTAAATGTCGACCACGTTGCGACGTTGAGACAGGCTCGCGGAGGAACCGATCCCGATCCGCTCGCGGCAGCGGTGCTTGTTGAGCTCGCAGGAGCCGACGGCATTGTCGTCCATCTACGGGAAGACCGACGTCACATTCAAGATCGTGATCTTCGGCTTCTTCGCGAAATGACCCGCACAAAGCTCGACCTGGAAATGGCTGCTGACGGAGAAATGGTTAAGATCGCTCTCAACATCAAGCCGGACCTGGTCACATTAGTGCCGGAGAAACGGCAGGAACTGACCACCGAAGGCGGTCTCGACGTTGCAGGACAGCGAGATCGGATTCAAGGTGTCGTGACGCTGTTACATAACGGCGGGATTCCTGTCAGCGTCTTTATTGAGCCGGACTTGAATCAAGTGAAGGCCGCACATAAGATCTCCGCGGATTTTGTGGAACTGCATACAGGACGCTATGCGAATGCCACACGTTCGAAAGAAGCCGATTCGGAATTCGAGGCGATCACGCAAGCGGCCAGGCTCGCGTATAAGCTTGGAATCGGTGTCAATGCCGGACATGGGCTAAACTATCGCAACGTCAAGCGACTGACGCATATCCCTGAAATCGTTGAGTACAACATCGGTCACAGCATCATCGCGCGTTCCGTCCTCGTCGGCCTCGTTCAGGCTGTGAAAGAAATGAAGGCCTTGCTGAGTTAGCGTCGTGGACCTGCTGGTCCGTCCGTTCACCACCTCGGTTCATCATGATCAAGATTGTCACCGCTGCACAGATGCAGGAACTTGATCGTAGAACGATCGTAGAGGCCCGCATTCCGGCCACAACATTGATGGAACGAGCCGGACTCGGCGTCGTGTCTTCCCTTGAAAAGCGATTCGGCTCCGCTCGCGGCAAGACGGTGACCATCGTCTGCGGCAAGGGGAATAACGGCGGAGATGGATTCGTAGCGGCGCGCATACTCCGCCGGCGCCATGCGAAGGTACACATCCTTGCACTGGCATCTGTTTCTGAACTAAGCCGCGATGCCGCTGCGATGTATAAGCAATTCGTGCGTGGTGCAGGCAGGTCTGGTGTCCACCCTTACACTTCCAAGGCACGGGCACTGGCTCTTTTACAGGATAGTGACATCCTCGTGGATGCCCTGCTCGGAACAGGACTTTTCTCCGCTGTAACCGGGCGCTATGCCGATGCCATCGACAGCATCAACGAAGCCCTCCGCCCTGTAGTGGCCGTCGACCTTCCCTCTGGCCTCCATGCTGATAGTGGAACCATCCTTGGGCGAGCTGTTCGTGCCTCACTGACCGTCACGTTTGGACTTCCGAAATTGGGTCTCTACCAGAATCAGGGGATTGACCACGCTGGGGAAATCGAGATTGTTGACATCGGCATTCCGCCGGCGTACGTCGATGCGGTGGTCAGTCGTACCAGTGTGATTACGCGAGGAGCGGTGCAGATGTCCCTACCGACGCGACGCTCTTCGAGTCACAAGGGAATGTTTGGGCATGCCGGTATTATCGCCGGGTCCGTCGGGAAAACCGGCGCCGCAACCCTCGCCGCCCGAGCCGCGCTCCGAGTGGGGGCCGGCCTCGTGACCGTGGCGATCCCTTCAAGCGTCAATGACGTATTGGAGGCAAAACTGGTGGAGGCTATGACCGCTCCAATGCCAGAGACCAAGGCGCGGACCTTGGCGCGGACAGCATTGGACCGACTCGTCTCGTTCATGGCAGCCAGAACCGCCATCGCCATTGGTCCGGGACTCTCAACCGCCCCTGAAACTGTGGAACTCATTCAGGCCCTGACAAAACAGCTCGATCGACCAGCTGTTTTTGATGCCGATGCGCTGAACGCACTGACCGGCCGTACCGCTCTGCTGACATCCTGCAAGACCCCTCCAATCATCACGCCCCATCCTGGCGAGATGGCGCGGCTGGAGCCGGATGCAACACCTCAGACCATCAACAACGATCGGATCGGTATCGCTACCCGGTTTGCCCGAGAGCGTGGCTTATTCGTGGTCCTGAAAGGAGCGAGAACCGTTGTGGCTCGGCCAGATGGTGCTGTAGCCCTCTGTCCAACCGGGAATCCCGGAATGGCGACAGCCGGTACTGGTGACGTGTTGACCGGTATGATGGTAGGACTGTTGGCCCAAGGCCTGCCTTCGTGGGAAGCAGCTTGTGCCGCGACCTACCTCCATGGAATGGCTGGCGATTTGGCTGCAGCCGGGAAGGGACAAGCTGGGATGATCGCAAGTGATCTGGTCGAGCAGATTCCTTATGCCCTCAAATATGTCGACGAGGCAGCGCAAAATTAATTCAATCCGGTGTGCAACGAGCTCATCCGCTCTCGTTTCTATGGCTAAATCTTTGGACCTCCGTGATCTCGTCTTTTCATCTCCTCGAGAAACGGATTCGTTTGGACATACGATCGGTAAGGTTCTTCGAAGAGGTGACGTACTTGCCTTGGTGGGAGAATTGGGTGCCGGCAAAACTGCCTTGGTCCGTGGGATCGTGGCCGGACTCGGTGGTTCAGTTGCTTCGGTCACCAGTCCGACGTTTGCGCTCGTGCACGAATATCAGGGGAGGCTTCCACTCATCCATCTGGATCTTTACCGGTTGAAACGAGTCGATGAGGCCGAGTCGATTGGACTTTCCGCCTGCTTTACAGATGAAGCTGTTACCGCGATTGAATGGGCCGATCGATTCCCGGACTTACTTCCTGCTGATCGTCTGGAAGTGCGATTGATTCATCGAACCCGAACGACCAGAATGGTAAAGTTAGAAGCTCAAGGGGCACGTTCTCGGTCGCTTTTCACACGGATCACGAGGGCTTTCCTCGCCATAGGTCCATCAGCTCGATTGCCTCGGTCGCGTACGAGACCCCGTCGGAAGGCTTCGCAGCGATGACACGCGTTATTCTGATCGGCATTCTCTTACTCCTTTCGCTGGCTTTCGTCCTTCAAAATCAAGAACAGGGAGTGACGCTGAGGTACTTCTTTGGCTTACTTGAGGCCTCAACTCCTATTTATCAACCCATTATGGCCGGCTTCGTTGTCGGTGTGCTGGTCGCAGCCATTCTCCTTTTCCCTCCCTGGGTACGAGCACGAATCGAGCTAAGACGAAAAACAAAGGCATTACAACAAGCCGAGGTCGATCTGGAACGCCTCCGCCAATCACTTGAGAAAATCTCGGGACGATCCTCTTCCACCCAAATTGAACATTCGGGGATCTTCCGCGATGAGTAATCTCAGCTTGAGTCCATTGATGCAGCAATATCGCGATATCAAGCAGGGTTACCCTGACGCAATCCTGTTTTTCCGAGTTGGTGATTTTTACGAGATGTTCTACGAGGACGCGCAGGTGGCTTCGGGAATTCTCTCTATCGCCCTGACTTCCCGCGATAAGAACAGTGCTGATCCTGTTCCTCTTTGTGGTGTTCCTTTTCACGCCGCAACCGGCTATATCGCGAAGCTATTGAAGGCCGGGCGGATCGTCGCCTTGTGCGAACAGGTCGAGGACCCTAAAACAGCTAAAGGTCTGGTTCGCCGCGAAGTCGTCAGGCTCTATACCCCAGGCACATTGGTCGATACAGAGTTTCTTTCTCCTACCGAGTTCAACTATCTGGCCGCGCTCGCGATTCGACCAGATTCGTCCCGAGGATTAGTGATCGGCTTGGCTGCCCTTGAGGTGTCCACAGGTGATTTTTGGGTGATGGAGACGGATGGTCCACAAGCCGTTTCCCAAGTTTTGAATGAGCTCGCGCGCTTGGAACCTCGAGAATTACTGTTTCCTGTTGATCTTGATCGCCAACGCTTCCGGTGGATTGATGAGGTCCCAGGAGTCCGCCTGTGTGAACGTCCTTCCGTCTCATTTGACCGCAAACACGTCGAGCGAGTGCTTCATGAGTATCTCGGTGTCCAATCTCTTGAGAGCTTGAGATGCCACGATCTATCCATAGGCATCTGCGCAGCAGGTGCCGTGGTGGAGTACCTTCGTCAGACCCAGCCGACTGCGCCCCTCACGCATATTCGACGAATCATGCTCCGTGGTACTGACGAATGTATGCAGCTTGACAGTACCACGATCCGCAATCTTGAACTGCTGAAACCAATTGCAGGGACTGAGGGTTATTCCGGTTCGAAGGCAACAACACTCTTGAGTATTCTCGATCGAAGCAGCACGGCTATGGGAAGTCGCCTTCTCCGCCACTGGCTGATCAGGCCCTTGATTCGCTGCCAAGAGATCCGCTTGAGATTGGATGCAGTTGAGGAACTTAAAGACCAGGTGATGGTGCGAACGGCTCTGCGTTCTGCGTTGCGAGAAATTCAGGATATCGCTCGACTAGGTAGTCGCCTTGTCCTGGGACTGTCCGGTCCGCGTGAACTTCTTGCTCTCAAACAGTCGCTCGGCGCTTTGCCAGAGATTCTTGTGCAGTTAGACCTTCTGAAGAGCCAACTGTTCGGGGAGGCGCGGGCTTCGTGGGATAGCGCTCATGATCTCTATGAGCTGATTGAACAGTCTATCCGTTCCGATGCCCCGATCTCAGTGCGTGATGGAAGTATCATCAAAGAAGGATACGATCCTCATATTGACGAGTTGCGAAAGGTGAGTAAAGAAGGGAAAGGCTGGATTGCCGCCATCGAGGTTCGTGAACGGGAACGAACCGGCATTGAATCGCTGAAGGTTCGCTACAATCAAGTCTATGGATACTATATCGAGATTACCAAGGCCAATCTTAACCGTGTGCCGGTCGACTACATCCGCAAGCAAACCCTCGTCAATGCCGAACGGTTCATGACGGCCGAGTTAAAGGATCTTGAAGAACGTGTCATCGGAGCTGATGCGCAGCTTCTTGCCAGGGAGCAAGACACATTTATTCAGCTCCGCTCTCGATTGGCCGAAGAGGCTCATCGGCTGGATAGAATAACCACCACTCTTTCGCTCATTGATGTGTTGGCTGGGTTGGCAGAAGTCGCCGCTCTCCATCGATACGTGAAGCCTACCGTCACTGAGGATGATACCCTCACGATTCGAGACGGTCGCCATCCTGTGGTGGAACGCCTCTGTCCCGATTCAACCTTCGTCCCTAATGATACAGATTTGGATCTCGGCTTGAATCGTCTATTGATCATCACTGGGCCAAACATGGCGGGAAAGAGCACCTATCTTCGCCAGGTGGCCCTGATTGTTTTGATGGCCCAAGTCGGCAGCTTCGTTCCGGCAACGGAGGCCCACATAGGGGTAACGGACCGTATTTTCACGAGGGTAGGAGCTTCAGATAATTTGGCTGGAGGCCAGAGCACGTTCATGGTTGAAATGGTTGAGACTGCGCATATTTTACGAACGGCCACACAGCGGAGCTTGATCTTACTGGATGAAATTGGTCGTGGCACAAGCACCTATGACGGTCTCAGCATCGCATGGGCAATTGCTGAGTACATCCATGACTGTACACGATTGGGCGCGCGTACCTTGTTTGCTACGCACTACCATGAGATGACCAACTTGGAGCAGCAACGGACTGGGATCAAAAATTACTGCGTCGCTGTCCGGGAACAGGGCGATGAGGTGCTGTTTCTCAGAAAAATTGTGCCAGGGAAAGCGGATCGAAGTTATGGCATTCACGTTGGCAAACTCGCGGGTCTGCCCACAGAGATTATTCACAGAGCTCAATCCGTGCTGTCGCAGCTGGAACAACCGGAGTCTTCCTGCTCCAACCCCTCACACGAACAGCCCTCCATGGATTCCTCGCCGCTTCCCAAGCCCCATCCCATTATTGACGAAGTGAAGCAGATCGACCTCTTCTCGATGACCCCCCTCGATGCGATGAATCGCCTTGCCGAACTGCAGCGCATGGTTAAGTAGGATCCCAACCACGCATCGAATCGGCAGCCCATGACTCTTTAACATCATAAAGAAAGGGCGGCCTCCCTGAAGAGGGAGAAGCCGCCCTGTGCATTCTCGGTAACTCTTCTAGTTGACTTGGTTATACTGTGCAGTCCAAGGAATCAAGCCGCCGACTGTTTTCCCTCCGGGAAGCATGACGTCATATTGCATGCCTACGTTACTCCCGTCCGGTGTCACCGGGGATGAGTTGAGAGTTGTCTTGGCCTTTGAACAGGCTGAGTCAAACTCATGTTTTCCCGCACACTCCTTGAGACGAAGGCCGGAAATGCTCAGAGGCTTACCCATTGCCCCAGCCACTTCGGGAATCTTTTTCACCGACGAGATCACGCGATGGTTCTGCTCACTTTCTACGACGACGAATTCAATCAAATCCGTGGTGCTACCAGGAGGCACTTCTTTTGCCGCTGCCGGCCCCGCATGAGGTCGACCCATCTTTTTGAGTTCTTGCCAGGCAGACTTCTCGGCATAGAACTTCAGCGTCTTCCCTGGGTGAACTTTTTGCCAGTACAGGCCACTCTCGGCGTTGCCGCCAAAAACGGCAACATTGATCCAGACTGCTTCATCGTACGGATCCAGTACGATCACACGACCTTGTATGGTGGTCGGCTTACTCATATCTCCCCATTCGAACCGCTCCTGGAATGACTCAATCGCCGAGGCAGTCGAAGCCATACCGACCACCAGCGCGACGGCTGCCAGAATGGCTGCACCTTGCTTCTGCAACATCATGATCGCATCCTCCTTACGACAACGTCTTTGCGGATTGAGAGTGTCTAGTCCTTCAACACCTTAAAAGCAGTGATGGTCCTGCCGCTCAGTGTGACCTCCATGGCCACCAATTCTTGTGAGGCTTTGATGATCTGATCCATCAAGGCCTTGTCTTTTACGGCCAAACGAACCGTCGAGGCGGCATGATACCAACCCGAATACGTTGAGTTCTTTTCGGTTCCTCCGGAGAATCCCCAGGCACAACAACTGAACAAGGGATCTGGTGGCTTGACGTCGAGCATGGTCGAGGATCGGCCTCCCGTGTCACCGGATCCCGGTTCTCCTGTGTTCCAATATTGAATCCCGAACAAGAGTTCCCCGTCAGGATTATCGGCCCATTGCGACCAGACACGCCCCTGCAGCGTCTTAAGCCCAGCTTCGGCCTTGAGCGGCTTCCCCCCGACGACCGCATCAGCGAGACCCACCTTTTCGATGTCTCCGTCGGCGAATGAAAACTCGGCCGCTAGCAAGCCGAATCCCCAATACACCGCCACGGCAGCTAGAACGACAGCCTTCTTCATAACCTAATCCCTCCTTCATCAAATTGAATGCGATAGTTCTACCAAGCGATACTTATTCAGTGCTTGTGATGTACCTCACGTAATGGTTTTCAACATTTATCGTTCGTTGCGGAGCTTATAACTTAACTAAGTTCTTAAAAACTAAGCGCATAGCCTAGTCGATAGTACCGGAACGGTACTGAAACTGCGATGTCCTGTCAAGGAAATGTTTGCTGGAATCAACGCGGGAAATGTTTTACATAAAAGCATTTGTAAAACAACGCGTTATGTAATCGAACGCCGCGTGCTTAATGCGGGTGCTTATGAGAATCTCGTGCTCAATGCACCCACTTGGCGAGAGGAAAGCGGCCCTAAGCCAGTCAAGGCTATTCCTTTCGAGATGAATGAATCCTGAACAACATGAAAGGCTTGCTCTTCCGTGACCGCATCAATTTCTCGAATCATGTCTCCCAGGGTGGTATGAGTTCCGGATATCAATTCATCCTTTGCAAGTTTGTTCATTCGACTATGAGAACTCTCCAGGCTAAGCATGAGTCCACCCTTCATTTGATCCTTCGTCCGCTTCAGCTCGTCGCGATCGATGCCATGTCTGGCGAGCTTCCGAATTTCACGACAAATCAGATCAAGAACCCGCTCGACTTCTCGCGCATGAGTCCCCGCATAGACCGTCACGGTGCCGCCGTCAGAATAGCCCGACAAGAAGGAGTAGATGGAATAGGATAAGCCACGTTTTTCCCGTATTTCTTGAAAAAGTCTGGAACTCACACTCCCCCCCAGCACACTGTTCAACGCGTAGATTGCGTACCGATCTTTATGACCAGCAGCTACTCCTGCCAGTCCTACGCAGAGATGCACCTGCTCCAATGGCTTTTGCTTCATGGTCACGCCGGTACAGAGTTCGGCAGGCCAGCGTTTATAGGATCCCGTACCACTTGATTTGCAATACTTGCCGAACGTACGTGCGATGGTCGCTTCGAGTTGCTCTTGATCAAAACTTCCCGCGACCGCGATGACGATCTTTTCCGGATGGTAGTGCGCATCAAGGTATTGCAAGAGGTCTTGTCGACTGATTTGAGCGATCGTTGATTCCCGCCCAAGAATAGGACGACTCAAGGGATGTCGGCCCATGACTAATCTCGTATGAAGCTCCTGAACCAGGTCTTCCGGGTCGTCTTGAACCATGCGGATTTCTTCAAGGATGACCTGCTTTTCCTTGTCGATTTCTCTCTTCGCGAGTCGTGAGCGTAGGAACAGATCCGACAGCAGATCGAGCGCTTTGAGCAAGTGTTGATCTAAGACTTTGACGTAAAACGTCGTCGTCTCCCGTGTGGTGAAGGCGTTCATTTCGCCTCCTAACGCATCGATTTCACGGGAAATGTCCGTCGCTGACCGAGTCGTCGTCCCCTTAAAGAACATATGTTCAATGAAGTGGGAGTACCCGGCCTGCGCCGGACCTTCATCACGCGAGCCCACATTGACCCAGATACCAATGGTGACGGATTTGAGGGTCGGGATTCGCTCGGTGACGAGGCGAATCCCGTTATCGAGAATAAGCTTGCGATACAAGAGTTACTCGCCGGATGAGTCTTTTGTGCCTCCCGTCGGCACAGGGATGGTTTCTTTTCGACTGAGTCGAATCTTGCCTTGCCTATCGATCTCCAGAACCTTTACGAGAATTTGGTCGCCTTCCGATACTTCGTCGGCCACCGCTTTCACACGATGATGCGCCAGCTGCGAGATATGAACCAGTCCATCCGTCCCAGGCAATACCTCCACAAATGCACCAAAATCCATGATCTTTCTAACCGTCCCCGTATAGACCTTCCCCACTTCCACTTCCTCGGTCAAGCGGCCGATGATGTCTTTGGCTTTTTGCAACGACGCTTCATCGGATGAGGCAATCGTCACGACACCTGTATCCTCAACGCTGATTTTGACCCCGCAGTCTGATTGAATCCCACGAATGGTTTTACCACCCTGACCGATAATGTCTCGAATCTTATCCTGTTTGACCTTCATCGTGTGGATGCGTGGGGCAAAGGGCGAGAGGTGGGTCCGTCGTTCGGGAAGCCCCTTTGACATATGACCGAGGATATGGAGTCGTCCCAAACGAGCTTGCTCCAAGGCTTGCTGCATCAGCGCCGTCGTAATTCCTCCGATTTTGATATCCATCTGAAGCGCAGTGACGCCATTCTTCGTCCCACAGACCTTGAAGTCCATGTCGCCTAAATGATCCTCCAGACCGAGAATGTCCGACAAGATAATGACGTCGTCGCCTTCCTTGATCAGACCCATCGCGATGCCGGCTACCGGTTCCTTGATCGGGACACCGGCATCCATCATGGCCAATGTTCCGCCGCAGACCGTCGCCATTGAAGACGAGCCGTTTGATTCCAGAATTTCAGAAACAATCCGCAGCGTATATGGGAACGTATCTTTGTTTGGAATCACCGGTTTCAACGCCCGTTCCGCCAAGGCGCCATGCCCGACTTCACGTCGACCCGGCGTGCGCAGAGGCCGCGCCTCACCGACACTGAAGGGTGGAAAGTTGTAATGGAGCATGAACGTGCGCGTGTACTCACCCTCCAGAGCGTCTATGCGTTGCTCATCGTCGGTCGTTCCCAACGTCACAACCGCCAAGCTTTGCGTTTCGCCTCGTGTAAAAATCGCGGAACCGTGCGCTCGTGGCAATGCCCCTACTTCGCAGGTGATCGGACGAATGTCGGTTGGACCGCGCCCATCAGCCCGTGACTGTTTCTCCAAGATCATTTTCCGAACTTCCGTGTATTCCAGTTGGTGGAACACGATCTTGACGTGCCGTTCACGCGAGAGATCGTCTGGCGTTTTCAATTTTTCAATGGCGTCAGCCAGCACCTGATCCAATCGCTCTTGTCGTGCGGTCTTGTTAGAGATCATGATGGCGTCACGAATGGGCTGCGCAACCAATGCCTTGATCTTGGCCTGTAATTGGGGATCGATCGACTCAGCCGCTACCTCTCGCTTTACCTTTCCGACTTTCTGAGCCAACTCAGAGATCTTCTTGACGATCTTCTTAATCTCGGAGTGGGCCAGTTCCAGGGCTTCAAGCATCGTCTGTTCGGGCAATTCGTTTGCGCCCGCTTCCACCATCATGACGGCGTCCGCGGTGCCTGCCACGACCAGATGAAGGTCGCTCTGCTCCATGGACTCAAGATCGGGGTTGACGACGAGCTGACCCTTGATACGGCCGATCTTCACGCCAGCCACCGGACCATTGAATGGAATATTCGAGACCGCGAGGGCGGCGGAAGCCGCAGTGATCCCGATGACGTCGGAAGAACCGGTCTTATCCGCTGAGAGCACTGAGGCAATCACTTGTGTTTCAAAATAATATCCTTCTGGAAACAGCGGACGGATCGGGCGATCGATCAATCGACTTGTCAGCACTTCTTTTTCAGCCGGCCGACCTTCGCGTTTGAAGTAGCCGCCGGGGATTTTCCCCGCCGCATAGGCCTTTTCTTGATAGTCGACGGTCAACGGAAGGAAATCTATTCCAGGCTTGGCCGTTTGTGCAGCCACGGCGGTCGCGAGGACGACCGTATCCCCGTACGATGCCCAAATTGATCCGTCCGCCTGTTTGGCGACCCGACCAGTTTCAAGACGGAGTGTCCGACCTGCAATGTCGACTTCTACGACGTGTACCATCTATGGTCTCCTCTGGTTAGATCCACAGATGCCCACTGAGATACGCTCGAACCAGGCATATTCAATGATGTGTCGAGGGGCCTGAACCGTCGGTCTGGTTCTACCGGGTCATACCCTGTCGGCATTGAGCATGCAGAGTGAGAACGCATGTCGGTGTTCATCTGTGGGATATGTGAGCTCCGCTATGGCAACGGCCTACGCCGCGGTGGTGGCCACCACCGCTTACTTGCGAATGCCGAGGCGATCAATAACAGCTCGGTAACGTGCTTCATCCACGCCGCGAAGGTAGTCGAGCAATCGTCTTCTCCGGCCGACTAGTTGTAACAAACCCCGACGGGAGTGATGGTCTTTTTTATGGGTTTTGAAATGCTCGGTCAGATAGGTGATTCGGTTGGTCAACACCGCAATTTGGACTTCCGGTGAGCCGGAATCCTTATCGTGCTGCTGAAATTGCTTGATGAGTTCTGTCTTTGCTTCTTTCAGTAAAGCCATAGCGGCTCCCTCCATCTTAATGAGTCAAGAGACTGAATACTTTACGAATTTTAATCGGCCCCAAACCCTGCGTATCGTGCGTGCCAATCGCCAACAGTTGACCGGCTTCATTCTTCAGTCGTACCGGCACGGGATGAGACGAAGCAGGAAGTTGACTGATTCCCACCGGGGACACCGGCGTTCCATGGACAACCCGTTGAGCCTGTTCGGCGTTGACGACCACCGTCGGGAGCTGGGATAAGAGTTGGTCCAACGAAAGAAACCGTTCTCGAAGCGTGTCCATGGCGAGGTGGTCTGTGATTTCATCGACCGTCAATGCCTCATCGATGGAAAGAGGGCCCACCCGACGACGTTGAAGCGCATACAGATGGCCACCAACCCCCAAGGCCTGACCAATGTCGGCACACAGCGTGCGCACATATGTTCCTTTTGAACACACAATACGAAGAGTCACGTCACAACCTTCGATAGCCAGAACTTCCAGCTCGTGAATGATGACAGACCGCTCGACCCTATCGATGGTCTTGCCGGCTCGGGCTGCTTTGTACAGCGGTTGCCCGCCGACTTTCACGGCCGAATACATCGGAGGCAATTGCCGTTGTACTCCTCGGAACCGCGTGACGACCATGCGAATCATATCCTCATGCACCTGGCATGGATCAGTCTTTGTCAGCACCTGACCTGACGCATCCTGCGTGTCGGTCGTTTCCCCAAGCCGTAAAACAGCCCGGTACTCCTTATCCCAATCCATGAGGTACTCGGCAATTCTTGTAGCACGTCCGACCAGAATAGGTAAGACACCCGTGGCGCTAGGGTCCAGCGTGCCGGCATGACCGACTTTGCATTCACCGAGTAACTTCCGTATCTTGGCCACAACATCGTGCGACGTCCAGCCGGCTTCTTTGTGGGCAATTAGGACGCCGTCGACGCAATCTTGGTGTTCCATCGTAATGTGCGCCGTTTTCTCTACCCCTAAGAGGGCGTGGTACGTTCTCTCTCGCTCTGAGTGTCAGCTGTCTCTTGTCCTTCAGTGTCATGATGGAGTTCATCCAGCAACTGCATAATGCGATCGCCGCGTGGCCCGCTGACATCTTTTTTAAAGATGACATCCGGAAGGTAGCGGAGAGAGAGCCGCCGACCTAGCTCCGCTCTCACAAAGCCGCTGGCCTTGGAGAGCCCGATAAAGATATTCCGCGCTGCCTCGCCGGTTTCCATGGTCGTGACAAAAACATGAGCAATGCGTAAATCGCCGGTGAGCTCAACATCGGTGACGGTGACATCATGCACCCGAGGGTCCTTGATTTTTCGCATGAGGATGTCAGCCACTTCCATCTTGATCTGATCCGCCACCCGATCTGCTCTCTTATAGGTGGTTTTTGACATCTTGCTTGCGTGACCCTAGCCGTCACAGGCTGCGTGTGAGACTTAGAGCAATTCTCGTTGGGTCCGGATGACTTCGACCGTTGGCATGCTTTTGATCACATTCAACGCTTGTTCAAGCACCTGATTCACGTAGCTGCCGTCATTGGCCACACAAGCCATACCGAGAACCGCCTTCTGCCAAAGGTCTTGGCCATCCACTTCGGAGATGGAAAGGTTAAATTTGCCACGAAGTCTGTCTTTTAGTCCGTGAAGCACCTGCCGCTTGTCTTTTAGCGATTGGCTCCCTGCAATGAATAACTCTACAGTACAGAGCCCCACCACCATATTGAGCACTCATCTTCATCAAGCTTTTAACGGAACCCCAATGCGGCGGCTGTACTGTTTCTCCTCACATCGAGAGAGACGACAGAGAATAGACGCGAGGATTCCTAGAGCTTTGTCGCGATCTTGTCGATCGCGTACGCTTCAACGATGTCACCGGTCTTCACATCATTGAAGTTTTCAACGCTTAATCCACACTCATAACCCTGTTGGACTTCGCGCACATCGTCTTTGAACCGCCGTAGAGAACCAAGCTTGCCCTGATAGACCACGACGTTATCGCGAATAACTCTGACTCCTGCGCTCGAACGGGCAATCGTGCCATCGACGATATATGCCCCAGCCACCGCCCCAACCTTGGGAATCATAAACACCTGGCGCACTTCAGCTCGACCCAAAACTCGCTCCTTAAGCGTGGGCTCAAGTAAGCCTTCCATTGCGGCCTTGATGTCGGCAATGGCATCATAAATGATCGTATAGAGCCTCACGTCAACGCCCTGCTGTTCGGCCAACGCAGTTGCCTTGGGCTCAGGTCTGACGTTGAAGCCGATGATAATGGCTCGTGACGCAGCTGCAAGCAGGACATCAGACTCCATGATGCCCCCGACTCCGTTATGAATCACACGGAGCTTGACGGCGTCGGTTGAGAGCTTTTCAACGGCACCTGCCAGCGCTTCCGATGATCCTTGCACGTCGGCTTTGATCACGATGGCCAATTCCTTGACTGACCCCTCCTGAATCTTCGCAAAGAGATCATCCAGCGTCACCTTCGCCGGGCCAGCTAGCTCTGCAGCCCGTCGCTTTTGCGCTCGCTCTTCGGCGATCTCGCGAGCCACTCTCTCGTTGGAGACGACCTGGAAGACATCTCCTGCCGATGGAACCCCCGGTAAGCCGATCACTTCCACTGGAATCGATGGGCCGGCTTGCTGAGTTTTCTCACCCCGATCATTGATAAGGGCCCGGACGCGCCCGCTAAATGAGCCCACCACATACGCGTCGGCCACTTTGAGAGTCCCACTCTGTACCAATACCGTTGCAACGGGACCCCTGCCGCGTTCGATTTTTGCTTCGATCACGGTACCTCGAGCCTGTCGATGCGGATCTGCCTTAAGTTCAAGCACTTCAGCCTGAAGCAGAATCATCTCAAGCAGAGTATCGAGCCCCGTTTTCTGCTTCGCGGACACCTCCACCATAATGGTGTCCCCTCCCCAAGCTTCTGAAATTAAGCCGTGCTCTGAGAGTGCATTCTTCACTCGATCAGGATTGGCAGTCGGCTTGTCGATTTTGTTCATTGCGACAATCAAGGGCACTCCGGCTGCTTTGGCGTGATGGATCGCTTCAACGGTCTGCGGCATCACCCCGTCATCAGCGGCAACAACCAAAATAACGATGTCGGTAACCTTCGCTCCACGGGCCCGCATCGCGGTGAACGCTTCGTGGCCAGGCGTGTCTAGGAACGTTACTTGTTTGCCACGCACCGAGACCGTATAGGCGCCAATATGCTGCGTAATGCCGCCGGCCTCTCCTTCCGCCACATTGGTTTGCCGAATCGCATCGAGTAAGG
Organism: uncultured Nitrospira sp.; assembly: GCA_902500755.1. GTDB lineage: Bacteria > Nitrospirota > Nitrospiria > Nitrospirales > Nitrospiraceae > Nitrospira_D. The sequence continues at coordinate 27,447 of CABVRV010000008.1, forward strand.
ATGTTTTGCCATGATCGACATGACCCATAATGGTGACGACCGGAGGTCGAGGTTCTGGCCGTTCGCCCTCACCCGTATCGACGAGATCTTGCAATAACTCCTCTCCCACCTTCTCAATCGCGATTTCGATTTTAACACCACTTTCTTCGGCAAACATGGTTGCCGCATCTAGATTCATCGGCTGCTGAAAAGTCAGCATCTGGCCCATATCCATCAATTTGCGAACGATGTCTGCCGGCCGCTGACCGATCAACTCGGCAAATTCCTTCACCGTGGTCCGTGGTGTGACTTTGACACTTTTTCGGCGAGGCTTTGTGATTTCAGCCGGCGTACTGTGGTGCAAGTGTTTAGATCGATCATCGCGTCGCTGCACAGGGATCGCACGGAGATCCTGCCATCTAGCGGCATCTTCACGGAGCTTCACATCCTGTTGCTCGTCTTTAGGGCGACCCGGCTTTCGTGTTTTCTTAAGTTTATCTTTTTGACTTTCCGCTTCAATAGCCTCGAACGCCATGCTTTTCTTTTTCGCGGCCACAGACTCAACCGTCGCCGCTACAAGACCTGATGGAGGTACCGTCGGCTTCTGTTGCACCTCTTCCGGATGCGGAACCATAGGAGCCAGAGCCGACGGCAGATCCCTTTCCGAGACTTCCTCTGCCATAAGACTTCGATCAGTCTCTACCTCTTCGCCGGGCTGGTCGGCTGGTGCGGGAGGGGCTGACACGGAGCTGATTGCTCCAATCTGGGCCGATCGCTCATCCTCGAAAACGGGTGCGACAGACACAACCTCGGTTGGTTCATCCTCCTTCTTTCGCTTGATTAAAATACGACGCTTGTCGGGCTTAGGAGACTCCTCCACCAAATGCCCTTTGGTCGCCGTGCCTTTTCCGCGGATTGCGTCTTGAGTTGATTTTGAAGGGAGGTCTTCTTCGGCTGCCGACGACGGTCCCTTGGATTTCGACGCAAATTTATCCATTACTTTCTGAACAATCTCATCATCCAAGGTGCTGCTGTGAGACGTAATCGGCACACCCATTTTTTTGAGCTCGGGGATGAGCACACGATTTTCCATTCCCAACTTCTTGGCAAGTTCGTAGACGCGCATGGCCATCGAATGGTTCCGTCGGTTATCCGCTCGTCGCTTCTTCAGCTCTGGCAGCTTGACGCGCTTCTTCCTGGAGTCGTTGAGACTCAGCCTCTTCGGCAAGCGCCGCTTTAATTTCCTTATCGCGCTCGACCTTTTCTTTCTCGTATTCAGTTGCGCTGATGATATCGATTTTCCACCCTGTCAAACGCGCGGCAAGCCTGACGTTTTGACCGTTCTTGCCGATGGCCAGCGACAATTGTGAGTCAGCGGCAACCACGAGCGCTGATTTTTTCTCTTCGTCGATCCCGACCTTTTCAATTGTTGCCGGGTTCAAGGCCTCAGCAATGAACACCCGAGGGTCCTGCGTCCAGGTAATGATGTCGATCTTCTCGCCCCGCAACTCACGGACGACCGCCTGGACACGGGACCCCTTGATTCCGACACAGGCTCCGACTGGGTCCACGGCTTTTTCCCGTGACGTGACGGCAATTTTCGTTCGATCTCCAGGCTCTCGAACAACCGACTTGATCTCGATGATCTTCTCCATTACTTCCGGCACTTCAAGCTCAAAAAGCTTCGCGACGAATTGTGGGTGACTTCGAGACAGTATGACTTGAACATCTTTTGGCGTACGACGAACTTCCAACAGCATTGCCTTGACACGATCACCACGCCGGTATGTTTCGCGAGGAATCTGCTCCTGGATGGGTAGAATTGCCTCCGTCTTTCCAAGATCCACAAGATAATTGCGGCGTTCCATGCCCAGAATGATGCCGGTGACAAGATCTCCCTGTCGCGTGGAGTATTCCTTTTGAACCGCTTCCCACTCTGCCTCGCGAACCTTTTGAAATATGACCTGCTTCGCCGTTTGCGCAGCAATTCTCCCCAACTCATTCATCTCGATCAGCGACCCGATTTCGTCGCCCACTTCAGCTTCACTGTCGTATTGACGCGCCTCCTGAAGCGAGATTTCAGCTTTGGGATTGCTGACCGTTTCCACGATCGTTTTCTTCGAGACGACAGAAATTTCTCCCGTCTTTGGGTCAATCTCCACCTGAATGTTTTCGGCCTGGCCAAAGCGCTTCTTGGCGGCTGTTTGCAGGGCGGATTCAATAGCTCCGATTACCCGGGCTTTGTCGATCCCTTTCTGGCGCCCGATTTCATCGATGACTGAAATCAGTTCTCGGTTCATACCTCACGCTCCTGCATCCGGTTACCATCCACAACGCCCAACTTCACACATCTAAACTTTTATGACCAGCTTCGCCTCGGCAATCATCTCTCGATCGAGACTCATCGGCTGTGACGTCCGCGGTGCACCGACAGCCAGCACGACGGCACGCTCATCTACTTCCATTAATCGTCCGGTAACCTTCCACTGACCTTCGACTGGTTGGCGAAGCTTGAGGCTCACCTCTTTCCCAATCGCCCGCTGAAAATCTTGCAGTCTCTTAAATGGCCGATCCAGACCAGGGGAAGAAACCTCAAGCGTGTAGGCGTGGGGAAAGGGGTCGGCGACGTCAAGGGCCGGGCCCAAGGCCTTATGTGCCTGTTCACAATCTGTGATGGTGACTCCACCTGGTTTGTTAATCAGAACACGAACAACCGAACGAGGACCTTGCCCGACACAGACCACATCAACCAACTCGAGTCCAAGCGTCCATAAAATCGGTGAAATAATCTCCTGCAACCGGTCTGCAACCATCTGCAAACCTGTACCCGGCATGCTCAACCTAATTTTGCTCGACATATGCCCAAACAAAAAAGTGGGCATGAGCCCACTTACAGAGGAAGCACCATAGCACGCACCCTGAAGCAAAGCAAGAGTCCTAGCCGGTCAACAGCGCCCACCGGGCTGCCAGCGTTCTCGTGATTAGGCCTGGCTGGCCGGACCCAATGATCTTCCCATCAATCTGGACCACCCCAAGCACTTCGAGTGTGGTCCCGGTCAGGAACACTTCGTCTGCTGAGTAAAGTGCATCGAGCGATATAGGCCGTTCTTCAACCGGGATGTCTTCTTTTTTGGCCAAATCCAACACCACTGTCCTTGTGACACCAGACAGGATCCGCGGACCTTCAGGAGCCGTCATGACCACTCCATCTTGAACAGCCATCACGTTACTTAAGGCACCTTCCATCACAAGACCCTCTCTAACGAAAATTGCTTCGAACACCCGAGCCTTTCTCGCCTCTTCACGTGCAAGAACGTTGGCAAGCAAATTGACGCTCTTGATATCGCATCGTCCCCAGCGAAGATCTTCACAGGTGCATGCCGTGACGCCAGTCTGGCGCATTTCAGTGGGCAGGCCATGTAACTCTTTAATCGTCATGACGACGGTCGGGCGACTTTCAGAAGGGAAGCTGTGCTCTCGAGGAGCGACGCCTCGGGTAATCTGGATATAGATCTTGGCCTCTTGATATCCGGCCAGACTAAGTCCGTGGTTGATCCACTGCATCCATTGCGCTCTCGAGTATGGCCGGGAAATCAAGAGCTCCTTTGCACTTCGCTCAAGTCGTGCGAGATGCGCTCCCAGCTGGAACGGTGTCCCACGATACGTCCTGATTACTTCGTAGACGGCGTCACCAAACTGGAACCCTCGGTCATCAATAGAGACGGTCGCATCCTGCCATGGAATGAAACGACCATTGATGAACGCGATATCGGGCATGAAATCAATTCCCAGTCACAGGCTGTGCGTCTATTCTAAAAACTCGACGCTCCTCCGCGGTAAATTTCCATCCCATGCGTTTTTCAAAAACTACCTGATACAGACCTGGTTGGACGGCCTTGAGCTCAAAGATGCGTTGCCCATTCTCCACCGCGTTGTTACTCGCGATGCGGAGAAATTCATCGCTGAGGAGGGCAAGCCCTTTCGTGTCATACGCCGGCACCCATTGCTCGCCTCTGGTCCGGTCCTCCCACAGGTGGATGACGAACGGTTCATCAACTGCGACCTTTCGGCAATCCGTGATATCCAGAGTTGGGTTGTGGTCTGCGTTAGAAGGACTCACGTCTGTTCCTGTTCGTGGAATTCATCGTCGCAGCTGATTTCGTTGCTTATATTTTCCTACGTGGACCGATCATGACGTCGGATCCCTCAACCCGGACCTCGTAACTGCCCACACAGTATCCACCGCCATCAGTACCTTGCCCGTTTCGGATATCAAACGCGAGATCATGCCAAGGGCAAGCAATGACATATCCTTTGAGTCGCCCCTCAATAAGCGGTCCTCCCTCATGCGGACAACTGTTATGAATGGCATAAAATGTGCCGTCAATATTGAACAAGGCGATCGGCCTGTTATTGACTGTCACAATCTTCGATTTGCCCGGCGGCAATTCTTCGATCTGCGCAACTTTCTGGAAGCCACTCATCGTGCTTGTATCCTTTTTCACGTTCCGCGACATCTACATGCGGAGGGTGTATTTGAGTTCATCCTCTTTTGCAACTTTTGCCTTCTGAATGAATCCCGATTCAACCTGTATCACATAACGAGCTGGTTCAGGTGGCGGCCCGAAGAAAGGGCAGGGGTCTTTGCTGCACGGTTCCGCGTACTCCAGCATATGGACGACATGATGACTCTCGTCTATCCAAAGAATATCGATCGGAAATCGATATTCTCTAGTCGTGAGGCGGTGCAACCCGTTCTGCTCAAAAATGTAAAGCATTCCGCCATTTGGAGGCAGTGTATCGCGAAAGGCCAGCCCAAAGAGCAATTTCTCCGGAGTATCCGCCACTTCAGCTTCGAGCTGAATTCCACTGGGGAACGTCACGACAATGATGCTTGATTCCTTGCGCTCGCCCAGAAAGACCGATGCACTCATCAGAAGAAGTGCGAGCAGGACCATCATAATGATCCGCTTGTTTCGCTGTTCCCGGCTTCCGGGTTCTATCTGACTGGCTGACATTTGGTGACGGCCGGCATTTCTTTTACTGTTGGGCCCAATGGCCCATGCTCATGACCACGCTAGGCCTTCTAACCGGATTACGCTCTGTTGACTTAGAAAAGTATCGAAGAATAAAATGTTTATTCGAATTTCTCTTCACCATGACGTGCCGCACTATGGTGGGAGTGGCGTGAACTTGTCAATATTGTTTAGTCTTTGGGAGTGAGAAGGAGGCTTGGATCATGGCTTTATTGATCACGGATGAATGTATCTCTTGTGGAGCATGCTTGCCGGAATGTCCTAACGAAGCGATTTTTGAGACCAGAAGCGATGCCGAAACCAAAGGCAATCATGTTGGTGATGGACAAGGTGTCGGCGACAATATTTATGTCATTGCCCATGATCGCTGCACCGAGTGCGTTGGTCACTTTGATGAACCGCAGTGTGCGGCAGTGTGTCCTGTCGATAATTGCTGTATCTCAGACCCCGCTTACCCTGAAACAACGGACGTACTTCTTGAAAAAGCAAAGACTTTGAATCCTGATAAGGAGATTGATTCTGCCAAAGTGTGGAGTGGTGTAAGAAACTAACTCGTTTCCGAATTGGTACCGTGAAGGCCCCAGTTTCTGAGGAAATTGGGGCCTTCTGCATTTGATGATGGACTCACCTTGAAAACAAAAGGCCTCGGTGATACTCACCGAGGCCTTTTTCAGTGACCACTCGAACTGGAGTGTATTACTTCAGCATGAGCAACTTGCCACCAACATGGCCTGCATGCAAGTGACACCGGTATTCAAGAACACTCCCCGATGCATAAAACAAATCACTGGTTGGAACACCGATGTACCGCGTCTCCCCTGGCTTCAGCACCAGCTTGGTGTCCAGAACAGTTGGTGCTGATTGATTCACGGCTGCGCTAAGATGAAACCCATGTTCGGCCGTTGCATTATTCGTTACCTTTAAGAGAACCGGCGAACCTGGACGCGACTTAAAATCGATGACGGTCATCGGAGGATACCACACCTTCATATTGCCGATTTCTATGGCAAAGAACGAGGCATCGACGGTTAGTTCCTTAAACGGCTGTCCGACGACCGATCCGGATTCTAGATCGCCGATTTCGACCCCACCTGCTTGGAGCGCGTACGAACCTGAAGCCCCAGCCAACAGCACTCCAAGGCTGAGGATAATTGCCAACATTGACTTGCCCATGACTACCCCCCTTGCAAGAAAAGAAGAGATGAATAGAGGATTGAATATGTGCCGCCGAAGTCTGGAGGACGTGCAGGCTTTCTTGTAATGTTTACCTTTGATCGTTATGTATGAGACCCATAACCTTCGCCACGATCGGACATATGATGCGGCGATTCTTATATCACAGGGGTTAAAACGGAAGCAACCAATTAGGAACTGTTTGGGCTCGAGAAGTTGCCTCATCCTGATCCAGGCTGTATTTCGGCTACTCGCCATCGGTCGACACGAGCGCATAAGACATCTGAGATGCCAGTGCCCAGCATGAGATGCACCGGCTCATATTCTTGCAGTACGGCCGCTCATCTCTCTTACCATCATTTTCAAACCGATCATTTCCTGCAGAGCTTGCTTAAGTATTTCCTAAAAGTTCCGATACGGTCGGTGAGGGATTGCCGGATGCCTATTTTTCTCGCAGTCAATGGAATCACAGAGACCTATCCCGTAAGACCATCGGGCTCACGGCCTAGTCTGGTTGAGCCTGTTGCGGAGAGTGAACGTCGTGGCCAACACCCTCCTTCATTAGATCATTCGGCCTTGAATGCGCAGACCGCTTATCAACAACAGAGTACCCGGCAACCACATCCAAGACCAGCGGTGCTTGCGCGGGATTTAATGAAATCCCCGGTCCTTACTCTTCCCTCCGACAGCACATTGCTCGACGCCTGGATGCTGATGTCTCACAAGGGTTTCCATCATATCCCCATCACTTCCCTGCATGACACTCTGGTGGGAATGGTATCTCATCGTGATCTGCTGCGACACGTACCTGAATTGGTCACCGCTGGTGATAGTAGTCAGGCTTCTGCAAGGCGATTAGCAGAGATCATGACCTCCAGAGTTATCTCTTCAACTCCCATGACGGAGATTCGAGAAGTTGCGCGCGTCATGCTCGATGAGCAAATTCATGCAGTTCCCATTTTGGACAATGCCCGCTGCCTAGTCGGCATCCTTTCGGCACAAGACCTGCTCCAAGGCATCGCCAACCACGGCCCGCTTGAGCTTTGGACTTGACCCCCATTTTTTAGCGAACCGCCTCATCTTCCTAGAAAAACGAACTCTCAATCTGATCACTCGTTTGTCCACCTCCCTCGAAAGGCTGCTCTACATTCGTAGGGCTAGGCCGGCCAGCGGTCCCGTAATAGGGTGATACCCATCAACTCGATGGCTAGGAAGTTTCCTTCGGGAACACATTCAACATGACGCTGATAGACAACTTTTTCGACGCTCCTATTGCTGCAGGAATTTCTGCTCTGGCACTCTTCACCATAGGGCTGCTCCTCAAGAAAGACCAAGGGCGTCGATGGGTCCTGAGCTTAAGTCTGCTCTTGTACATCCGCTACATGGTCTGGCGGGCGCTCTACACAATTCCTGCCGATGACCTGAGCAGCATGATCGTGGGATGGATCGTCTATCTCGCAGAACTGTATGGGCTTTGCCAGTTTTGTTTCTTTACCTATCAGTCCTGGTCACCGACCAATCGTCAACCGGTACCGATCACGACGTACCCGACTGTAGACATCATGGTCACAGTCGTAGATGAACCGCTGTCACTCTTGCGGCAAACGTTGATGGGCTGCCTATCACTGGACTATCCCAGAGATCGATTCAATGTGTATGTTCTCGATGATGGTCGTCGCCTTGAAACCAAAAAGATGGCATCCGCACTGGGATGCGGCTATATCCGACGCCCGGATCACCCCCGCCATGCCAAGGCGGGAAACCTCAACCATGCTCTTCGCTTGACCGACGGCGACCTCATCGCCGTGTTCGATGTTGACCATATCCCTGCTCGTACATTTCTGAAGGAGACCGTTGGATTCTTTGATGACGCAAAAGTAGCCATCGTTCAGACTCCCCATCACTTCTACAATCCCGACGTTTTTCAACGAAATCTGCGTGTAGGTGATCTCGTCAAAAATGAGCAGGCATTGTTCTTCCGCTCCTTACAAGCCGGGCGGGACGCGCATAACAGCGCCTTCTTCGCCGGCAGCGGTGGTCTCTTCAGACGACAACCCCTTGAGGAGATCGGTGGCTTCCAAACTCAGACGATCACCGAAGATATCCACACGAGCATGAACCTGCATGCGAAGGGGTATACATCCTGCTATCTCAATCGCGTGCTGTCGGCCGGTCTGATGCCGGAGACGTTTGAGGGTTATCTCAAGCAGCGAAAGCGGTGGGCTATGGGTTGCATTCAGGTCCTCCTCCGTGACAACCCCCTCACCAAACATGGTCTAACTTTGTCACAGCGGCTGGATTATTTCGGGTCGATCTTCTACTTCTTTTTCGGTCTTCCTCGCCTTATTTGTCTGGTCGCTCCGCTCTCTAGTCTCTTGTTCCAGACACCACCAATTCATGCCGATGTCGTACTGCTTGGTCTCCATTTCTTTTCTTTCTATATCGCATCAGCACTAGTCATGCGTCCGGTAAGCCGAGGCTCGCGCAACCCATTCTGGTCAGACATCTATGAAATCGCCATGTGCTTCGCGCTCACCTGGGTCGCGCTGAAGGCCCTTGTCACACCCCGGAAAGAGCGCGTCTTCGAGGTGACACCGAAAGGACAACGGATTGGAAGAAACACGTCCGCTGAATTGACTTTGACCTGGCCGCACTTATTGACGTTCGGATTGTTGGTCGTAGGTTTGACAGTTGGGATTCAGAACTTTCTCCACGGCACTGGAGATCCAGGTCTCCCTGTCAGCCTTTTTTGGGGATCCGTCAACCTCTTGCTGTTGACGATCGCAATGTTCGTCGCCAGCGAACAGACGCAAGGCCGACAGGCGTTCCGACTGAATCGAGATTTTGCGAGCGAGTTGTTTCTCGATGACAACTCCGTCCCCGCGCGCGTTCTCAACATTAATGAACACGGCGTCGCATTGTCACTCGAACACCCAGTATTTACTGCACGGGACATCGTGACCCTCCTTTTGACCTCCTCTCAGGGCACGATCGTACGATTGCCTGGTCGAATCATGAGACAAGAACGGCTACCATCCGGTGGCGTGGGAGCCGGAGTTCAGTTCCAAGGGCTTGATGAGGCAACGAGAGAGGTGATCGTTGATAAGATTTTTGGTGATCCTGCCTCATGGGAAGAGACGTATCAATTCAAACCCGGTATAGCGAGTAGTCTACGATCACTCCTGTATGCTCTCACCGCTCCGTGGAGGTCCTTCAACTGGGAACGACGCCGGATGCTACGAGTTCCTCATGAAACCTCTTGTCGGTTAAATACCTCGAAGTCCTTGTTGTCCGGCAAGGTGGAAGATATGTCCTTCACCGGCGTGAGTGTCCTCTTCCCTTCGGTTCCGAACGACTCGTTAGTCGGAGCTTTATTAGAACTGCCTCGTATCACCCTTAAAGTAAGTCCTGTATCGGTGATGCACCGCCTTCGCGCGAGCTGTATTCGTTTCAGAGTCGAGAGCATCGAACGAGGCGAACAGCACTGGAGAGAATTACACCAGAAGCACTGGAGACAGTCCTAAGTCATATCGTAGCCCGAATTGCCCTCCATCCTGCGATACGTTTTGATCGACTTGAATCACCCACCACTACCTCGACTCAGTCCGATGGATCGTGTGTCAAGAAGGCTCACATACAGCGCACAGGATCATCGCCAATGATAGGACCCGCAAAGGGAGCCACTCTAGACTTGTCCTAGAACGGATGTGCCGTCGTATTTTCTGATTTTTCTCCTGATAATCTGCGGTGTGCACTATTCTATATCAAGCACGACAAGCTTACCGCCATGCCTATTAGGGTCTGGCATCGTTCATTGTGCCGCTACCCTGTTGTTCGGCTTCGTGTTGAGTCCGTGTAGAAGGGGAAAACCGATGACGCGATATAAGTCATTCCTGCTGGCAATACTTGTCCTGATGCTCTTACCAGTTCGTGCACAGGCAGGCGATGTGTTCACCGGATTTCAGATCGACAATAAGAGTCAATATTTTGGTTATTTAGGCGTGCGGACGCCGATCATGCTAATGTCAGGTGGAACAACCATTTTTGCGCAGGCGATGACAGCTGGTCTTGGATATAGCTTCAAAAGCAATGGGCAACTGCTGGATGCCAACGTCCAGTTTGTCGTTCCGTCCCTGGGGATTTCACAGACACTCGGCAGGTGGACGTTCATGGCACTTGCGGGTCCGCAACTGCGCCGAATCGAGGAGGACCGGTTCAACACAAGTTCAAGGGTCGATCATCAGGTCGGAATCTTTGGACAACTTGAAGCGCTGTACTGGCATGAGAAAGGCAGCCTCCATGCGATTGGATCCTATGCCGACCTGGACAATTTCTTCTGGGGCCGGTTGCGCGGGAAACTACTTGCCTACAAGTCCGAGAAAGGTTGCTGTCCCCTCTATGCAGGGTGGGATATTGCCGGAATGGGCAATGGAGAATTTCGTGCGGTACAGACAGGCCCAATCTTGGAGGTGCCGATCAGTAAGGTATTCTTTCTAGTCAAGGGTGGGTATCAGAATAGCACCTCTTTCCATAGTGGCGGGTATGGAGGAGTTGAAGTGTATTTCCCGTTTTAGCTCACTTTACCATCGACCAATGTGAAAAAGTCGCTGCCTGACCGATCGATCTTCCAGCCGGATCGATAACGGTCCAGATCAATGCCTGCTCAACCAGAAAACGCCTGCCCGTCGAAGAAATTCTGACCCCACGATATCCATCGAAGTACCCTTTAGCATTTGCCTGCGCCAACATACGTCCTCGTTCAGCACGATCATCTGGCTCAGCTGTGAGTCGCGACGGCGTCTTGATGAATTGCTCCCAGGAGAGCTCCCACAGATCTAATGCCGTTTGGTTCCCGTAATTCAAGATCGGATCGAGCTCTACCCCATGTGAGACGACGACAAAGGAGGCTTCAAACAGCACGCGCGCGTGCTGGGTCGTATCACCTGTTCGTTCGATCAGTTCTCGTCCTATCAAATGACAATAGCTGTCCAGTAGTCGCTGACTCCATTGTATGATATGGGGTTGGTTCCACTGTGTGGGACTCATGCGCGTTGTGGTAGCACGTCTTGCAAGACGGGACAAGGCTCACAGACGCCTTGTCAACCGCAGGGTCCTTCTCTGTATAATGTACATTCCTTCTTACCAAAACCCGCAGGAGTTGTGATGGCCGCCAAAACATTATTCGATAAAATTTGGGACTCGCACATCGTGCGTGCTGAATCCGATGGGACAACGCTGCTCTATATCGATCGCCAGTTAGTGCATGAAGTGACTTCCCCGCAAGCATTTGAAGGGCTACGGCTCGCCGGACGGCACCCGCGACGCCCGACGGCCACACTTGCTGTGCCAGATCACAATGTTCCGACCACAGACCGCCGTCTGGGAATTATGGATCAAGTCAGCGCTCTTCAGATTCAAACGCTTGAAGATAACTGCAACCATTTTGGGATTCCTTTGTTCAACATGAGTGACATCCGCCAGGGCATCGTTCATGTCATCGGACCTGAACAGGGGTTTACCCTTCCCGGCACCACGATCGTCTGCGGCGATTCGCACACATCCACTCACGGAGCGTTTGGCGCCTTGGCATTCGGAATCGGGACCAGTGAAGTGGAACATGTACTGGCCACTCAATGTTTGGTGCAAAAGCGACCCAAGACAATGGAAATCCGCGTCGACGGGGTGCTTTCAGACCGCTGTTCAGCCAAAGATATTATTCTCGCGATCATAGGAAAGATTGGTACGGCAGGTGGGACCGGTTATGTGATTGAGTATACTGGTGCCGCGATTCGCTCGCTGAGCATGGAAGGTCGGATGACCCTCTGCAACATGTCAATCGAGGGTGGTGCTCGCGCTGGTATGGTCGCGCCCGATGACAAGACGATTGCTTATATCAAAGGACGTCCGCTTGCTCCAAAGGGAGATCAATTTGAGCAGGCCGTCCAGGCATGGCAAGACTTCAAGACCGGTCTTGGTGCCAAGTACGACGCAACCGTCACCCTACAGGCCGAACACATCGCCCCGCAGGTCAGCTGGGGAACGAGTCCGGGTATGGTGAGCGGTGTAGATGAACATGTACCAGATCCACGAACGATGGTTGACGAGAAATCGAGAGACGCCACCGAACGGGCTTTAACCTATATGGGACTTTCGCCCAATATGCTGATCACCGATATCAAGATTGATAAAGTGTTCATTGGTTCCTGCACCAATTCTCGAATTGAAGATCTTCGCCTTGCTGCGAGCTTCGCGAAGGGCAAGAAAGTCGCAAAGACCGTGCACGCCATGGTGGTGCCAGGCTCCGGGCTCATCAAGCAACAGGCGGAAGCAGAAGGGCTCGATCACGTATTTCGTGAAGCGGGGTTTGAGTGGCGAGAGGCAGGATGCAGCATGTGTCTGGCGATGAACGCTGATGTGCTTAAACCTGGCGAGCGCTGTGCCTCTACCAGCAATCGTAATTTCGAAGGCCGACAGGGCGCCGGGGGCCGAACTCATTTGGTATCACCGGCCATGGCGGTTGCTGCCGCGATTGAGGGCCACTTTGTCGATATCAGACATTGGTCTTGATCCTTCAAGAGTCTCCACTGCGCATTCGTCTATCGATATAAGGAAATACACAGCATGAAACCTTTCACGATACTGACCGGTCTCGTCGCTCCATTGGATCGTGTCAACGTCGATACCGACCAGGTGATTCCCAAGCAGTTTCTGAAAACCATCAAACGCACAGGCTTGCGCGAGGGCCTATTTTTCGATTGGCGGAAGTTGCCGGACGGTTCCCCCGATCCATCGTTTTTCTTGAACCAGCCTCGATATGATGGCGCGACCATTCTCCTGACCCGCGACAACTTTGGCTGCGGTTCATCTCGTGAGCATGCACCATGGGCCCTGCTGGATCAGGGATTCCGCTGTCTGGTCGCCCCAAGTTTTGCCGACATTTTCTATAACAATTGCTTTCAGAACGGAATCCTCGCAGTGGTATTGAAAGCAGAGGAAGTCCTCGCGCTCCTGCATGAGGTGGTCGACACCGAGGGATATCAGCTCACCGTAGACCTGGATCGTCAGACAGTGACCACGCCTCAGGAAGTCACCTATCGGTTCGAGATTGATCCATTTCGTAAAGATTGTCTATATCGAGGGCTTGACGCAATCGGCCTCACTCTCCAACATGAGAGCGCGATCACAGCCTATGAGACTCGTCGGAAGGGCGAAGCTCCTTGGCTCTTTACTGATCTACGCTCTTAGCCGAGCAGAGACCCGGAAACGGCCCATTTCTCAGACACGGTGAGGATCCAAGAATCGGGTTTGTGCATACTCGCCTACAGCCATTTTTTCCAGCGAAATCCTAGGAGCATGGTAGCCGCCACGAGTCCCATGACCCCGAGCGCCATGGGGTACCCCCAAGGCCATTTCAGCTCAGGCATGTATTCAAAATTCATCCCATAGATACCGGCAATAAAACTCAGCGGCATGAAAATCGTGGTGATCACCGTCAACACTCGCATGACGGAGTTCAGCCGATAGCTCACGCTGGAGAGATAGATGTCGAGACTCGCCGAGACCATTTCTCGCAATGTCTCGATGGTGTCCACGATCTGCACCACATGATCATAGACGTCTCGGAAAAAGACCTTGGTCGGCTCATGTAAGAAGGGGCATTCCGACCGTGACAGGTTGTTGATCGCTTCTCGCAAGGGCCACACGGCTCGACGCACGAACAGGAGCTGCCGTTTCAGGGCATGAATGTCCTTGAGTGTCTCCGGCCTGGGATCAGCCATCAGGCGCTCTTGCATCGATTCAATCCGCTCGCCTAGCATCTCAAGTACCTCGAAATATTGATCGACAACGGCATCGATGAGAGCATACACGAGATAGTCTGATCCGTTTTGTCGAAGACGTCCTTTCCCAACTCGAAGTCGATCCCGGACGGACTGGAAGACGTCAGTTCCGTTCTCCTGAAACGAGAGGACATAATTTCGCCCCAGGACGAAACTGATCTGTTCGACCAGGATGTCCCCTTGGCTTGAAGCCGTCAGCACCTTCATGACGAGAAATAGATATGTGTCGTAATCGTCGAGCTTGGGCCGTTGATCAGTATTGGCAATGTCTTCCAGCAGTAAAGGGTGGAGACCGAAGTGCTTTCCGAATGCTTCCAATACATCGGTCTTATGCACTCCATCGACATCCACCCAGCTCACCGTTTCGTCGGACGGCGGACGAAGCTCGTTCACATCGCGGATGAGGTGTTCATCGCAGTGGGTACCGGAGTAGTTAAACAAGGTAACGGTGACAGCCTCTGTTCGCTTCTCGCCGATGTGGATAAGCGTGCCAGGGGACAGCCCCTTCTTCCTTGAGCGTTTCTGCATCAGTTTCATCGTATGGTGCTTGTACGCAGATTCGTCATCCAGGTCAAGTTCATGAGGCGATCATTCCTTTTCTTCTCCCTCCAGGCTTGTTACTCTTCTTTAATGGCATGGCAGTATGAACTCGATATCCTTGTTGCGGCGATTCGAGCGGCCGGCAAAGAGGCCGTACGAATCGCCGCTGCTGGGTTCGAAACGGTGCAAAAGGCCGATCATTCCCCGGTCACCTCCGCTGATCTGGCGGTGAATCAGATTCTCCAAACTCAGCTCCAATCGGCTTTTCCTGAGGATGGGTGGTTATCAGAAGAGTCGCCGGATGATCTCAACCGACTTCAGAGGGCGCGAGTTTGGGTGGTAGATCCAATAGATGGGACAAAGGCCTTCATCAAGGGCGAACCTGAGTTTTGTATCTCCGTGGCCCTTATTGAGCAGAGTCGACCGATCGTGGCGGCTATCTTTAACCCTTCTCTGGATGAGCTGTACACGGCAATCAGAGGTGGCGGCCTGTACCTCAATGCCGAATTGGTCACGCCACCCCCGACCCACGGTGATCAGCAGCCGATCATTGCCATGAGCCCATGGGAACAACAGATTGGTCGCTTTCCGTCTCTCGACGGAATAGTACGGAGTCGTCCGATGCGGTCGATCGCATGGGCACTCGCCTTGACCGCTGGTGGACGCATCCAGGGCGTCGCTACCCTCGAACCGGAGAATGAGTGGGATATCGCGGCCGGAACGCTCCTCATTGAAGAAAGTGGTGGTGGTGTCTCCGATGGGAGTGGACGTGCTCTAACCTTCAACCAAACCACGCCTCGCTATCAGGGGACGATTGCCATCAATGCGCGATGTCCCGAACCCCTGAGGCAAAAACTCACACTCCTAACCCAGGTGAGAATGAATAGTGCGGAGTAGGGGCTTACAGCATTGGGGCAAGCTGGAGGAGGAGTCTCGCGAAAACTGGTGATGGACGTTTTCCTACTGAAATGGAATGTTCCGCCCTTCTCGGATGGTGTGGCATGGGACGTGTGGGTTGGTGGCTAGAAATTGACCTGGGTGAATCGTCGACAAGCTTCATCAAGATCCGGGTCTGTCTTTGCGTAGCTGAAGCGAATGAAGTTGGCTCCGGCATAGCCTGAGAAAAAAGCTTCTCCCGGCACACCCGCGACACCGGTTCTTTCCAGCAGGTACATGGCACGAGCTTTCCCTGTGTTGCCTGGAAGTCGAGAAACGTCGGCCAATACGTAATAGGCTCCTTGTGGAATGGACGGAGTCAGCCCGGCTTTGGCCAGCGCGCTGCAGAAGCGGTCACGCTTGTGCCGATAGTCGCGAGCCAGCTCTGTATAGAAATTGTCAGGCAGTTGACTGATGCCACGAGCCACCCCGATCTGAAGCGGCCCTGGAGCACAGACGTAGAGGAGATCGTTCATCGCGCCAATAGCGCCTGCCCATGGCTTGGCTGCCACACTATACCCGATCCGCCATCCCGTCACACTAAACGTCTTAGAATATCCGCCGATGGTGATCGTGCGCTCAGCCATATCCGGCAATGTCGCCATGCTCACATGGGTTCGCCCGTCATAAAGAAAGTATTCGTAAATCTCATCCGTAAAGACGAACAGATCGTGTCGGCGCGCGAAGTCGGCGAGTGTCTCTAACTCCAGTCGGCTAAATACCCTACCCGACGGATTGCCTGGGGAGTTCACGATGATTGCCTTGGTTTTTTTGGTGACGATGCCATCGAGCTGCGTCATGGAATAAGTCCAGGCCGGTGGCTGCATACGAACAACCACAGGAATCGCCTCAACAGCGACAAGAGCGCTGATATGGTATTGATAATAAGGCTCGAATAGGATGACTTCATCGCCCGGATTGAGCAATGCGGCACAGGCACAGTGAAAGGCGCCCGTCGCTCCAGCGCTGACCGTCACTTCGGCTTCAGGGTCGGCGTGAATCCCGTTATAGTGCAATAGCTTATCGCTGATGGCCTGTCGCAATTCCGGTAACCCATCGAATCGCGTATAGACGTTGTACCCGTCTCTGATCGCCTTCTCGGCTCCTTCAAGGACGATCGATGGAACGGGCGTATCACAGACCCCCTGCGCCATATTGAGGCCTTTCAGATTCACACAGGCCTGTGTCATCGCCCGAATTTCCGACTGTGCCAGATCCGCCATCCGTCGACTGACCGCTCGCTTCACGATGTGCTCCCCCTTGCAAGGCACCTTTGTCGCAGAGAGCTCGACCTTCGTCAAGCGACTTCACGTTCCGGATTCCGAATGGATAAGGACTCACGTCTACTCGGTGCAAAAACACAGTTCTCTTTGCTGTGATGATCTTATCGCTTAGACTATGCGCACGGGGCCTTACGATGAATGGTTTAGTGTTACAACTAACAGGCGGTGCGCATTCGGTTCGATGGTGTTTCCCGAGAAAGGAACAGGAGGATGACACCGAGGCCATCGAGTAAGCGCCCTCTTGATCCTCAGAACAATACAGCGGACCTACAAGATCGACGGGGCAGACGAATTGCCCATTCCTGTCGCATGTTTTTCTTCGGGGATGACGACTTTGAGGGTGAAGCAGCCGTCCAAGATGTATCGACAAACGGTTGCAGGGTCGAATCATCAGTCGAGGTCAAGGTCGGGATGGTGTTGAAGCTCTCACTGTTCCTTTCGGACTTTAAGTGGCCCCTCCGAATCGACCAGGCCATTGTTCGGTGGATCGACGGCAATCAATTCGGCCTGGAGTTTACCAACATCCGCCTTGCCCAGCGAGAACGGCTGAGAAACCTCATCATGAAAACCAGGCCGTAGTGTCAGATGCTCAGCATTCAAGCATTCTGTTTCTATGACTTCCCCCACAGGGCTTCCAACCGTTTTGCCCGGCCGCAGCTGTATTTGTAGTACTTATACCGAAGCGGGTTCTTCTTGTAATAATCCTGGTGGTAATCTTCCGCCTGGTAGAAGCTGGACGCCGGGACCAGCTCGGTCACGATCGGCGCAGGAAACTGCTTGGTCTGTTCGATGGCGCTTTTAGATGCTGCCGCAAGTCGCTGTTCTTCCTCCGTGGTATAGAACACGGCCGACCGGTATTGACTCCCATGATCACAGAACTGGGCGTTGGGCGTAACGGGGTCGATATTGCGCCAAAAGGCCTCCAAGAGCTGTTGATAGCTGACCTTGGCTGGGTCATAGATCACTTCGACGGCTTCAGCATGGCCTGTGCGTCCAGCCGACACCTGCTCATAGGTGGGGTTGGCGACGGTTCCCCCCATGTAACCGGACGCCACTGACAGTACGCCCTCAACCTGTTCGAATGCCTCTTCCATACACCAGAAACAGCCTCCCGCGAAGTAGGCCTTGGCGGTGGTCGATGCGCCTAGAGCGCTATTTGAAGACCACGCGACTAGAGCCACACAGAGTGTCAAATTGACCATAAGGAGTGTCAGCCGTTGATAGGTTGCCATAGTTGCTTCCTCCTTCTCTATCGTCGCCTAGGCGAGACGGTTCTTACATCCTACTACGGAGCGGTTCAGGTGTGGTGCTCGATGTCATTTCTAGGGAAGCGCTGCAGGCAGGGTCCCGGCGTGAATGCGACAGGCTTCACACGGGAAGATACGAGTACCGATCATCTTCGGCTCGGCGAGCGCGGCGCGAACGCCCGTCCATGAGCTTCATGATAAGTTCGATGGCTTCTTCCGGTGACTCTGCCGCATTGACGAGTCGCTTGTCGAGTTTGCGGAAGAAGGCCACGTCGGCAGAAGAGGCGGCGACCAGGATGACCGGCTTGCCCGCCTTCACCGCGAGCGCGACTTCTGAAACGGTACCCGACCCAGTTAATCCGCACACCACCACAACATGGCTGGACAACACATTGATGTTGTTCCGTCCACTCCCCATTTCCGTGATGATCGACACATCCACATGTCGCGACACCTTGTCTTTGGCGGTCGGCAACACCCCAATGGTCAGGCTACCGCCGACTCGCTTCGCGCCTTCGCACGCGGCATCCATCACACCGACGTCACGGCCTCCCGTCAAGACGACCCAGCCGCGTCGTGCGATGAATTCTCCAAGGACCCGTGCATTGTCCAGGTCTCGCTTTGGAGCTTTAGCCGGCCCCATGACACCTACCACAAATCGCATGCCTTCTCCTCCTGCCGGACTCGCGCAATCTTTCAAAATCGAGAGGATGTGAGCGTCACATCCGCGTGCGCCCATGCCTTCTTGAATTGCTCCTCAATCCTCGCTGCCTCCCGCCCTTTCCGTTGAGCGCGAAGGGCTTGCAGTAGCCCGTAATACGCCCAGCCGTTCTGTGGATTCTTCCCAAGATCTGCCCGATAGACCGATTCGGCACGGCTGAATTGCCCAGATTTCAATAAGAGCGCGCCCAGATAATGCCGAATTGGAATCGGCCACAAAGGCGGTTCGCTGTACGGCAATGCGTCCTCAAGTTTCAGCGCCTCCGAGAGCGAGGTGTTCGCCTCATCCAGCTTGTTGGAATGCATGGCGATTTCACCAGCCAACAGTCGCTCGGCGATCTTTACCAGCTCTCTTTCCGTTTTTTCCTCCGCAGTTCGATCACGTCCGATTCGTTTGGCCAAACCAGCCAGCACAAAATGCTCGCCCTCGGCTCCCGGCAATCGACCAGATGCCGACAGCGCCATGCCTCTTCCCAATCTCCACATGGCCTGTTGCAACCGTAACGTCTTGGGAGGAGCCGGCTCGCGAAGCAGGACGTCCCATTGGCCGAATCGGATCATTGACCACAGTGCGACAGGAAGATAAAACTCTTTCCACGTGTCCTTCCGCGCCTCTTGTTCGGTAATCGTCTTGGTCAATTGTCGCGCCACCGTTAGGGCCTCCGTTTTTCTTCCCTCCATCAACAAGGAAGCCCAGAGAAAGTGTAGATTGTGTGTGTAGTAGCCGTCCGCATAGTCGCCGTTGAGCTTCCGTTTCGCCAAATATTCCTCATCGACGTGCGCCGCATGCGCATTCCGCTCCGCGACGTCATGGTATCGACCCAGACGCATGTAGATGTGAGCAGGCATGTGGACCATATGACCGGCACCCGGCATGAGGTCAGGCAGCCGCTCTGCGCAAGCCAGCGCCCGGTCCGGCTTCGAGGAGGCCTCTACGCTGTGAATATAGTAATGGCAGGCTCCAGGATGATTGGGAAATCTCCCGAGAATCGATTCCAGTGTCGACACGATTTCGTCGGTGCCAGGTCTAGGCTGTCCACCCGCTGTCCATAGATTCCATGGCCGGAGATCCATCAAGGCTTCCGCAAAGAGGACTCCCGCATCCGGGTCGTCAGGGAACTGATGCCATACCCTCCGCATGGCCTCCGCATACGCCTTATCGAGAGGTCCGCGGGCCTGCGACTTTTGGCTATAGCGCTTGCCGATCGCATCGATGTAGGCCCGTTCGGCAGCACTCACATGAGCGCTCTGGAATGTAGCCTTCTGGACGGCCTCCCACGCACGTCGCTCGTCTGCCTGGTCCATGGCCATATTGATATTTGGCCCCAACGCGAGGGCTATCCCCCAGTAGGCCATGGCTGCAGTGGGATCCAGACGAGCCGCTGCTTCAAACGCCAGAATGGCTTCTTCGTGGTTAAAGGCATAGACCATCCGCAACCCCTGATTAAAGTATCGTTGCGCCGCGGTAGAGGTGGTTGTGATGGGATGATGGTGAGTGCCGAGATCGTCATAGAGCGGCACCTGAGTGAAAGAAGGTTCAGCAGCCGCAACAATTTCGACCATAGACAGAACCAGCCAGAATGCACTCCCCAATACAAGGCGAGAGATCGTCATGGGCGGTTTTTTTAACAGACCAGGCCAGGACCTGGCTAGAGGAAGGTATCTACCTGCACTGGAATCGGCAATCTATAGATTGAGGGACTGACTTTCAGGCTCTTGAGGGGGAAGCGATTTTTCTTTTGAAGTGGGCTGTTTCCGAGCAATTCGTCCCCGCTTAGCCGGATTTGGACCCATGCCCGTTGCGACCGTAGAAAAGGTTTCGGCTTCGAGCTCCTGCCCGAGATGCACAAGCACCTGTTGCTGGGAGACCACCAACGATTTCAGCTGTGCAATTTCGCTGGAGAGATGAGCGATCTGATCTTGCTGTCTAATGAGAAACGATCTGAGTTCGGAGATCACTTCAGGCTGGACCACAGTCGGGGCCGCCCCCTGTTGCGGGATGACTCCTTCCTGGACTGTTGGATTGTGCGTTTCGTTGATTCGCACGGCTACAGCAGTTTCGCTGTTCACACACTCAACAACCTGTTCAGATTGCGTAGCGGCCTGAGCCGTCGCGGAAAGAGCTTGGCCGTTTTGTAGACCAGTGGTCTGGATGGAGGACGGCGTCTCATCCTCATATCGCGTCACCCGTGCAAGAAACTCGACGACACTCCGCCAACATTTGGCCCCAACTTCGAGCAGAAATTGGCCGTATGGGGGAGGGACCGGTCGGGCCTCGTCTATCTGCTTCTGTGAGGGGATTCGATGAATGAGGTTGATAGGCTCTTGGTTGTATCGGGGGGCCATGGGCTGATTCCTTCTCTCAAGTATATGAATTATCTACTCCTGAATGGCGCGAGAGTCAACCCTTTTATCTGGAAGGATACCGGAATATATCGATATATTTGTTTTTTAAACAATAGCTTAGAAACGGGTCACACTGGAGAACCGGAACTGAGGCAGGACCATCGCCGGGACCAGCAGCTTCCCGGTCTCCGAGTTCACTGCCTCCATCGGTGCAGTCCATAGGTCGATGTGCTGAAATACGTGCAGCGGGCTCTCATGAAATCGAAAGTTTTTCACCGCTGAAACTATCTCCCCGTTTTCAATCAGAAATGTCCCATCCCGCGTCATTCCGGTCAGCATGAGATTACGAAGATTGACGGGACGGATGTACCAGAAATTCGTCACGAGAATGGCGCGGGCGGTGCTTTTGATAAGATCCTGAATTGAATGAACCGAGTGACCCTCGATAGATAACATGGGCGCCTCTAGGGTGGGGATAGCTGCCACGCCCTGGCTCTTCGCCGTGAATCGGTCGTAGGCCAGCTGTTTTAACGTTCCGTGATCGATCCACACCGATGGCAGGCTCGGCAAGCCGTCGTTGGAAAAACCTTCGCCGAATAGGTCTATATGGTCGGGGCTGTTCTGAAGCATGATGCGTTCATCAACAATTGCCCGCCCTAGTTTCTCTGCGAAGGCACTCGTCCCCTTCACATAGGACTTGGCATCAAGGGACCGGATCAGCCAGGCCCATAGTCCAGCCACGGCAGCCGGTTCAAGAATCACGGGATACTGTCCCGCTGGCAGCTCACACACGTCACGGCTACGTTTAGCTTTGCTGATCGTGGCCAACGTACGCTCCTGGACCCTCAAGTGATCGATTGACCGATGGGCGGCTGCGCTCCAACCCGTCGCATCGCCAGCCTGGACCGTCAGACTAAAACTCGCATCGGCTCGACGTTCATAGCCGAACAGTCCGTTGCCTGCGGCAATCCCAACGGTTGTCGCTGATGACGAGACTAGTCCTGCCCCCGTAAGATTCTCCATCCGGCACTGACCGATCGCTTCGCTTGCGTACTCCAGGCGGCGCGACGGTCCTGCCGCCATAGTCTCTGGTTTCGCAGTATCTCTGATCGGGAAGACACATGAATCCGGAGGCGGAAGGTATTCAGGGTCCAGGGGTGAAACCTTGGCAATGCGCTCGGCACGAGCGAGCGTCTCCTGGATCGCGCCGGCGGAAAAATCCGTCGTGCTGGCGGTCCCCTGCTGCCCCCCGAAGGCGACCGTCACCGCCAGTGAGCCCCGTCTCGCGTCGACATTTTGAATGACTTGATTATTGGCGAACCTCGTCGTGCCGGCACGGCGATCCCGAAGACGGACGATCGTGTGATCGGCGGACGAGCGGGTGAGGACCAGATCGCTCAGAAAACGAAACTCATCGCGGCTGGTCATCTTCGTCCCCTTGTCGTTCACAACAGTCATGAGGAGCCTTCTCCTCTGATCACTTGAATTTTTCGAAACCTCGCCGGGGAAGCCGCATGGGTCATCCAACCAGATTGGCCTGGCTGCCCTTTTCCGCACGTAATGAATCCATACCGACGCCGCGATGATCGGTCAGCCACTCCGTCACAGCTATTCCAAAATTCCGGCGTGATCCCATGGTAGATCACGTCCCGCAGCATATGGGTGCGTCGGCCGTTTTCGATCAACCAAAACGCGTCGCCACCGAACTGAAAATTGTAGCGGCGCTGATCGATGCTATAAGACCCATGGCCTTCAATGTAGATGCCATGCTTCACGTCGGCAATCAGTTGATCGACGGTCGCTGAGCCGGGCTCCAGTCCAATATTCGCGATGCGGATCATTGGAATATTTCCCCATCCATCAGCTCGATTTGAGCCGCGCGACCGTTGTTCGCCGATTTTCGGTGCGACTTCTCTATTGGTGCAGTAGCCGACGAAGACACCGTCCCGGATGATGTCCCACTGCTGACACATCACTCCGTCGTCATCGTAGCCGGTCGCAGCCAGCGTTTCTGGTTCTGTGTTATCGGCCACCAAATTCACATGCCGCGAGCCGTAGCGAAAGTTGCCCAGTTTTTCGGGCGTCAAGAAGCTGGTCCCTGCATAATTGGCCTCGTACCCAAGCGCACGGTCCAGTTCGCTCGAATGGCCGCAGGATTCGTGAATCGTCAGCGACAAATGCTCAGGGTCGAGCACCAAATCATACTGGTCCGCATCGACCGCCGGGGCCTTCACCTTTTCAACCGCCTGGCTGGCCACGCGAGCGGCCTCGCGCAGGAAATCTGCCTCCTCTATCAGTTCATAGCCTCTCCGGAGATGCGGTGTATTGAAGCTGCGCGACGCAAACCGGCCTTCGCAGAGAGCCGTTGCGGTACATTCGCCTTGACCTGCCAACAGATCAAATTCTATGTGTGATCCTTCCGTTGACACGAACAGCTTTCTGTCCCGTCGAGCCCACAGACTTGCGCTGCTCCGTGCGATACTGGATTGTCGATGGAGCATTTCCATCGCATTCAGCAATAAGTCGGTTTTCTTCTCAAGCGGTATGGTGAAGGGATCAATCCGGCATGGGGTGACGACACGATCACGATGTATCGGCTCTTCAGCGAGCCGTACTTTTTCAAGGGCGATCGAAGCAGATCCTTTGGCAATCTCGACGGCCAGATCCGCGACACGCGGTACTTCTTCCAGCGACAAGATCGAACTCGCGGCAAAGCCCCAGGCTCCGTGATAGAGCACACGCACGCCGAAGCCGATGTCCTTGGCATCTCGAATCGAGGCGATCCGACGATCCTCGCCCTCGATGTGTTCCGTGCTGCTGTCTTGAATGCGAATATCGCCGTACTCAGCGCCCGAAGTCGTAATCCGTTTCAGCGCAAGCTCGACGAATTCGTCCCAAGTTGGAGTATTCATGCGACGATTCTCACAGTGAACGACTGCAGAACGAAGTTAGTATACCAGGTGGTCGGTAGGAGCGGTGAGAATGCCGCGAATTAGAAAACCGAAAAGCCGTATTATGCCTGCCTCTCTTTTTTCGCCTCTTTTTTCTATTCTCGTGAAAGCGTATGATGCCTCCTCTCAAGGCGTCCCGGGACACAGGACAGAGAAGATGTCCGACGAGTCGGATGAGAGAACGAGACTATGGCGCAGCTCACTTATCTCCAGATCAAGGCAGCCGGGGAGGATGCGCCGATTCTCTTCGGCGAGGACACGACCCAGAACAACATCGGAGGCACTGATGTCGCGGCTTGGCCCGAGTGCAGTGCCTTCGAAGTGGCGCTCGAAACTGGGCAGCAGAGCAATCAGGGTAGCGGGCGGGCGGCTGCCCGACGTGTCTGGCGACCGGCGCACTTCGTGCTCAGACTCGGCAAGAGCACGCCCTGGCTCTTCGATGCGGCTCGGCTGAATAAGCAGATTGACCTCACGCTTCATTTCTTTCGCTCACACCACGATACGGGCGATATTGAGCAAAGCTTCCAATACCGCATACGTAACGGCCGAATCACCTCGATCAGACTCGTCCAGCCGAATTCTCACGACCAAGCTGCCGCGTCCTTGTCTGAACAAGTCGAGCTCTCGGTGTTGCCCTCTGTCAACGAAATCGAATCGATGACCGGCGGAACACTGATGGTTGACGACTGGACGTCCCGCGGGGTTTAGCGGCGCTCGATTGTTGGTCACCGTAACGTGAACAACCCCTTGACTCGAAGAGCATCCGTGAAGGTCCGCATTATTGGAACGTTATGGAGTACACAGATAAGGGATCTGCCCCCTGTGTCGTTCTTGCCAAAGGAAGGCCTGTCTGAAGGGAGACTTAGGCCGCACGCGCTGGTGGGACAGCTCACACCGCAACCATGACTCCGTTGCGCGTGAGCACATCAAGCAGCTTGGGGATATCCGGTGGTCCGGAGGGAATCTCCTTGTCGATGGCTGTGAACATCTGAGCCGCTAACGCGCCGGCTCCCGTAATCTCAAGCATCTGACCACCGTCACGTCCGTAGCGAAAGCCATGCACGGTTCCTCGGGGAACATGTACAAGAGTCCCCACGGCGCAAGCGTAGTCTTTCCCGTCGCAGGGAAAGTGAATCTCACCTTTTAGTACGTAGAACGCTTCGTCCCAATCGTGGCTGTGTGGCAGCGGGCCTGTTCCCTCTTCGCCCTGCTGCTAGGTGATCCCATAACTTTGCGTCGCCGCGTTCGACGCCAACACCGTCACCCGTGTTCCGACCACATTCAATGCGGGCTTATGCTGATCCGGTCTCAAGACAAAGGGTTGAACGCTCATGATGGCGCTGCCTCCTACAAAGATGAGAATTGTATGCAGTGCCCTCAATGACCACGCGCGCTAGCGGCGGGGATGTTGAGGGACGCGCGGCGTCGTCCGAACGTTGAGCTAACCTGCGAGGAAGGTTGAACAACCTGTTATGTCCGAATACTTCATTCAAAACTCCAGCGACTCCAATTTGGCTGACAACTTTCCACCCCAAAGGTCCTTTCGCATTGATAGAGCCGATTTCTTGAACAATTTTGCTGACGGCTCTTTGATAAACGCATGCAAATCTTCTAGCACTTCATCTGAAGCAAATAAAATTGCGTTGTGCCACTCCGCTTTTATCTCGTCAATCAACTGTTCATGGGACTTGAAATCCCGACCGAATTTCTCAAGCCCCTTACTTCGCTTATCGAAGTCAAGCATGGTGTACATCAACATGATGATGCATTTGTACCGGGTATCCTTGAACTCTTGCTTTTGCAATTGTGCGGAACTCTTTCGCTCCCAAATGATACGAAAATAAGTTCCAAGCGCTCCACCGATACCGAGAAGGCCTAAAGCCGACAAAGTATTTTCAACGCTTAGTGCCATTTATGCCCCTAAGGTTTCTTGAGTCATATAACATTCAGCATCAGCGGCGCGCCGTCCGTCGCATGCTGTTATTCTCTTAATTAGCCGTGGCACTCTAC
>CABVRV010000008.1:53605-63691 GCA_902500755.1 uncultured Nitrospira sp.
GCGGCGCGCCGTCCGTCGCATGCTGTTATTCTCTTAATTAGCCGTGGCACTCTACTTGGTTTCAGCAACAGGCATCTTTGCGGCTAGAAGTTCGCGTTTCAGTTCTTGTTGCCATCGCTGCTCATCATCCATGCGTATGTAAACAATGCCGTCGAAGTCCGAAGGCGTTTCGAGGCCAGGCGTAATCAAGGCGCATACCTTCGCCTGACCGAGATGAGCGAGAAAGTAGCCCAATTCCGGAATCACGTTCTGGCGAGCCCGAGGCGCGAGCTTTCCCCCCTTCAAGCCTCCTACGTCGTCGGTCATTAGGACTACAGCGAAGGTCACCAAGTCTGCTTCCTGGATGAATTTGGTGAGAAGATGGCGTCCCATATTGGGCTGCTCATGAAGTACGATTCCAACCAACCCTAGGCTCTCCAAGAAAGAGACGACCACCGTGCGGGTAGTTTCATTCTGACCGTGCACCACGAAGACACGATTCGGTGAGTGATCTGCTGAGGTGGCTTCGGAGGCGGCACTTCTTGCGGGCGCAACATCTTCAGTCGGAGGAGGAGAGGTCTCTTCTTCTGCTTCTCCGGCTGCGGAAGCTCGTCTGACGAGATAGGAGGACAACAGTGAATTTTCTGCTGTTACCGCTGCTGGGTTCTCGATCGC
The DNA here is from genome assembly GCA_902500755.1 of uncultured Nitrospira sp. GTDB lineage: Bacteria > Nitrospirota > Nitrospiria > Nitrospirales > Nitrospiraceae > Nitrospira_D. Next base: position 54,260 of record CABVRV010000008.1, read on the forward strand.
GAACTGAACGATCGCATTGGCTCGATCGCGGCGGCTCCCTAACGCTCGCCCTGCAGAGAGGTTTGTGACACCCGCTTCCTGCAACAGGTCGTCGATTTCAGTATGGCTCCATTTGGAGATCACGTTTCGTGCCCTGATCAGAGACGCTCGAGTAGGGGCTGGAAGCGGCTTCTCTTCGAAGGTGCCTATAAAAGAAGCTTCGCACTCGTGTCCGGCGGCCCGAAGGATTGAGAAGAGATCCCGCTCCTTTACTGCCCAGTGGTTGCGGTTGAACTCAAACTGCTCGATGTCTAACTCTTCGCGAATGCGCCAAAGGTGGTTATTGAGGATCTGTGCTTTACTTGAACAAAGATTGACAGTTAGTCGGAGCTCTTTACCAAGGTCACGAAGCTCCGTGATCCGAGCGATGCGTACACCTTCTTCTGCACGTCCCTCTTCCATTAGAACGCACGGCCATGACTTAAGACACTCGATGGCTTCAATTGATAGTGGCCGCAACTGTACTTCGATGGCATCGCTCATGTATTCAAGGAATCGGCTCTTTTCGAATCGGAAGGCATCGCCATCCCACTCTTTGAACTGGTGCGAAACCATCAAGCTATACAATGTGAACATTCTCCATAGTCGAGATGGCGGCACTTCCGCTGAATAACTATGTTTAGGCCGATCCGCATAAGAGCCGGATCCGTCAGTTCCTGTCCGTATAACACGCCGCTATTGTTCGCGAACAATACGCCACAACTATTATCGGTTCAATGAGTTGCAGCTGCGAGATCATTCAATACGGGTCTTTATGCGGATCGAGGGGAACAACTAGAGGGTTCGATCCTGTAACTTCTCTTTGACCGGCGCGCCGCTGGTTGGCTCATCCGCTTTCGAAGGCGTTGTTATGCGGCTTTTACTTCGACGAGATCACTTGAGGAGGCAGGGACTGGAATCGGTTGACCCTGTTCCTTCAATCCCTCTATATGAAGCTCCATCGCTTCGCGAATCAGTGATAGAACCTCCTCCTTGGATTCGCCCGCAGCGACGCAGCCAGGAAGATCCGGAACGTACGCCCCATAGGAACTTGGGCCTTTTTCGACGACAACAAGGTATCGCATACAGTTCACCTCTCCTTCTTGAGCCCGGCTTGCTTGATCGCACTATTCAACGTACCGGGCGGAATGTCAACGTTCGACTTGCCTGCAACCGTCACGGTCCCCTTCTTCGTCGGGTGATGGAATTGACGGTGACTTCCTTTCATTCTCACCTGATACCACCCATCGACCTCAAGTAGTTTGATGAGATCTTTAACCTTCATGCGTGGAAGTTTCCTCCCGTTCTAAGGACCATGATTTGGGATACTCGGCAACTCGTACGGCAACCTTTCTCACTTCCTCCTTAGAATTTGCGCCCGAGCCCTACATATTCGATCTCATAAAAGCGGACAGCATCTTCCAGTTCTTGCGTCGCTATTCTGGTGAATACGACGCGCATCAATTGTTCTTGAATAGTTCCTCCATCGGGACACCTTTAAGCTTTCCGTCTCGATATGCCTTGAGTCGTTTTTCCGCTTCTTCCGCCCATATCTCATCGAGCTTCTTATCCGGCTCATCCAGGCTCTTTATCAGACCCTCAACCAAGGTGAACCGTTCCTCCGGTTTCAGTTTCATCGCCTCATGTAATAAGTCTTTCGTACTCATTGTGTTGACCTCCGATTTTCAAGAAGCATAACACTGTTTAAGCCGGTCCGCATAAGAGCGGGATCTGCCCTGATTCTTCCCGTGCAGCAAGCCACAACTGTTGACGAACAATACGCCATGCCCATTGCCGTTCCCATGTGTTATGGGTTTGGGAACACTTAGTGCCGGTTCTCATCATGGGAGGGGCTTAGAACAGTCCTGCAATTCCGGTGGCAATTTTCTCTTGGACGATCGGGGTGGCTTCGGGAATGTCTAAACTTTTTTGCCGCACGTGACCGACCATTCGCATCTGTTGCACTTTCGCCTGGGGACTGTCGCCCTTCCGATCGGCGGCTGTCCCCGTCATGCTGGCCGGCTGACCAATCGCTCTGCCGATCTTTCGGTCGGTAATTTGAACATCCGCGACGCACAGATACGTCACACCATCTTCCTTGGGCGGTGGCTGCATACCGGGGAAGCCGGACATGCCGCCGAATCCACCTCGCCCACCGCTCATGGCCATGGCCTGCCTCATCATGGCACCCATGTCTGGCATACCGGCTATGCTCATACCAGATCCATCACCCATGGCACCGGCCGACAGCATGGGAGCGCCCCCGCTGCCGATACCGGCGCTGGGGCCGGCTTTGGCCACGGCTTCCGTCGTCACCCCATCGGCTGCCTTGTGACAGTAGATGACCTTGGCCTGGATCCAAAAATTGGCTTGCTCTGGATCTTGAACCAGTTGATACCCCTTCGCCGTGAGCTTTGTGTGAACCTCGTTCAACGTCACTTGTTGATTCTCGGAGGAGTTCCTGAGTTGCGTATAGACAATTCGGTTGGTGTTGGGATCGAGGAAGATGGTATTGCTGTTCATGAGGCCGGAACGGATGACATTGGAGCAACCGGTGCTTGCTGTAAGCAGGAGCAAAAGTGCAATCGCCATTGAGTGACGGAATTGGCGTTTACACATGATACCCATCAAAAGTGTCCAGCTACCGCAGCACTCAGCTTCTGTTGGAGCAGCAGCGTGGCTTCGGCTTCTTTCAATTTCTTTTGGTGGACATCGGCAGCCAGCCTGGTCTGGTACACACCGGGTTCCTCTCCTGTTCCTGTTTTCATCCCGCTTGGCAGCTGGCCGGTCCTCTGCTCGGTGATCTGGACATCCGCAATGCAGGCATAGTTCACGTCGTCCGGCATTTGGGGAGCCGATTGGGACGAACCGAACAGATCACTGATGCCTTGGATCGCGCTCAACCCCATGGATGCCGCCGCGCCGCCCATCGCCCCGTAAGGTCCCGCCATGCTGGCCATACTGGTGAGGCCTTGCATGGCGCCCAACGTGGAATTGAACGCCGAGCCATAGCCGCTCGCGACCATCGTTTCGACCGGCATTTCCGGTTTGGTGATGTTGCAATAGACGATGTTCGCCAACAGGACGTAATGCGCACTGTCCGGATCGGTCACCACCTGATATCCCTTGGCACTCAACCGGGCTCCCAAATCATGAAGTGAGACCTCCTGATTATCGGAGGAGTTACGAGCCTGGATGAAGATGGTTTGCTGAGTACTTGGCGGTAGAAAGAAGTTGTTGCTGCTGATGAGATCGGTGTCTTTGATGTTGCCTGCGTATGCGCTGAGCGGAAGGGCGATCAGGAGTGGCAGTGTCAAGTATCGCATCGACACCTCAGAATAAAACCGACCGAATTGTATGCAATAGGCACATTAAATAGCAACGGTCAATCTGAGCGAGAAATGGATGCTTTTTCGCTATGGAGAGGCTTGAAGAACCACCGTGCGTGAGCTAGCATGGCGGCCACTCCAGCCGTCTTGGTTATCCCACCAGGGAGAGCCGTACATGCGAACCCGCGCGGGCGTTCTTCTGGTTATTTTCGTTATAGCCGGTTGCGGCAGCGAGAAGCACCTGCCGTCCTCGAATCCGCCGGAATACGATCCCAAGAAGGTCTATACGGCGCCGGCTGCACCCTCGCAACCCGCAACTCTATCCACAATACCGACCGAATTGGAATCGCTCCTGGCCAAGCTTGACTCGCTCGAAGCGAGTCAGAAACAGAAGGGCGAGGGGAAAAAGGTTCCGTTCGATCCGAACTCGCTTCAGCTCTTCAAAGGAGTCACCACCCCCTGCGAGGCTTTGTCCAGACTGGCGCCTGGTCTCGGCAGCGCTCAACTCTTTGAGGGGGCCGATGGTGCGGCGTTGAAGAAGGCCTTAGGTCCAGAGGCCGATGGCTTCGCGCGTAGGATGGACGAGCAGCTGGTTGAGGGATTGAAACATTCGCTCGGCCCCGGAGCAGCGGATTGTCCGATCTCCGTGCGGCCGCCCGAGAGCAGCTTCATCGATCGCTCTCAGTCACCACGTGTCGTGCTCACTCACGCGACCCCCACAGCACCATTCCTCATCGCACAAGCGACGATCCCTGATACCTCGCGGGATGACTATGAAGTGGTCAATCCTCGTCCGATGCGTATCCAAGATGCTCCTGCCGGATGGGTGGGTTATACAGAAACAGACACTATGACGCGAATCGGCAGAGAGGACCGGCCAACGAAGGGCATTCGAGAAGATTATGAGATGGTCACTGCCCCCAAAGCGAAGCGGTGCCCTCGTCTGGAGGGACCTGACCTGAAGGGGATGGTAGATGGGACATTTGAGTGGTCCTTCAGGATGTTTCGGGCGACGCCGGGACCACAGTCGGTGCTCTACCGGCAAAAAGTCCAGGTCACGCTCAAAGGAGAAGTCGGCGATGATGCCCAGTTGAAGAAGATAGTGAAATTTGATGCCACCGTCATGCTTCAGCGTATCGGCTCGGAGCTCTCGTACTATTCTCAGACCTTGGGGGCCCAAGGTGAATTCAGCTTCGATCAGGCAACAGGGATTCCCCAAGAGTTTAAGATCATCACGGTTTCAGGCTTTTCCGAAGGGGAGGCTCAGGCGAAGGACGCACGACTCATCGGAACACTTACGGCCTTAACGGCCTATTATTCAGGTCAAGCGTATGTCAAAGCCCAACGCGAATGGAATCAGCCCAACACCTGCGTCGAGATCACTTTCACACCGCCTACCAAAACCAAAAAGTTTGTTCCACGCGAATCGACTTCGGTGAAGACGGAACTGCGGACGAAAAAGGAACAGGCGATTGTTCCGGCGCAGTTTAAAGAGGCGAAGGAGCGGCCCAGGGAGCGAAACGGCACCGTATCGCCGAGAGAGGACAAGTCGGAGCCTGGCAGGCCAGCAACGTTCACCTATCAGGCTCCGGCGACGAAGGTTCAACACAGTGGATTCTGGGTCAGCGCGAAATCCCGCGCGGGTGTCGCGGAAGCCAAGGAGGGGGAATGGGAACTAGCCCCCTCTGCGTATGTCCTAGAATTTAAGTCGCGCATCATTCAGGATCCAGTGGATGTCTTGAGTAGCTGGGGCTTAACAGTGAGTGCAAATGGGTTCGATGCTCAGGTCGAGGCGAGGGTGCCGCTTCAGCACACGGACGATCGCGGATGGGTCGGACAAGGCGTGATGCAATACGTAACTCGCACAGCGACTCATCCGACTCTGTGTGAAATCCGTATTCAGGGCACCGGGACGACCACCTTCCATGTGAACGGAGGCTCGATCAGCCTGGACCCTGAACCGTTTGCCGTGAAACTCATTATTCTTCCAGGGCAAACAGAGGAAACGGCGGAGGTCCACTGTGAGAGTACCACTGCGCGGGGCAGTGAAAAAATAAGGGAGTTGCTTGCGACACAAGGAGTTCAAGGTACTAACGCACATTCCTCTACAAAAAGTGGGGGATGGCGCGCGGCCTTCAACCTTTCACGTTTCTCATCATTCATATGGACTCCAGGTAAGCAAGGCTATGAGATCGGAGGCTGGACCCAGGCGCTCAATTCCGATGTCGTGGCCAAAAAGACGATGCGAGTCGATTGCGGCAGATCAGCTGGCCTAGGAACTACCCCATGCCGGGAAGAGACGACGCTGATCTTGCGACTGGCAGATGAGCCGGGAGCAATGGCATCTCCGCCAAGATAGATCACATCCGGAGTTGCGAGAATGTTTTCTGGAGGTTGAGCAGATATCAATACAACGAAGTCTCGTTGATTGAGACCTGGTTAGAATGGGAACCGCGTCCGGTCCCTTACCTCGGCCCCTGTCACCACTCTCAGCAGCGATCAGACTACCGTCCCCATGCGGGTCTCATCGACAAATGTCTCGGTGGCATCGTCGATCGCCCGACTATGGCGGCCTTTCGGAGGCAAGATAAACAACTGTTTCGGATCGATCTTATCTTTTTTCTCCGGTGGCATCGTCATCTCATACGTCACCGGACGGCGGTGATCCGCCATTTGCAGCTCGGGATTATAGACGCTGTTGAACTTCCACAACATCTTGATGAAGTTGGTTTGTCCCTTCATCAAGTGCCCAGCCGCAATCTTGGCCGTGCCCTTGAGCGCAGCCCAGCCCAGATGCTTCTTGTTTAAGACTTGTTGAGTCTTGACCAGCTCTGCATAAAACTCCGGGAGCGGCATCTTGGTCGGCATGACGGCATGCTGAATGTCGAAGAGGCGATAGTCCCGCGTGTGGAGCTTGCGGGATTCCGTGAGCCAGCTTTCAGTGCCGGGGTACGGTGTATTGACGCTGATGTTCACGATCTCTGGAATTTCCAGGCACCACTGTCGAATGACCTCGAACCGTTGTCGGTCCCAATCCGGATCGGCGATGAGGTTGATGGCGACAGTAATGCCAAGGGATCGGGCAAATTCGAGCGCCTCAAAGTTTTTTCCCAACGAGATGCGCTTCCGATGCATCTTGAGGCCTTCCGCATCAATGGCCTCGACGCCCAAGAACATGTACTGCAATCCAAGCGTCTTCCAGAACTGAAAGACTTCTTTATTGCGCAGCAAGACATCGCCGCGCGTCTCCATGTAATACTGTTTCTTGATTCCTCGCCGCGCCACCGCTTCGCCGATCTCCATGCCCTGCTTGCCTTGGATGAAAGCGACGTCGTCGACCAGGAAGATGCCCGGTTCTTGAACCTGCTCCAACTCCTCAACGGCTTTCTCCGGACTGACCATGCGATAGCTACGCCCATAAAACGTCCAGGCGCTGCAGAAGGAACAATCCCAGGGGCAACCTCGCGCAAACTCGACCGACGCACAGGGGTCGAGCACCCCAATGAAGTACTTGTGCCGGTTTCTGAGCAGATCGCGAGCGGGACGGACATCATCCAGATTTTCGATGAATTGCGGTGGAGGTCCTTCCCCATCAAGTGTCACCACCCCCGGAACTTTGGTGATCGCCTTGCGGTCCTGTTCAACCGCCATCAGCAATTTAGGAGCGGCCACCTCCCCTTCGCCCTTGAGGACGCAATCGATGGCGCCGTTGCCATGTTCCAAAAAGTCCTTCGCCACAAATGAAGCGCTATGCCCACCGACAAAGACAAAGCAGTTTGGTAATTCCTGCTTCGTCAACTTTGCAAGATCCACGATCTCCGGCACGTTCGCCAAGTAGTTGCACCCAAAGGCGACGGCATCCGGTTTCCAGCTTCTGATGAGCGCCTCATAGTCTTTCCAGGTGTCTGCTTGCAGATCGATCAGGCGAACATCATGCCCGGCTTGACGGCATGCCTGAGCCACCATCTCAAGACCGAGCGGCTCCAAACGCAGGTAAATCTTGGTATACATGAGCGGACCGGGATGGACTGCGAGGAACTTCATGGCCCAAAACCTCCTCGTTTATTGCACGCGGGGCTGGAAGACTGTTGATTGAGAATTCGAGCGCTACACCCAGCCCACTGGGATAATACTGATGTGACAATCAGTGCGGGAACTGATTTTGACAGAATGCCAACGGACGTGCAACCTTTTATGTTATGTGCAAGGGCTAGGACTGATCAACCTCTTCAGAGCTGCGTGGTATTGGGCATCTGGTATTTATTCGTTCGAGTGCTTACCATACAAGCATGCTACCTCCAGCACGCACTGCCCGTCAGCGTATCATGGAGATCCTGACGGATACTCCGAGGACCACTGAAGAACTGGCGCGGATCCTCAGTCTTCCAGAACGGCAGGTGGAGGAGCACTTAACTCATGTGATAAAAACAGTGGCGCGGGACCGTTCACGACGATTTATACTTGACCCGTCCTCTTGCTTAGCGTGTGGATTCATGTTCCGGGACCGAACAAGAGTGACACGACCAAGTCGTTGTCCGCATTGTCGGAGCGAGGGGATCTCTTCGCCTCGCTACCACATTGCCACACAAGCATCGGCGCGCGAGGACACAGGTTTGTCACGACGAAAAAAGGCCGAGAAAGGATTATGATGATGAAAGTACGACTCCTACTATGTGCTCTTTGTTTGGTAGTGCTCGGATGTTCCGACCAGAAAGCTGCGGAGCTGTTTGAAACGGCCGCCTTTGAAGAAAACCAAGGGAATATACCGCATGCCAAGCAACTCTACGAAGAACTGGTGCATCTCTACCCCTCTGCCAAAGTGACCGAAATTGCCCGGTCTCGGTTGGAGGATCTGAGAAACAGGGAATAGCCTGGGCCGCACGCTTTCTCGCTGCGTCAGATATTGCTCATCTATTTCGGGCACTTACAATCTGCTCCCTACCTTTGCCCATTTGCCTCCCTTCTTCTGTGTCATGGCGAATCTACCTCCTTCAACTAAGGTTGACTGAGAACACGATGTGAGGCTGATCACATAAACCAGGAGAGGACCAGATGAAAACCTACGCTGTTCGCAAGAAGCTACGAACTCCCGTTCAATGCCAGTTCTGCTACTTCGACGCCGGCACGATGGTGAATGGAATCGTCTGGGATCTGTCGGACACAGGCTGGCGCGCGACGGGGCAACATCCTGTCGCCGTCGGAACCGAAACGACCGTGTACATCACGCTTCAGAATGGGAGCCAGTCGTACAATGTTCTCATCGATGCCGCTATTGTACGCTGGTCCGACGGTCGAGCCGCCGGATGGGAAATCGTCAGAATAGATGAATCCAACCGCGCTCGGCTGACAGACTTCGTCGAACATTTTCAGTCGCCTGCCCTCACCTCATCAGGCACAGATCGAACACGTTGGTAAGTCGATGACTGTGGCGAGAACTACGCATGAGATGACGAGTCGAGCTTCGGTCGAGGAAACCATGGGAAAAAGGCATTGGTCGTAGCCTGATACGCTTCATACTCCGCGCCTCGGCTTGAAAGAGCCTGCGCTTCCGCCCGTGGAATACCCGATATCTTGAAGAGGGCCAACCCCATTCCAATTGGTCCAATCCACGTGAAAACCCAACCAGGCGCACCCAGCGTCATCACGACATAGGAGCACCAATGCAGCCATTCAAAAAAATAGTTGGGATGTCGTGAGTATTTCCAGAGGCCCTCACGACAGACTCGGCCCTGATTCCGTGGATCGGCACGAAAATAGGCGAGTTGTCGATCAGCTTTTGCCTCTCCGGCCACGGCCACGCCCCAGATCAACAGACCGACGAGCTCCACCAATGCAGAAGGTGGGCGAGGATTCCACATCAGCACGAGAAAAGGGAGTGAAAAAGCCGCGACGGCAAACGCTTGCAGAAGAAAATAGGCGAGCATCTTGGCCGATTCTGACTCGCCCCACTCCTGCCTCATCCTCCGATACCGAGCGTCTTCTTCCTTTCCGATGACGCGATTGAACAAGATGTGGAGCCCCAGTCGGCCCGCATAGAGAGTCACCAACATCACAGGCAGGAAGATTCGCTCAAAGCTGCCGCTCG
>CABVRV010000009.1 GCA_902500755.1 uncultured Nitrospira sp.
CGCCGAGGATGGCCCAACCCAGCGTTGCCATACCCTCACCGGGTCGCATGAAGTCAGCCGCAAAGGAGAGGCCGGCGGCGATCCAGAGGAGGACAGCGAGGAAGTGGGTGAAATGGCGCACGAGTCCACGGAGGGGGGAATAGCGATCCGGCTCGACGAGAACATTCAGTCCGTATCGAGCCAATCGCCGTTGAGCCTCATCGAAAGACAGGCCACCGTTGCCGGTGTCCAGTCGCTTCAGCACATCTTCGATCGGAAGCCGGTGAATGTCGCGATGACTGAACTCAGGCACGGGCGCCTCGCACGATCAAGACAGAACAAGAGGCATGTCTCAGCAAGCTTTCAGACACGCTGCCGAGATGGAGCCGCTCGGTCTTGGTCAAATCACGAGCGCCGATGACCAGCAACTGGTCATGATTGGCCTCAATACATTTCACGATGGTATCGATCACGTGATTCATCTGGATCTGTGTGACGACGGGGTAGCCTTCTTTGATGAAATCGTCCCGCAGGCCGTTGACCAGCGCTGTGGCTCGTTCCATGACCGGTTGCTTCAATTCGGCCAGCTGTGATTCGGACAAGTAGCGTGCCGCGAAGTCCGTGACGGGACTTTCAACCGAGGTCAGAATCGTGACGGTGGCGGATTCTGGAAGGATGCGTGATCGAAGAAACTTGGCGGCCGCCCGCGACGGTTTGGAATCATCGACCGCAAGGGCAACATGGAGAAGGTGTGGCATCGGCTGTTTCACGACCAAAACCGAACAAGCAGCCGTCGATGCCACCTGCCGTGAGACGCTTCCCAACAAGAATCCCTGAATGTCGCTCAAGCCGCGCGACCCCATAACGATCAGACTCGCCTTCAATCGTCGCGCGTGTTTTACGATCGTGTTTGCAAGTGGGCCGTGAGCCAAGATGGTCTGGAGTTTGGTACGCGGTGCAGTAGTCGCCTGGCCAAGGGCAACGCGGGCTGCTCGTGCCGCATCTCGAAGAAGAATGCCGCCGACTTTTTCCATGGCGGCTAGTGCGCGGCGCTCGCCGAGGGCATTCTTGCCTGTAAGCGATTGAAGAGCGGGTTTATCAACCACATGCAACAACGTGACATGCTCGGGTTTGCGGCAGGCAAGTGCCTCAAGCGCTTGAAGCCCCCACTGCGAATACTCCGATCCATCGACGGCACATAAGATCCGCATGATCGATTCCCCTCCTTGCTTGATGGGATGTTGCGGAAAACGTTCCAGGTATCAGACCTGCATCGGATGTGCCTGTAGGATGGAGAGAGATAGACGAAGAATCTCTCATCTCTCAAAGAGTTGGGAGTGGAGTTCCTGCTTTGGTCGATCAGGATGTTGAGGCATTTTGCAGCAGAGGTAGTGGCAGCACTGTGGTGATTGGCGTCAGTGAGCGCGAGTCTCGTGACTTGAAGATGAAAGAAGACGGCGCTTCCACTAAGGAGGGGCGATGAAAAAGACGACGAAAACGAAAAAGGTACAGGTCGTCAAGGTCAAAGACTTCGATTCTATGACAGTCAGCCAGGTCATGGAGAAAGAAGTGCAATTCGTCCGTATACGGACGAAGGGAGATGTGATTGCCTCCCTCATGATCGAAGGTTTCGGGGCCGTTCCGGTCGTGGAGAACGGGCGTAAACTGGCCGGTATCGTCAGCGAACATGATCTCTTGGCGGCCGTCGATGATGGTCATCCGCTTGGCGCTGTTTCGGCAAAGGACATCATGACCGCTAACCCCTATTCAGTCCGGCCTGAAACGACACTCGGAACGTTGGTGCATGTGCTGCGCGCAAGCGATTTGGTGCGTGTCCCCGTCGTGAACGAGAAGGATACGCTGATCGGCATCATTGCCAGACGCGATGTCTTGCGAACCTATCTGGCCACTGGAGGGAGACGACAACAGTGAGGAGTGTATGAGACAAACTGAATTCTTCATGAAGGCCTGCGACCCGAAAACCTTGACCGTAGGACAGCTCATGCAAGACGCGGTCACGCGATGCACGACGCGCACCGACGCCTCGACCATTGCCCATCTGATGACTCACCGAAACTACGGGAGCTTGCCTGTTGTAGATGAGGAGGGGACGTTGGTTGGGATCGTCACCGAATACGACCTGCTGCAGGCCATGCTTGAGGGGCGAGATCTTCGGAAGATTCTTGCCACGGAAATGATGTCGGTCCATCCCGTGGCCGTGACCGAAGATCAAACGCTCGCCCAAGTGGCCGACCTGTTCCAGGATCGCTATTTAACCCGTGTGCCGGTGGTACGGAACAACAAGCTGGTCGGAATTCTGGCTCGGCGCGATTTGCTCTTCGGCTATGTGAAGGCGTCGCAGTATTGGTCCTGATGGCGTCAGATTGAGTTGGCTCGGAATACCGCGAGGTCTACGCTCAGAAACTTTCTCTTAAATGATGATTTCGCAGGGCTGAAGAAAGACTTTCAACGGGATTTCACGGTCGTCATGTCCCTGGACATGTTTGGCTCGAATCTCCTTTAGGGCGGCCACAATCTGTGGCAAAAAAGAAGATTCATAGCCGAGTGCGACCATAAAGAGCGTATTGGTATTCTGGTTCGTTGGCGGATTGGAAGCAGTCACGGTCCCGGTGACGCCACGGCCTCCCACGCCTGAAATCACGGTGTATCCTTTGATCCCTAGTTTGTGAAACAGGGCAACGATCTCTTCCTCAAACCTCTTCCCACACACAATGTGCAGCATCTTCATGATAGTCCTCGTCGTCGTTATTCTTGTGCTCGGGACAATCGGTGAATCAGCGTACCACAACAAGGGAAATCCTTAAAGAAACACTGGCGTGCATTCCGCGGATACGGCAGACCTTCCCAGGAGTCGCTTGCGCCACTAAGGAGACTTCGCTATATAGAGGTGCAACGACAGCGCCTCGCCCACTCTTTGCGCCGAAGGAGGAATCGTATTTATGAACAAGATCCAGGTTGGAACTGGGCTGATTGGCATCGCTTGCCTATTAGGAGCGGTTGGCTGCGCATCGGGAAGGGGTGCGATGCAGCCGGTATCAGAACAATCACCAGTGTCGGTCACGACCGAGACGGTCTCTGCGACGCCGGCCGAAGCTCCTACTGACACACTCGCGGATTCGCTACATGTGTGTCTGGCACGGATTCCAAGCGATTCCAGTAATGGAGCGAAGATGGTGGCTGAGCAGAGCTGTCAAGACAACGAAGACTTCCGTCAAGGTGTGGTCGGAACAGCCGTCGCAAAAAGCGGTGGTCGCGCATCCGCCGGAACGCAGGGTGATTCGCTCGATGCCTGCATGGCCCGCATCCCTGAAGACGCCACGGCCGGTCAACAGATGCTGGCGGAAGAAAGCTGTAAGCGCGATCAGCTCATGCACCACTGAGCAGCCAACCAAGGCCTCCGGAAGCCAGTTGATTTTAAGATAACTCAGGTGTTCATCTTTTTATCATGGTTCCGTGATGATGTGTCCGCTTGGCTTTTCTTCCCCTTGACCGCACTCGGTTCAATCTCTGCCATTTTCATTTCAAGAGAATGGCTGTACCGTAGATAACACCAAGTCCACCATTGCCGTGTTGAACTTGGCTGGTTCTTCGGCCGGCGGTTCATGGCCGGATTCTTCGAACCAGAGGAGTGTTTTTGACCGAGCCTGCAAGACATCTGCTCCATGATGATGATCGGCCCGCCGGGCTTCTCTTCTCCCTCACTCCATTCCGCCACGGCCTGCGCCATCTCTTCCAATCGCTGAGCAGCTCGGCCAAATACCGTGTCGGCGCTTGCCCGCTGCCACACCGGTGAGCAGTTCCACCCTTCTTGCAGGCTACTTCACTTGTAGCCGATGCAAGTAGTCGACAAGCGCGACCAGCTTGTTATGCACGACCGCGTCCTTTAGTCCATGAATTTGTATGTCTCCGAGCATAACGTCTGGCACTTGCCTCCGGTAGTCCCGGCCCCACACTGGCATCGCACGCGGGCCATGGGCTGCTACTTCTTGACGCCCGTCGATGATTTCATAAACGCGCTGAGCCGGAAACACGCCGTCATTTCTCTTGGCGAGAGCTGTCAAGTCCGCCGCTTTCGTTCGAAAGCTCTCCGAGAGCGGGCCGTCACCTTTCCCACCAAGACCGTGGCAACTTGCGCAGTTCGACTCGTATTCGGCCTTTCCCCAATCGGGGGCCGATTGCGCAGGAGTTTCGTTCGGAATAAGAAATAACCCAAGCGCAATCAGCAAAGACCCGATTGATAGTTTCATGTGTTCCACCGTGACCTCCATCCATGGGAGAAAACCTGAACAATGGAATACCTTCGGCTCCATCATAATGTATCCTCTCTGTTTCTCTTCCCCTTCACCGAAGACGACCTCGGTCCCATCCTCCAGTTGTTTAACGGCATGAAAGGCAGTTCGAATGGCTTCTTCGAAGGTCTTGTCTTCCTTACGGGCAGTCAGGGTATGCCGTCCCGGCAGAGTGATCACGACCAGTGCTTCGGCCACGTTCGCAATTTTCTTGTGATGCCGATTCTCGGTCAACGTGACTCGGCCGTGAATCAAATCCTCATGCCCTCGTTGTAAGTCATCCATGCGAGATTCAATCTCGGTTTTCCACCGAGGAATCATGGCGACATTCCGGCTTTCAATCTCGAGTTCCATTGTGCTTCCAACCTTCTAGGCCGCGTCGGACCTCTGTATAGATTGTTGGATCAGCAAACGATATGCCGCTGGGGAAGAACCGAGGATTCACGGAGAGAGAGTAAAAGTTGATATTTCGTGATCACCGGTGTCGACGGCCGGTTTGATGTGATGCATTTTTCCCCAGTGCAGCTGGAACGGGTGGAGCTCAATGCGACAGTGTGTTTATCCTCAGCAGCCTTTCCGAGCTCTTGGAAGTGAGCTGCCGGGAACGTGAATTGCGAGGGATCTCGGCATGCGGATATTAAGTAAACCTGCCTTGGAGCGCTACCTACAGGCTCGCTTCGGCTCGTCGGTACGACTGTTGTCTTACGGAGTCATCGGGAAAGAGAGTTCGAAAGGAGAGCAAAAACGTTATGGGTATGGCACGCCGGTTAAATTGACCTTCCAAATCGGGCGTCGAGTTCAATCTGCCGTGCTCGAAACGATGAAGCCGGGCCCATTCGGGCACGAACACATGGCGGATCGCGCCCAAGCGATGTTGTGGGACTACGACTCCTATAGACGCCTTCCGCGCCATGTGAAGGCGCTCGATGTGGGGGCATTCGACGCCAAGCAGATGCTCTTTTCTCTCGCGGAAGCCCGTGAGTTCTTCGTGCTGAATGAATGGACTGACGGGGTGTGCTATCACGCGGATCTCGAACGATTAATGAAAAGCGGAGCGCTGCGCAAGCTGGATCGACAGCGAACAGTCACGCTGGCGCGTTACCTGGCTCAGGTCCACGCCACGAAACGACGGGACGCAGATTTGTACAAGCGCCGGTTGCGCGAATTAATCGGCCACGGCGAATGCATCATGGGATTGACCGACAGCTATCCCAGGCGCTGCGGTTTCATCACAGACGATCTGTTACGAACGGTGGAGGAGGCCTGTAACCGGTGGCGGTGGCGCCTCCGTGATAAGACCAATCGGCTGTCCCAGGTTCACGGGGATTTCCATCCCTACAATGTCTTGTTCCGTACCGGGACGGATTTTGCGGTGTTGGATCGGTCGCGAGGAGAATGGGGTGAGCCGGCCGACGACATCACGGCCATGACGATCAACTATCTGCTCAACTCGCTGATCAGCCACGGAAAGCTTCAGGGGCCGTTCGAGTTCCTCTTTCGATCGTTCTGGGAGACATACCTGGAAGCCAGCGGCGATAAGGAAATCACGGAAACAGCTGCGCCGTTCTTTGCCTTTCGCGGCCTGGTCGTGGCCAGCCCGCTCTGGTATCCCAATCTGTCGATCGACATCCGGCGCAAACTCTTTCGCTTCATTGAAAACGTTCTCGACTTACCGCGTTTCGAACCGGAGCGGGTAAATAAGTACTGTGGACTCTAGGGGGCTCTCACTCATTCGTTGACCAATGACGATCGATGCTCAATCAAAAGCTTTTGCGATCTGGCTCACCGGCCTGCCGGCCTCCGGAAAGAGCACGATTGCCGCTGCACTGAAACCGCGACTTGACGCGCTGGGGTCATCCGTCGAAGTCCTGGAATCCGATACGGTCAGACGAATCCTCACTCCGACGCCGACCTATTCACCAACGGAGCGGGATCTCTTCTACCGGGCCCTCGCCTTCGTGGGCGCAAGGTTGGTTTTTCATGGCGTCACCGTGATCTTCGATGCGACGGCCACAAAGCGCGTGTACCGGGACTTTGCTCGAAGCCTTATTCCGACGTTTATCGAGGTAGCAGTAGAGTGCCCATTAGAACTGGCCATGCAGCGAGACTACAAAGGGACCTATCAGCGAGGGCAACGTGGTGAATCATCGACGGTTCCTGGACTACAAGATCCGTACGAGCCGCCGCTGAATCCTGAGCTGAGTATAGATACGACAAGGATTTCTGCGAAAGAAGCAGCCAGGGAGGTCATAGACCTCGTCACGGCGACAAGAAGGATTCGCAGTCAGTAGAGAGGAACACGGTCTTTCTCGATTAATTTCGGGGTTGTGACAGCTCCCGGATCGGATGACGGTATCCATGCGTGCACTTCTGTCCCATATCTGAGGCGGGTGCGGATGCGGAAGGTTCCGTTCAAGAGGCGAACTCGCTCTTCCAAACTGAGAAGCCCCAGCCCACGAGCTGGCACTCCAGCCAAATCTTTAACAAACCCCTTCCCATCGTCTTGGATGCAGACGCCGACCCCAGCGAAGGTACCCAGCAATCGCACAACAACCTTCGATGCCTCTGCGTGTTTGAGGATGTTTTGCAGAGATTCCTGCGTCACGCGGTACAGGCAGGTGGCGATGTCGATCGGGATGACCTGAGGAACAGCTCGCAACTCAAACTGCGTAGGCAGCCCTGAGCGTCGACGGAACTCATCGGTGTGGTCATGAATTGCGGCTTCTAAGCCCAAGTGTTCGAGCTGTGGCGGATGAAGTCGGTAGGCAAAGTTGTGAATATCGTCGGCGAGTTGTCCAGCTGCTTCCTGCACGGCACGCAGGCGAGGCAGCAACGCCGTTTTGGGACGGCACATATGTTCCAGCGAACCTACATCGACCGCCAGGGCGGCCAGTCGTTGGGTCATATCGTCGTGGAGTTCGCGGGCAATCCGCTGCCGCTCTTGATCCTGTGCCTTCAGCAGTTTGGTTGAGAGATCCTGCAAGCGAGCATGGTACCGTTCCAACTCACGTTGCTTCTGCCGGAGCGCTTCCTCGGCCTTCTTCCGTTCCGTGATGTCCCGGACAATGGCCGAACATCCGATGATCTGACCGTCAAGCGTCTTGACGGGAAAGATCGTCAGAGACACCGGAACAAGGCTCCCATCTTTTCTCTTGCGTTCGGTGACAATGTCCTGAATCAGTTCTCCCCGCAACGCTTGAGCGACGCTCACTTCGACTTCGCCGGTACGGTGAGCCGGGACGAGTAGATTGATCGATTGCCCGAGAATTTCTTCCGCCGAGTACCCGAACACTTGCTCGGCTGCGGGATTCCACGCGACCAACACTCCGTCCTTGATGTTCATGATCGGATCCGTCGACGACTCGACGATCGCCGCCAGGCCACGTATCTTGGATTCCGCACGCGTCCGCTGCTCAGCCTCTTGCCGTGCAATCGCCTGAGTCCGCTCAAGCTCGAAGGTGCGCAGGGCAAACAGCTTTCCGCCCCAGAGGCTTGCCCAGAGGGTGAGCAGGGCCATGGTTCGGTCTGCGAGAGAGAATGTAAACAGACTTCCGGACGGCGAAACAAAGAAGCCGGCGAAAATAAGCACCGAGCACACCCCACCCAGGACGAACGCAAACCGCCACCCTCTCAACCAGAGATAGGCTAAACAGACCGGCACATAGAACATATAGACGGCGAATCCAAGCGGAGTGACCCAGTCGAGCCCGAAAATTACAGTAACCGCGAGGAGCAGCTGTAGCGGGATCCGAGGAGGCGGTAGGGTGGTCGTCTGGGATGCATCGCGTTCATGTGGTGCTGAGAGCCATTCCCTGAATTCGTTCCAGCGAAGTGTAGTAGAAAGACTCATTTTTCTGGTAGAAGTCGAACCGGAGTAGCCGAAAAATAATAACGTTTCCCAACATATCTGGCAAGGGCAAGGTTCTGAGAGAGAACTAGGGCTTGGCGATCGAAGCGGGAGGCAGCGTGGCGGACGGTCCACAACCTTCCACGTGTGAGAATCTTATGAAGCGCGTGTCAATCCTGAAGCCAGGAGTGACACGGCATCGGGTAGGGTGGAAGGAGCGAAACAGGTCTTTCTCAGATAAATCGCCAGCAGCTTGTCTTGGCGGACTTCAATTCCGGTATTCTTGGAAAAATATCTCGTCAATGTCGTAGGATCGTTTGGGAACGAGACCGAGCTCGTGTTGTTCGAACATTTCAACGAGAGCTTCCCCATCTACAAGTTCAATCGGTGGAACTCCATCCCGTCTCGCCTCCTTCTTAGCTTCTAGCGTAAAAGTTCCCGTTGTAATGATGAGCCCTTTGTCGGCGCGTCCCTGCATGGCGCCGCGAAAGTCACGGACTTGCGAAGGAGTCACTGCTCCTTGGTATCGCTTGCATTGAAAAAGCACGTTGAAACTGACAAAGGGGTTAACTTTCAAAGTCCCTATGCCGTCGATCCCTCCGTCTCCACTCTTGCCAGTTACCGTGACTTGTTGGAAGCCTGATTCTCGAAGCAGCCGTTGAGTGAGCCTTTCAAATCCCCCTGGTGGCAATGACTTGATTACTTCAAGCAGCGCAGCACTATGATCCTTGGGCTCTTCTTCATCGGGAATATCCTCATCGCGTTGCTGCGTGTCTGATACTTTCCCCTTCTTGAGGCGATTGGCCAGAACGGACTTGAATATGTCGAATGCATTGAGGGTTGAAAGATCCACGGACATCCCTTTATCCGTGAGATTCCAGACTCCCCACTTCGATGATCCAAGATACCCGGGTCCACACGAGATACTGACGTGCCCAGTGAACCTGGTTCTTTACTCGGGAAAGTCCGTTCTTATTGACGGCTTGTTGCTCTGTTTCTGTGACTTGAGCCGCTTCCAGAGACCGGTCGACTATCTCTGACGCTGTTCCAGACCCTCCGAGGGTTCTCATAACCTGAATGATCGGGTGAAAAAACCGGATGAATTCTGGACCTTTGTTCTGCCTCATCTGGCCTCTCTGGTTAACTATCGCAAAAGCCTGCGGAGGGTGTCGATTGTGTTCTAAGGTGAACGTGTTGTGACCGACAGCTTCGCTATGAGCGCGCCTTCTTCAAGAGAAAATGGTATGGCTCCCCTATCTTCAAATTGGTGTTCAAGCTCTTCAAGTAATTCGGCGTCGGCCATGTTTAACATTGCGGAGATAATATAGGGTCGTTATTAAATCTCATCTGAAGGACTTCTGCAAATAGCGCTCGAACTATGTAGGTTGGTATGCCGCAAGTGGATAAGTTTGTCTCTGTCAGGGAAGCCAAGAACAAGCTATTGGATTTGATCCGGCGCATGAAGCACAAACAGGAAATCGATACAATCAAGCTGGCGTTCCGTCAGCAGTGCTGCTGAGCATGGGCCAGTTCGAGGTCTTATGGAGGCAATCAAAATCCTTAGCGATTAAAAGGTGATGTGAGGGCTCCGTCGATCGTTGAAACAGGTAGAGAAAGCGCAACGGGTATTAGACGATAGGGTGTTTCCCAGTACCGCAACCAAGCCTTCATAGTAGATGCCGCGCAAACCATCTTCCCGCATCTTCCGCCACCTGTTCTAACGTGCCCGGATCTTCAAAGAGGTGTGTGGCACCGGGGACGATGATCCACTTCTTTTCACAGATCAGCAAGTTGGAGGGCTTTTGCTCTACCTGCAGCTGACCTGGTCTATCCTTGGCTGGACATTTTCAGAGCTTCGGTGCCATCAACTTGCTTGTCAGCATTCACACAAGCCATTATAATAGCCATTAAGGTAGCCTATTTGAGGTTCTTATGCCGCAAGTCGATGAGTTTGTCTCGGTGAGCCAGGCAAAAAATAAACTGTTGGATTTGATCCGACGCATGAAGCACAAGCAGGAGATCGTTGCGATCACGCGCGACGGCGTTCCGTCAGCAGTGCTGCTGAGCATGGACCAGTTCGAGGGGTTGATGGAGACCATTGAGATTCTCAGTGATCAGAAGTCCATGCGCGGGATTCGTCGGTCGTTGAAACAGGCAGAGAAAGGACAGTGGGCCTCTCACGAGGCGGTATTTGGCCGTGATACCCAGTGAAAGCGTATCGGGCACGTTATTCTAAGGAAGCGGCTGAGCGAATCCGAAAACTTCATCCTCAAGTCAAATGTGAAATCAGGCAGGGTATCAAAGAACTCCTCATAGCTCCACTTGCCGGGCATGCACTTCAGTTCGAATTAGCTGGGCTATGCGCCTATCGTATCCGGACGTATCGAGTCATCTATCGGCTCAATGATGACGAATCCTGCATTGATGTCGTTTTTGTGGGACCACGTCGAAACGTTTACGAAGAGCTGAGAACTCTCCTCCTGTCAGAGCCTGGAAGAAATTAAACTTCTTCCCGCGTCACGATAGGTATCGCACGAACCATCTGCTCGCCTGTTCCGCTACCTGCTCCAACGTGCCTGGTTCTTCGAAGAGGTGCGTTGCGCTGGGGACGATGACCAACTTCTTTTCGCAGGTCAGCAAATCGTACGCAGACTGGTTCATCTCAATGACTGGTTCATCGCAGCCTCCAACGATCAGCAGGGTTGGGGCCCGGACTGACGGCAGGTAGGATTCGGCCAAGTCCGGTCGGCCTCCTCGTGACACGACGGCCTTGATGTTCGATGGCGCTCGCGCGGCGGCTTGCAGGGCTGCTCCGGCTCCGGTGCTCGCGCCGAAATAGCCGATGCTCAAATTGTTCGTTCTTGGCTCCGCTTCCAACCAGCCCTTCGCCAGGAGCAATCGGTCTGCCAGCAGATCAATATCGAACACCTTTCTCCGATCATCCGCTTCCTCTTCGGTCAATAAATCCAGCAGCAACGTGGCGAGCCCGTCTCGCTGTAACTGACGGGCGACGAAATTGTTGCGCGGGCTCAATCGCCCGCTGCCGCTTCCATGTGCAAAGACGATCACGCCACGAGGACCGGAGGGGAGTCCGAGGATGCCTTCAAGGACAAGTGCCCCTCTTGTGATCCTGACGCTGTGCTCATGACGTGACGTCATCGCATCTCTTTCTTAAGGGAACTGCAGGGAGCCGGACGACTGAGTCCAGATGGCAATTGCGTTTGGTCGTCGACGCAGGCGGCGTTGAGTTGTGTCTGCGTGAGACCGATGGCCGACGAAAGAACGGCGCCTTTGAAGGTCGCACGGCGTAGGTCCGATGAGTCGAGCCGAGCGCCGCTCAGATCGGATCCGGTGAAGGTGGCATCTTGAAGATTGGTCTCTTGAAGATTGGTCTGGGTCAAGTTGGAATAGCTGAAATTTGATCCGCGAAGATCTGCGCCAACGAAGTTAGCCGAATCCAGATTGGCCTTGCTGAATTGGGTGTGCCGGAGAGAGGACTTCGGAGCGTAGATTTCGCTCAAATCGCCGTTTGTAAAGTTGGTATGCGATCCCTTGGCTCCGATCAGGACTGCGCGGTTGAGATGAGCACCCTGGAAATCGGCGTTGTCGAGCACAGCGTGGTAGAGAATGGCCATACGGAGCGTCACCGAATGTGCATTCGCCTTCACCAGGGCGGCCTCTTCCAAGTTGGCTCCTTCCAAGTCGGCGTTACGGAGGTCGGCGCCCTGAAGACCGGCGTACCGCATGTCCGTACCGCGTAGAATGGCGCCCTTTAGGTTGGCAACGCGCAAGTTCGTTTCGTCCAAATAGGCGCTTTCCAAGTCAGCTTCGACCAGCCGGGCCCCTTCCAGTTGTGCATGGTCCAGTAGAGCGCCCTGAAGGTTGGCGCGAGAGAGATTCGCGTTAGTTAGGATCGTACGACGCAGGTCGACGCCTGTCAGATCGGCATTCACCAGGATGGCACCTTTCAGTGTCGCTCCATAAAAATACGCCTCGACGAAGTTGCCGTCAGTCAAATCGGCAGAGGTAAGATCAGCGCCTTGCAATTGGGCACGCTCGAACGCGGCCTCTTTCAACTTGGCGCCACTAAGGGCGGCATCAAAAAGAGCCGCTTCGTCACCAATGGCACGGGAGAGATTCGCACCTGCGAGCCGGGCACGTCGGAGATCGGCGCCCGAAAGGTTACTGTCTTCGAGTATGGTTTTGGAAAGGTCAGTCCCAGCAAGGCTCGCTTGAACGAGGGTGGCCAGAGACAGATTTGCCTGCCACAGCACGGCGCCTTCGAGATCAGCCCGTTCAAGATTCGCTTCGGAGAGTGCTGCCCGGCTCAGGTCAGCTTGGCAGAGTTCTAGGCGCTTAGCGTTGGAGTTACCCCGATATTCCACCCATCGTTCGTGCGAACGCACGAGGGCTTGCAGCGTTTTAGCTGGCACGGACTTCTTCTTGTAGAGGCTTTTGCAAAGAGGAACTGCCGGTGAGGTTGGTTGGGAAGCTGAGGGATTGGCAGCCTCAGTTTCTGTGACGGTGAGTGCACTGAGGATGACAATGCTCACACAGACGGTCGGTAGGAAAGAACGCGTCATATTGTGTCTCCTTTGATGTTAGAAGCTACGATCGACTGTCTGAGCTAGGCTCCGCAAGGCTGGAGAAATCCGAACGTCGTAGGCTGGCGCAATATCAAGGGCTCGCAGCGATTCTCAAAGCTGTCTCAGTTGCGCAGCCGTAGGTCCCGCAGTTCGGCCAAGCCAGGCGATGAGGCAACGCGATAGCCTCCCTTCATCACGGATTGGAGCAGCGGTTCACCGGGTAGTTGATCGTTGAGCGTCGTGATGATGTCGTAATCTAAACGCCCATCCCCCGAATGATACCGATAGACCTGTTTGCGGCCGAGGCAGGTGGCGTTGTTTTACCGCCGCGCTCATCGCGCCTGTTCTGACAGCCGGCGAATGTACGCCACGACATCCTGCATCTCTCCGTCGGTGAGCTGCCCGCGCCACGCATGCATCGGGCTGAAGACGACGCCGTGCTCGATCGTCCGTAGTAATTCTTCGTCTGATTTCAGGAACGATTGAAACCGTTGAAAATTGGCCGGGGGGACTTTCAAGGAAGCGGCGACAGGTCCGTCGCCTCGACCAGTAGGGCCATGACAGTTCTGACAGTGACGTTCATACACGGCTTTGCCCCGGACAAGGTCGGAAGGATAATCTTGAGCGTACAGAAGGGATATCACTGGACCGCTCACAATAAAGATGCCGAGGAGTCCTGCTGCAAACAGCCGATGTCGTATGTGTTGCCGCGGGGCGGTGAGCATGGTGTTAACTCTTCTTTGTGGTGTGGGCGATGAATGGGCTAAAAAGTTGTTGCAGCTTCTTGCTTCCGCAGGCCGGGCATACCACCTCACCTCGCTCATGCTCCTTCAACGTCACCACGATCAACGATTCCTTCCCGCAATTGAGGCACTTATAGTCGTACATCGGCATGGTGCGTCCCTTTCGACAATCAGCCGAAAATCATGAGTGGATAGGTTCCCTGGTGCAACAGCGCATGTGACACGCTGCCGAGCACCATGCGGGTCATGCCGCGGCGCCCGCGCGATCCTACGAGGATCAGATCCGTATTCGATGTCTGGGCTTGCTCCAGAATTCCGTCAACCGGAGTGCCCAACGTGGTCGCGATACGAGTTTGGTAGCCATATGGTTTGAGCTTGGCGGCAATTTCATCGAGGAAGTCCTTTCCTGTTCGGAGAGAATGGGTTTCCATGTGCTCGGCCGAAACCGCATCTACCGGCCAGGGTGGCCTGGTATGGGGGAGAACGGTGAACAGGGTAATCGTGGGGGGATTACGAAAGGGTTTCTGTTGCAGGAAGGAGAGGGCATGGTCTGCATCATGGCTGCCTTGCAGGGGAAGCAAGACATGTTGAAGCGCTTTCAAGGGGCCCGGAAGAATCAGTTTCGCGCCAGTCCCGAATGTCAGCACTCGGTGGGAGACACTTCCAACGAGCCGTTCCTTGATCGGTCCAAGGCCTCGGGCACCCAAGAGAATGAGATTTATCTTTTGTTGTTCAGCCAAGGCCACGATCTGATCCACCGGAGATCCGACGACCAAATGCTTTGTGACTGGTCCGGAATCTAGTGGCAGCAGAGACACGATGCGATCCAACAAACGAGTCCCGTCGTCGCGCATGTTTCGCTCGACCGTTTCATACAGTTCCTGCGACACTTCCGGCATCATCATCGGATAGGCCGGCCTAGGGACATCGAGCACGTGCAGGAGATGCAGTTCCTCGGCACGAACCAGATATTTCAGGGATCGCACCGCCTCATATGAGTTGTCGGAACCATCAACGGCGAGCAAGAGTTTCATAGGCGTCACCCTCAGGCTATGGTTTTGCTGATCCGCTCCATCATGAATCACATGGGCAGTAAGGCCGTCGCGATCATCAAATAGATCCCCACGCTCAAAATGTCTTGGACGACCGTCGCTACCGGTCCGCTGGCCAGGGCCGGATCTGCTCCGAGACGCGCCAATCCCATCGGCAGGAGGCTGGCCATAATTGTGGCGACAACGGCAGTCACCCCCAGTGAGGCGCCCACCACCACCGCCAAGGCCGGATGGCCGTTCCAGATCCACAATCCTCCGCTTGCGACAACTGCGACGATCGCTCCGATGGATACGCCGATCACCGATTCTCTCGCCAATTGCTCCCACAACGCGACTTCTCCGTAGGCCAACCGACGAACCAAGACGGTTTCGGTTTGGGTCCCGACGGCATCGGCCATATACACCACCAATGGTAGAAAGAACGCGAGGGCCACTTCGCGCCTCAACGAGGCTTCGAATGCCGATGCCACGCCACCGGCCAAGAATCCTCCGCTCAGGCCGACCATCAACCATGGCAGGCGTGCGCGCACGGCGGTGAGCGTCTGCTGAACGGTGAGCGACAGATGGAGATGATCCATTCGGCTCACACCGCCCATCCGCAAAAAGTTGTCCACATGTTCCTCATGAAGCAACGCCAACAGCCGCCCGATAGGAATGGCGCCCAATAACCGGCGGTGGTTGTCGATGACAGCAACATCGGCATCGTGGCGTTCAACGGCACGCAACGCGACCGTTTCAGCTTCATCCCCGGGAAGCACCTCGATTGGAGACGAACCTTCGAGTTCGGCCAAGTGAGTCTGTTCCGTTGCCTGGAGCAGCCGCTCAATCGGCACCTGGCCGACCAATGTCGCCTGATCATCGACAAGGTAGATATGGCCTATTTCCTCCCATGTCTGGCCTCGAAGTGCCGCGATCATGTCTCCGACTGTGCGGTGTTTGTCGCTCCGTGGAATGTCTACAGTCATCAGGTCTGCCGCAGTCGTCATCTCGCCCCGTTTGATCTCATTGACAATCTGTGGGACAGAAAAAAACAAAATAGATCACGATTGCCACACCTAACCCCACGGCTCCAAGCAGAAGCCACTGTGCGCGTGTCATCGTTCCTCCCAATGCCTGTTAGACGGTATTCAGCAAGTCTAATGCCGCCATGTATCACTGTGAACTGGTGGCTGAAATAGAGCGGTGGAGGATTGGGATTCGGGTAGATGACGCTTTCTGCTACAGGAGGCGAACGACCGCTGTAGCAGAGATCCACTACTTCAGGAGGCGGATCTATGACCGATAGCCGACCATGTAGGAGCAAACAACGTCAAATCTTTGAATATCCCTGAGCCCTTGACCATCACGCACGTTCTGTGATGAGTGGCACCGCGTTTGCTCAAATCGGGATCAGGAGGATCGTTTACGGTGCGAGATTCGAATCTCTTCGATACCATCCTGGTTCCGGTTGATTTCTCTCCTTGCTCAGATGAGGCGTTCCGAGTGGCATGTCAGATGGCGCGTCTTTGCGGGGCGGCGATGCTGATCTTGCATGTGATCGATACCAGCGCCCTTGCCGCGTTCAATCGAATAGGTTTGCTTGCCGTCCCGTCCGAGGCTACCGCACAGCGCCGCCGATTACGCCACCATGCTCGCTTGAATGTCCGTCGATTGTTGGAGTCGAAGGAGGCCGAGACGGTAAAGGTCACTCGCATGATCGTGGAAGGGGCACCGTTTGTTGAGATCGCGAAAGTTGCGCGCACGGGGAACATTGATTTGGTGGTGATGGGGAGCTACGGCGGCCGGTCCGGCAGCGTGGATAAGATTTTCTTCGGGAGCACAGCAGAAAAAGTCGTTCGCACGGCGGGTTGCCCGGTATTGACCGTCCCGATTCCGGTATCCGCTTCTCAACGGGGAGCGTCGCGTTGACGAGTAGAGGGAGGAGACTATGACCCATGAGCAACATCGTGTGCAGTGGCGGCTGTTAGGAACGGTTCTTTCTGTGGCGTGCCTGGCCTGGATCTGTAGCGGGATCCTTCTTGCGCAATCTGAACAGATGGTGGATGTGACCATCAAGGATTATAAGTTCGTGACGAAGCAGAGTACGTTGCGACTGGGGTTCCCCACAGTCATCAAGGTACGGAATGAAGACGCGGAGCGACACGATTTTAGTTCAACCATGTTTGAGGGGATTCCGACTCAGATCGAAAAGGACGGCGTCATCGTGTACGGCCGTGGTGTGGGGGGTGTCTTCCTCGACCCGAAACAGGAGGCGACTATTCGGTTTGACATGACACGACCGGGTCGGCACGTCTTTCGATGCTCCATTCACCCGACGATGAGCGGCGAGTTGCTTTTACTCAACGCGGAGGCAGTGTGACTCTGTCTAAAAGTGAGCTGAGAATTCTCCTGGCGACCGACGGGTCGCAGGGATCGGTGGTTGCGGAGGACTATGCCTTTGCGCTGGCCCGATCATGGGGCGCCTCGCTGAGCGTCATGACTGTGTTGGAGTCCCCACCAGGGTTTGATCCGGAGAATCCCGTCAATCAACTGTATTTGACTGAGCTGATGAAACAGGCTACGAGCGCGCTGGTCACGCTGAAAGCACGGGCGGTCGATCGCGGCATTTCCGTTCACACGAGGATTGCCACAGGTATCCCAAGCGAGGAAGTCCTTTCAGCGGCGACTGGGGAAGATCCGGATCTCATCATCGTGGGCACGCGAGGGAAAACTGGCTTAGCCCATGTGTTGCTGGGAAGTACGGCCGAACGGATCATTCGGGGAGCGCCCTGTCCGGTTCTGGCCGTGCGAGGCGAAGATCCAGGCAGGAGGCTGGTTGAGCAAGGCCGACGTGACCCTGCTGATCTCGATCGGATTCTGGTGCCGGTCGATTTTTCCGACTGTTCGCTCGATGCCCTGGAGTACGGGGCGTTAGTCGCCCAACGATTGAAGGCCTCGGTGAAGATCCTTCATGTCCTAGAGCCGGTCTCATATGGACTAGACTTTACGCTCCCGCATAGGGAAAAACGGGAGTCGATCAGGATGGCGTACACGAAACGATTATCGGAGCTCGTCTCGGCGCTTGCTACTGCCGGTGTCCCATCCGAATCCCTGATCGTGGGCGGACTGCCGACTGATTCTATTCTCGATGCGGCTCGGACGCAGCCGGCTGATTTGATCGTGATAGGAACTCATGGACGCCGCGGCTTATCTCATGCGTTGTTCGGCAGTATTGCGGAGTCAGTCCTTCGGAAATCTTCGTGCCCTGTTCTGACGGTCCGGAGCCTGAAATTTCGTCCTGGCCATCGGCGTGTCGTTTCAGATCGGTCCCATCAACCAACGTGTAACCGAGGAACACGTCATGCGAACGAGCGTCAAATCGACCAGTAAAGGGAAAGCCAAATCCTCCTCACTCGCAGGTGTGATTGGGAGGCCTATCGAGTTACCGGACGGAATGTGGGACCGCATCTCGCGGAAAGCCTATGAACTCTGGCTGCAGCGAGGTTGCCAAGAGGGGGAACGCCATCCGCGATTGGCCTGATGCAGAGGAAATCGTCATGGAAGAGATTCATGAAGCTCGCGAGTGACCAGGCGGCCGGGTTTTGGACTCCGAGACCTCCGTCCCTCGATACGGTGCTCGCGCGGCTTGAATCGCTGTCGCGCAAGCCAACATTTGCTCTGCAGCGGGAGA
This sequence comes from uncultured Nitrospira sp., assembly GCA_902500755.1. Classification (GTDB taxonomy): domain Bacteria; phylum Nitrospirota; class Nitrospiria; order Nitrospirales; family Nitrospiraceae; genus Nitrospira_D. The sequence goes on from CABVRV010000009.1 coordinate 18,188, forward strand.
TGGGGCTGGCGAGAGCCCTCAGACCCTACTTGGGAGGTGGTGCCGCGAGAATTGTCGCGCCGCTTGCACAAGAAACTGAGCTCGCCAACCTCTCGCTCATCTGCGATTTCTATCCTGAAGACGGCCAGTTGTCGCTCATCGAACAACTGAGGGACGTCATCACAGAACATATCCCAGATGAAGAGCGGCGGTGGCTCGATCCGCTGAAGCATTCTTATCTCGATCTGTTGGAACTCACCTCTGTACCGAAGGCTGAGGAAGCGCTTACAGTGCAATCGCTTGGAGATCGAACCTCGTACGTGGTGCCAGGCGTTGAATCCCTCAACGATGCTGCGGTGGGCCAAGTATTGTTGACTCGCGTGGCTCGAGACCCTGATGCCGGCACATCAGGTAAAGCGGTATGGTCCGGCTGCGGCATCATCCTGCCACCGGCTGATGCCACCGCGTTGATCGAGATCACCACAGAATGGCGCCGAGAGATGGAGGTGAGTTCCGGGTCCTTTGGGTTAGGGGAGTGGCAGGAGTTCGCCAAACGCTTTGGGTATATGTTGCTCTGGGCGTTCGCGCAACTCCGCATGGACGCGTTGGTGGACGCCGTCAGCCACATTCGCTATCGCTGTCCCGATGGCCAGCCCTATTTCTATGCCGTAGCCCTGTACGACCACCACGAGTATCGCTCCTTTGTCGATGGGTTGTCCGAGATGAACGAGCTTGAGTCGGAGAAGTCGGCGTCTTCGGCTGAAAGACAAGGCCCAGCTGGAACGTTCCCACCGGCGCGCACATGGGTCCAGCGGGATGGAAACGAAGGGTCCGACCGTATTGTCGCCAGGGTGACGTTAACGTCGTCTCAGCTGATGGTGGAATGCGACGGACCTGAGCGGCTTGACCAGATCAAACATCGACTTGCGGCTACGTTTGGGTTTTCACTGCATTTCCGCGATGAGACGCTCGCGCCACCGGTCAGGCAACTCTCGAGAGCCGAGCTCATGTCCGATGAACCGCCCACGTTGGTCGTGATGGGTGAAGAAGACCGCAAGCTGCTCAATCAGTTTCTGGAGAAAGCCTATTTGGAGTGGTCGGATCAACCTCATCTCGCGCTTGGTGCTCAGACCCCTCGACATGCGGCTGCGTCTCCGGATTTGCGGGGGAAGGTGGGTGAGTTGATCGAGGAAATGGAGCAGCATGATCTGGGCCATCAACGATGTGGCCAACGCGCCTTCAATTATAATCGCCTTCGCGGGCATGTAGGACTGGAGGAAAAGCCTGAGTGACCCATGGTGCCAATAAAGCGGTCTACTATTGCCCTTGATGTGAGCAGTACGATCCACAACCGCACCGCTTGCCTCTTGCTGAAAGGGAGTATACAACCAAGTCGAAGACTATAGAAGAAAGTGAATGGCGGTTGGGAAACAGCGTAGGGAGAAACAGGTGACGGAGCAGCGAACGATAGTCGGGATTCTCGTCGGTGGCGGGCCTGCCCCTGGGATCAATAGCGTGATCGGCGCAGCCACGATTCGTAGTATTCTTGGAGGCTCGGACGTCCTCGGGATCATCGATGGGTTCAGGTGGCTCATGGAGGGGGGTACCGGACAAGTGCGACCGCTCTCGATCGAGGAGATCAGCCGAATCCATTTTCGTGGTGGATCCTATTTGGGCACCTCCCGGGCCAACCCGACGAAAAGTACGGAGTTGCTCGACAACGTCTTGTTCTCGCTGTCGCGGCTTGGCGTCACACGGTTGATGACGATCGGTGGGGATGACACCGCATTTTCAGCTATGAAACTAGAGGAGCGATCGGGGGGTCGTCTACAAGTCGTTCACGTTCCCAAGACGATCGATAACGATTTGGATCTTCCTTATGGTATTCCCACGTTCGGGTTTCAGACCGCCCGTCACATCGGAGTTGAGATCGTGAAGAATCTCATGGTTGACGCCCGCACCACATCACGCTGGTACTTGGTCGTGACGATGGGGCGTAAGGCCGGGCATCTAGCATTGGGTATCGGAAAGGCGGCCGGCGCCACGCTGACGATCATTCCGGAAGAGTTTGGAGACCGTCCGGTGAGGCTCCAACGGGTCGTGGATCTCTTGATAGGGGCCATCATCAAGCGTCGGGAACAGGGTCTAGCCGATGGGGTAGCGGTGTTGGCAGAAGGGTTGATCGAAATTCTTGATCCTCATGATCTGGGTGGCTTGGAGCATGTTGAGAGAGACGAGCACGGTCATATACGCATGACCGAAGTGGATGTGGGCGACGTCTTGCGGCGGGAACTGACGAAGCAGCTTGATTTGTTGGGCTTGTCTACGACGCTTGTGGCGAAGAACGTCGGATATGAGCTCCGTTGCGCCGATCCGATCCCATACGATATCGAGTATACGCGTGATCTTGGATATTGCGCCGCGCAGTATCTATTGGACGGGGGAACGTCGGCCATGGTTTCGATTCAGAATGGGCGGTTCACTCCCATACCATTCAAACAGATGGTGGATTCCTCCACCGGACGAACCAAAGTCAGGATGGTGGATATCGATTCACAGTCCTACCAGATCGCTCGGCAATACATGATTCGGCTCACGAAGGATGATCTAAGCAATCCGGACCTGCTGGGTCGATACGCCGCGATGAGCGGCCTGCCCATAGAAGGGTTTAGAGAACGGTTCAGGGCAGCGCACTGAACACACGAGGCATATTTCGTCGAAGAATAAATGGGTGAGGGATATCCAACATGAAGATTCTAGCGGCGACGGATGGCTCAAAATACGGCAGATGGGCGATTGAATGGTTGGCGGACGTGCCGTTTATCGTGCAGCCGGTTGTTCGTGTCCTGCACGTTGTCGACGTGGCCAGTGTTCGGGCTCCGTTCATGGTCCAACCGATCATTGTCGGGGCGGAGCGCTACATCCAGTCGGAAGTAAACCGGATGGAGAAGGCCGCCAAGATGGCGAAAGAAGAGTCGGTCGCCTTGCTGGCCAAGTTAGGCTTGAATGGAGGGGGCACGGTGGAGCGAGGGGCTGTGGCCGGGACAATCATGAAATATGCGCAACGTGGAGCGACCCTTCTATCGATCGGCTCTCGTGGGCTGGATGCCTTAGATCGCTTCATGCTGGGCAGCGTCTCCAATCACGCCATCCACCACGCGCCGTGTTCTGTTCTTGTGGTGAAAGAGCGTCCTCGTCCCGTCAGACGCGTCGTTCTAGCGATCGACGGGTCGGCTGCGTCTGACAAGGCCCTTCGGTTTCTCGTGCGCCAGATCAATCCAACACCCGATGCTCCGGATCGCGAACCGGTGCTGGTCACCGTGGTGCACGCGATGCCCTACTTGAAGTATCCAGAGGTAAAAGAGGCTGGAAAACGATTGATGCGGCGATATGGAGAGAAGCTTGCGAGCGCGGGCTTCCAGATCCGGGAGGCTCTGAGGCTAGGAAAACCGGCCGACGAAATTCTGACCGTGGCTAAACAGGAGAAGGCTGATCTGATTGTAACTGGAGCCAAAGGGCTCGGCGCGATCCGTCGCGTACTGCTCGGTAGTGTATCCACCCGTGTCGTTCAACATGCCCATTGCGGAGTGCTTGTGGTTCGCTGATTGCCGAACCTAGGAAATGACCCAAGAGATGGGGTTGACGGGAAAGACTAAAGCGCAATAGACTACCCCCCTCGCCGACTAACTATTAGGGAGAGAGGGGGGTTGTATGTCAGCACTACCGAAGATCGACCAGGACTCACTCCCTGATCGTTTGGTGACAGGGCTTTCAAAAATCGGTTTGGCAATGAAGAGCCGAACCTGGAGACGAAAGGGGCGACAAGGCATTGGCCCCTTACAAATCCAAGTGCTGACGTTTCTCCGGTCACGTCCGAACCATTCGGCGACGGTTTCGACAATTGCTCGGGAACTCTCCGTCAAGCTACCCACGGCCTCTGAGGTCATCCGAACCCTTGAACAAAAGCGGTTGGTCAGACGGCGACGCCGTGAAGTCGACAACCGTGTCGTGACCGTGCATCTGACCGCATTGGGGGCTAAAGCGGGTCATGTGGAAAACCGATGGCCTGAGATCTTGGCGTCGGCGACTGAAAATCTGTCGACGCAAGAACAGGTCGCCCTTCTCACGGCGCTTGTGAAACTGATTCGCGCGCTTCAGTTACAAGGAGAAATTCAGGCCGCGCGGATGTGTGTTTCCTGTGAACACTTCAGTCCACATGCCCATGGCGAATCGGATGTGCCTCATCACTGTGGCTTCTACAACGTCGCATTTGGAGATGAGGACTTCCGCCTTGATTGCCCGGAATATGTGGAAACTTCCGAGGTGGATTCTCACCAGACGACCAATTCTTCTGAATCGGCGAAGGTGGCCCAATCTATTCTGGTTTGAGCGTGGACGCTCACAGGTGCAGTTACTGCGCTGATTTCTCCGTTTGCTTGATGTAGAAGCGGCGGTCCTCCTCAATCTTCCCCGTCAGGTCTTTCAAAGCCAACCGTAGGGCTGCTTCGATAGGGACACGGTCGGAATCCGTTACCCATCGTACTGATGAACCCGCTACGGTGTGTTCAGCACGATATGAGTTGACGGCTTGTTCCGCCTCACTCATCTCCCCTTGTAGGACGATCCGGTAATGATAGAGACCTTGTCGGGAGGTGAGGAATAGTTTGCTGGCCACGCGAAGCGTGAAGTCACCTGGCTCACCTGAAACCGATGCAAAGGTACCGCGTTGTTGTAGATAGCCCAAGATTGCCTGGGTGAGATCGGACTGCGACCATTTCAGCAGCGTGATGCCTGGTCTATGGTCAGCGCCTTCCAGTGAGGGAGGGCTGACAATGAGCTGAAGGCTTTGCGGAATGCTGACGGATGAAGGTTCGTCCGGAAGCGGCGCCACGTGAATTCTGTGGACACAGCTTGTGCATGCTACCCATAGAGATAGTAGGAGAACTACGAACGGAATTGGGAAAGACATATGCAGTTAAAAAGGGGAAATGTCCTCACCGGAGCCACAATATCAACGATTAGGGAGTCAATCCAGGAGCTGGCCCTGACACGATCTCCAAGTCTTTCAAGGCTCGAACGGCCTGTTCCCGGTACGCGCGTTCTGCCGAGTCTGTATATGTATCGATCACCCGTTGATAGGATGCGCGAGCCCTCTCTGGTTGCTCCTTGATCGCGAAGTATTGCCCCAAGGCAATCCAGTTTTGAGCGGCCGTTTCTCGAGCTGTTTTCATCAGAGCGAATTCACGCTCGACCTGCGTGGTCCCTTGCACTTGCCCCCGCTTCCTGGCCGTTTCCGCCATCTGATCGGCCATGACTTCGATCTGCTCATTTTCGTGAACCGCGGCACCCACACGATTGGCCTTGAGGTGACCGTAGAAGTCTTCAACGTGAGTTTTGATGACGTCGGCTCGCCGTTGATATGAGTCTGGCGCACAACCGGACATGATCAATACGAACAGTGCCATGACACATGTTGCTTGGAAAGAGAAGCGATGAGGCGCGATCAACATGGACCCTCGTGGGTGAAAGTCTAAGGGCGTTTCGAACTGTTGGAGTCTAACACAGGCCTTCCCATGCGAACACTAACCCCATCGGTGGGGATTTTGAATAGTTTCTCTGATTAGGCCGACTGCAGAGGAGAAGCCACTTGAACCTCTCACGATCGCTGCGCTATCTTAACACCCGATTTCCAGGTGACGGAGAGTCTCGCGGAAGTAAAGGGTGGGCCTTCGAAAAAGGAGGAGGATGATATGGGCAAGAGCTTAAAAGGGACAAAGAGTCACGACAATCTCAAGCATGCGTTTGCAGGAGAATCACAAGCCAACCGTCGGTATCTGTATTTTGCTCGTCGAGCGGATATTGAAGGCTATCCTGACGTTGGTGGACTCTTCCGAGATACCTCGGAGGCAGAAACCGGCCATGCCTTCGGCCACCTGGATTTCATGAAAGAGGTCGGCGATCCAGCCACGGGTGTGCCGATGGGCAACACGGATGCGAACCTCAAGTCCGCGATCGAGGGCGAAACCTACGAATATACCCAAATGTATCCCGGGATGGCGAAGACCGCTCGGGACGAAGGGTTCCCTGAGTTAGCCGAATGGTTTGAAACGTTGGCGAAAGCCGAACGATCTCACGCCAACCGGTTTCAGAAGGGGTTGGATAGTCTGAAAGCCTAAAAGCCTGGGTATCAGCGCACGTTCAGCGGTCAGTTTTCGGCGACGCGGCGTGAATCCGTCGGCGAAGACTGGCCGCTGATCGTTTTCGGAGAGATGAATTATGAAAGGCCTCAGTCTCATCCAACCGATCGACGCCAGACAGCTGGAAAAGGAAACTTTACGGATCTACGAGGTCTGTGATGGGTGCCGACGCTGCTTCAATCTGTGCCCCTCGTTCAACACCCTGCTGGATCGGATTGACGTGTATGAAGGCGATGTTGCCAAGCTGACCCCCGGCGATCACCAGCAGGTCGTCGACGAATGTTACTACTGCAAACTCTGCTTCAACCATTGCCCGTATACTCCGCCGCATCACTATGAAATCGATTTCCCCCATTTGATGGTGGCGTGGAAGAAGCGCCTGGCGGCCGAGCGCGGCGTCCGATGGCGGGATCGACTGCTCATCATGACGGATATGATCGGGAAATTGGGGAGCGCGACCGCCTCGATCACGAACAGCTTATTGGGCAACCGATTCGTGCGTCGCATCCTGGATCGCGTGATGGGAATTCATCAAGACCGTCGGCTTCTGCATTTTTCACGCGAGACGTTTCCTCGTTGGTTCGGCCGTCGAGCCAAGACGACTCCTGCCGATCCACCAGTTCGCAAGGTCGCGCTGTTTGCCAGCTGCCTCGTAAACTATCAAGCAACGGATGTCGGCAAGGCGACCGTGCAAGTGCTGGAGAAGAGCGGGGTTCATGTCGTGGTGCCGCAGCAGAGCTGTTGCGGGATGCCAAGCTTTGATATCGGCGATACCCAAGCGATTCAACAAGCTGCGCGAAGCAACGTTGCGTCATTGCTTCCGTGGGTACTCGATGGTTACGATGTCGTGGTCCCTACCGCCAGTTGCAGCTTGATGTTGAAACGTGAATATCCGGAGCTTCAGCGTGATGAGCGGACCAAACAGGTCGCCGAGCGGACCTTCGATATCTGCGAATATCTCATGGAGATGAAGAAGGCGGGTCATCTGGCGACTGATTTCACGATGAAGCCTGGGCGAGTCGCGTATCAGATTCCTTGTCATCTGAGAGATCAGAATATTGGGTTTAAATCCAAGGAACTCATGGAGTGCGCCGGCGCGCAGGTCGAGGTCATCGAACACTGTTCGGGACATGATGGCGCATGGTCGGCTAAGACAGAGTTCTTCTCACTGTCGATGAAAATCGCCGGGAAGGCCGTCCGCGCAATCGAGCACGCCCAACCTGACCTTATCGCCTCGGATTGTCCACTGGCCGGATTGCAGTTGGATCAAGCTCGAGGATCGGCGCATGCGCCTGGCAAAACCGTCCTGCATCCGATACAGGTTGTCCGCAACGCGTATGGGTTGCCTGTGTAGCGGAGATAGTAAGGAGTTCGACCTTATCCGTACGGGCCAAACAATGTGAAACATTTGATGAAGCCACTTAAGACAGACGACCTCATCTCGATCGAAGAGTATGATCGGCAGCGCGCGTCGTTTCGGGCGAGCATCATCGCACTGAAACAGCGGCGCCGGATTTCTGTTGGTCCGTTGATCACCCTTGTATTCGAAAACCGGGATACGCTCAGGTTTCAGGTTCAGGAAATGATTCGAGCTGAAAGCATCGTCGATCCGGTCAAGGTTCAGGAGGAACTGGATGTGTATAATGCATTGCTGCCGGATCCCGACGAATTGAGCGCAACCCTCTTGATCGAGATCACAGAAGAGGCGAGGATAAAGGATAAACTCGATCAGTTCATGGGGTTGGATCATGGTAACAAGGTCTCGATTATTGCCGATGGTGAAGCGGCCTTCGGCGAATTCGAGGGCGGACGAAGTCATGAAACGAAAATCAGCGCCGTTCATTTCGTGAGGTTTCGACCGACTGCCTCGATGAAACGAACCTTTACGGACCTGACTCGTCCGGTGAAGATTCGAGTGGACCACGGTGGGTACCAGCAGGAAGTTTCTGTTCCGGGTACGATGAGGGAAGAATGGCTCGCTGATTTGAAAGGTAGTGCTGAGTCTTAAGTGCTGGGTGCCAAGTTTTTAGCGTTTGACCAATCTGTTTCATAACTGAGCACTCAAGCCTCAACACAGAAGAACTATGTCATTGGTTTTACTGACCAAACGTATCGAGTTTGCCGCTGCGCATCGCTATACGCGGATGGAGTGGGATGAAGCCAAGAATCGCGCCGTGTTCGGCCACTGTTACAATCCTCCCGCGCATGGACATAATTATTTGCTGGAAGTGACAGTCGCGGGTGAGATTGACCCCAAGACGGGAATGGTCGTCAACCTGTTCGATCTCAAGCGGGTCCTTCTCGATATGATCGAGGAATTCGACCACAAGAACCTGAACCTCGATATGCCATACTTCAAGGACAGAATCCCCACATCAGAGAATTTTGCGCATGTGCTGTGGGCGAAGTTGGCCACGCAACAGGCTATCGGGACCCTGCATACCCTTCGGTTGTGTGAAGATGAAGATCTGTATGCCGAGGTCACGGCAGCAGATGGTCGGGAGATAGCCGCCGTTACGAAACGGTATACGTTCAACGCTGTCCAAGGCAACCATCAAGGACGAGATTGGGATTGTTTTGTGACGGTGAGGGGACGGATCGATTCCATGACGGGCATGGTGACCGATATCGGGGCATTGGATCGACTGGTGCAGGAAAGAATTGTCAACAAATTCGATCGACAGGATCTCTGCCAGGTGCTCGGGTCTGATACGGTGAGGGGAGAAACGCTCACCAAGACCATCTGGGACCGTCTCATTGAACAACCCGCAGGTGGAACCCTCCACAATGTCCGCCTCGTCTCTAATCGCGACCTCTCTTTTGACTACGCGGGCTGAGCAGAGGGGCTCACTTCCTTCAATTTCAACACTCCACCACTCGTCCACCAACAGTCCGGGGCGTCTATCGATGGACCTCGCGGCGGTGCCCGATCTTCACCACCCCAACGAGACGGGGGGCGAAGTCCTGCCGTTGCTCCACTCCCTAGAGTTTGCTCATCCGCGCATGCTAAACAGAGATTCAAGCTTGCGAGGAGCCATGAGTGCGACGGGTTCGTTGATCATCGGGATTGTAGGGGCGCTGATGTTTCTGATCAGCCTGTTCGCGTTCAGTCAACGCAATTGGAAAGGCGGCTTATATTGGTTGCTATCCGGCGTGGGGCTCATCGCGTTCTTGACCTACATGGACAAGCCGTCTTCAAGTTTCTGGCCCTAACGGGTTCCGAGGAGATGTTCAATCAGTGCGCCGGTTGCTTGTGCCGGTGCTGCTTTTTTTCTCCTGAGGGTGCGGATTGGCTTTTGGTCTGGCGAAGAGTGAAGCGAGCGGCGTGAGCTTCCTGTTCGGGCATCTTGATGAAGACGATGATCCCGGTATCCGGGTTGATCGTAAAGGTTCCGGTTCCCTTCAGCATGTTCTCTCCGGACGGTTCCAACTCAACCTGAGTGCGGGCTTTTTCGGTTCCATGTTGGATGGTGGCTTTCGCTCTCGCGCCATCAGTCCGGATGCCCTTGTCCGAATGATCCGTCACGTACAGGGTCAGTTCTCCGTCCATGGCGACCAGTTCAAGGTGATAGGGGCCGACGGTGAGCGCTTGTCCACCGTGGGGGGCCGTGACAGGCCCGGAATCTTTTGCTTTGTGGGCGGTAACCGGCACTGCCCCGAGGAGTATTGCACACAGCGCGATAGAGCCCAGCAGATGTTTCATGATCCTTTCTCCTAGAAAGTCGGCTTCATCACATTATTACAGTGGCTGATGTTGAATGTCAGTGTTTCGGCGGATGGTGATGATGGTGATGCTCTCCACCGTCGGTTTTCGATGGATCCTCCTGAGGTTTCTTGCTCGGGTCTGGTTTTGGCTTGAGCGGCATGAAACGAGCGGCGTAACCCTCCTGATTCGGTAACTTCATAAACACAATCACGACGGTACTCGGAATCAGCGAAAAGTTGCCAGATCCTCCGAGAATATTGCTTCCGACCGGGTGCAAGTTTACCTGTGTCTTCGTTGATCCGTTCTCGATGTTAGCCTTTGCCAAGCCGCCGTCGACGCTAATGGGGTTGTCCGCGTGGTCCGTGACGTAGACCGTCAGGTTTCCATTCTTGGCGACCAATTCCATATGGAAAGGCCCGGTCATGCGCAACTGCCCCCCATGGGGCGCCTCGACGGATTCGAAATACTCATCGGTATGCGCCCACGTAGGCACCGTCGGGGCCAGGAGTGCAATGAATACCAGGCAACGAGCCAGCTTGTTCATCTTTGATCCGCCTCCTCACTCGCGCGTCACTCAGCGCGGCTGCTCTCGGTTGTGGAAAGGCTTGCTCAGACCACTTAACTCAGAGGGGCATCGCGCTACCTAAGCAAGTGGTCTGAAATGAGTGCGACGAGTTCGGCCGGCTCGACGACTCCTTCGCGCGTCAGTACTAACGTACCATGCGCGAAGAAATGAGTGGTGGGGTACGTTTCAAACGTGTGGGTCTTTTTAATTTCTCGACAGCGTCCTGGTACATGCATCTTGGCCTTCCCGACCTTCAGCTCGGGAAACTTCGCAGCGACTTCTTCGAGTATCGGGTCATAGGCTTTGCATGGTTCGCAGGTGGCCAAGCCGTACACGACGACCGCACCGGCACTGTCGGTGAATTCTTTGTAATTGGCGTCGCTGACGTCGAGGACTGTGCTCATGGGTGTGCTGGGTTCCAAGTGCTGAGTGCTGAGGTGGAAAGGTTCAATCCTCTCGGCTCAGCACTCAACGCTCAGCACTAACTTAGTTCAGCTTCGAGAGCGCATCGAGAATCTCTTTATCCTCGCGCGCAGTCTTGATCTCCTGCACCTTCACATAGGCGACCTTGCCGTGCTTATCGACGATGACGGTCGCGCGCTTGGAGCAATTGAGCGGCTCGAAATAGAGACCATAGGACTTCGCGGTCGTCCGGTGCACGTCCGACAGCAGGCGGTGTTTCAGGTCCAGGGAGTCTGCCCACGCTTTGTGGGAAAAGAAGCTGTCGCAGCTGACGCCGAACAGCTCGGCGTTTGCAGACTGAAACTTGGGGAAGTCGTCGGTCAGACACTTGTTTTCGCCCTGGCAGACAGGGCTCCAATCCAGCGGATAGAAGCAGAGCACGACGTTCTTCTTGCCTTTATAGTCGCTCAGCTTCACGTCCTTCTGGTCTTGATCCTTCAGGTTGAAGTCCGGTGCCGTATCGCCCGCCTTGATTTCCGGTGCTACGTCGCTCATCACAAACCTCCTTATAGAACTGTATGGGTAATTGCTGGACTGAGGTCTCGAGTCGGAAGGACCCCACTGCCTAATACGCTTAAACTTTGTAACCTGTGTTTTTAAAGCTTGTCAACAGCCTCTGAAGGTCCGACACAGGTTGCGGGATGATAACACGTTGAGTAGACGAGGAAATCAGGAATTTCTCAGCTCTCGAAATCCCAACATCCGTCCGGCAGGCGCCGCAGTCCGATAGTTCCTGATTTGAATCGACCGACCAAGCTGGGGAAGATCGAGCGATGTTCCAACTTTCGGAGAATGTCCCCCCCGCAGTAATTCGCCGGCTGATGCTAAGAGGATGTCCTTGGCAGTACTCTCGGAGAGTCCCCTATTGGTGAATAGTTCAACCTCATCCAGTCCGAACTTGCTCAATCCCAACGAGTACGACCACACCCGATCGCCGTGTGAAGCGTCGTCATGCACGATCGACAGATGGTCGTCCAAGACAAAACTTGCGAGTGCGCGCTGCTGCCAGTCCGACGGATTGATGTACGCTTGCGTGATGACATCGTACGCCGTACCTTGTGACAGCAGCGTCAAGCAACGGGCAAGGCGTGTCGCAAGCAGGATCGTATCGGGCATGTCCCGAGGAGAGGCAAGCGATGGGGCGATGGCACCCATGATCTCGTGTTCCCAGGCCAGCTGTTTCATGACTTCAGCGACATGACTCATCGGCAACGGCAGCACCACATGGGCCGACCAGGGCCCATGCGTGGCCTGCCAGGATTCAGCCGACCCCTCTTCATGATGGATGACCAGAGGACCACCGTACTCACGGTCAAAGAGGGCTTTGACCTCATCAGTCGCAGGAGCCGTACCCCGATAGCCGAGAAAGTAGAGTGGTGGGCGTTTAGCGGACGGCTTGGGAGCTTTTTTTCTAATTCTCATGCTGAGAATCGTCTCAGAATCATTTTCCGGCTTTCCGTGCCTTTCGGCGGTCATCCGGGTTCAATAAGCGCTTGCGGAGACGGAGGTTTTGCGGCGTGACCTCGACCAGCTCATCGGCTCCGATGTATTCCAACGCGAACTCCAGCGTCATTTCGCGCGGAGGGGTGAGAACCAAGGCCTCGTCGGAACCCGATGCCCGCATATTGGAGAGGTGCTTCTCCTTGCACACATTCACATCGAGGTCTTCATCCCGGCTGTTTTGGCCCACGACCATTCCTCGGTACACCTCGACGCCTGGACCAATGAACATGGCGCCACGCTCCTGAGTCATGAAGATGGCATACCCTGTGCTCAGACCATCTTCGTAGGCGACCAATGAACCATGCGGGGCCACGATCAAGTCCCGTTCCTCGGCCGGTTCGTACGCCGTGAAGACATGGTGCATGATGACGGTTCCTCGGGTCTTGGCCAGCAGCACGTTCTTCAGCCCCATGATGCCACGGGTTGGGATATGGTATTCGAGGTGCATTTCACTGGTGCCGACATCGGAATGAATGAGCCGCATGTGGCGCATTTCACCACGGCGCTTCCCGATTTCCTCGATGACCGTGCCTTGATAGGTCTCCGGCACCTGGATGGTCAACTCCTCGTACGGCTCCATGACGGCGCCGCCCTCACGATGGAGGATGACTTCCGGTTGCGAGACTTGCAGCTCGTATCCTTCCCGTCGCATCTGTTCGATCAACACGGAAAGATGGAGTTCACCTCGGCCTGCCACGAGGAAGCGATCCGCGCTGTCAGTCTCATTCACGCGGAGCGACACGTTGGTCTCGAGTTCCTTAAAGAGGCGCTCACGCAAATGGCGTGATGTCAGGAACTTCCCCTCCCGCCCGGCGAAGGGGCTGTTATTCACGGAAAACGTCATCTGAACCGTCGGCTCATCGATTGTCACGCGCGGAAGGGCAACCGGCTTGTCGGCATCGGCGATGGTATCGCCGATGCTCACTTCATCGAGCCCTGCCACCGCGACGATTTCGCCTGCCGCCGCTTGTTCGCTGTCGGCTCGATCGAGGCCCGAATACACCGCGAGGTCGGATACCTTACCGGGGATCTGTGCGCCGTTTTTGCCGAGCACCATGACATTCTGCCGCCGGGCAATGGAACCGGACTGAATCTTGCCGATCCCCATCTTGCCTTTATAGGGATCTTGCACGAGGGCCAAGACGAGGATTTGGAGCGGGGCGTCGGCATGAATGGCCGGAGCAGGAATCTTCTCCAATACGGTATCGAGCAGCGGGACAATGTCGGTTCCCGGCTTATTAACATCGAGCGTGGCGATCCCTTTGATTGCCGACGTGTAGACGATGGGAAAATCGAGTTGTTCGTCCGTGGCCCCTAAGTGGACGAAGAGGTCGAAGGTGCGGTTGACCACATCGTCGATGACCGCATCAGGCCGATCGATCTTGTTGATGACGACAATAGCTTTATGTCCAAGCGCCAAGGCTTTCCGCAACACGAACGTCGTTTGCGGCATGGGGCCTTCTTTCGCATCGACCAATATCAACACACCATCCACCATGCGGAGCGTGCGTTCCACTTCACCGCCGAAATCGGCATGGCCCGGCGTATCGACAATGTTGATTTTCACTCCGTTGTAGATGACGCTGGCGTTCTTAGCGCGGATCGTGATCCCTCGCTCCCGCTCTTGGTCCATCGAGTCCATGATGCGCTCACCCATGTCGTCGATCTTGCGATGGACATGGGTTTGGCGGAGCACAGCATCGACCAGGGTTGTCTTGCCGTGGTCAACGTGAGCGATGATGGCGATATTCCGGATATCGTTCCGGCGGTCATGCGGGGCGCGTACTGTCGACATGATGACGAGATTTCCTTATTGACAAAAAAAAGACGCCTCCTCAGTGAGACGTCCTGAATAGTATACTCGAACTCTATCGCCTCAAACAAGCGAAGGATGGGACCCCGCGTAGAGAACGGCTCAGCCTCTATTGTCTGTCAATCGGGTGGATGAGAAGAGCGATATGCTCGTTGCGTGTGTTTAGTTTTTCAATCTGAGACAGGATCCGATCAAGGCTGTGCAACTTCAGGCGTGGGTTGAGTGCTAGGTTTCGGTATGAAGGATGCCACGGTCCGTAGAAGATGTTCCGGTGAAAAGGGTTTCTTTAAATATTCCGTGGCTCCAAGAGTGGTCGCTTCGACAATCGATTCTGGGCGTCCGTTGGCAGTCAGCATGATGATCGGAACCCGCTGCCATTCCGGTGTCGATCGAATGGCGCACAGGACCTCTAAACCCGACAAGGAGGGCAGTGAGATGTCGAGCAATATCAAGTCGGGAGGCTCGCTCGTTTCCGTCAGGTGTGTGGCATTCCTCCCATCAGGGGCATGTCGGACCGCATAGCCGTGACGTTCAAGGATGAACCGTACCAAGCAGGCCGTGTCGTCGTGATCCTCGATCATGAGCACCGTCGGCACAGAAGAGTTCGATGCTGTACCCATCAGGTCTCCTTACACGATCTTTGTTGAGTCGAATCCGTAACTTCCTCCGGCGCCGTTCATCCCGTGCGTCACGACACGACCGTTTCAAAATCCTGGGCGGTCAGGGCTTCCCGCATCGTCACGACTTCATTCTTGCGGTCGGTCCGGAATTTCGGCACAAGCGGCTCAAAGGAGGCATCGATATGCACGAGTTCTTTGCCTTGAGCATCTACCTCTTAAGGCTGCGCGTGTTCCATGAATGTTTTCCCGATCAGGCTGGTATCGGTCGTTTCTCCCTGATTCTTGACAGGGATGTCTGGCAGTTTGTCAACAAACTGCCAGAAAGCTAAATGCTTTTTCCCGCTGAGATGCATGCGATCAGTGTCTTGCTTGAGTTTTCAGAAAACGCATTGTAAGGTCTTGCGTACCTCAAACTCACGCTCACAGGACTCCAGACACGATGCCGAGAGACGATCGATTTATCGAGATGATTCAAAAGCCGCCACGCCGCCATCTGCGTCGGTGGCAGGTCATGCTGATCGGTCTGGTCGCTGTCACCATCCTCGGCGCGACGACTGTCGCGGGGGTCTTGTGGCATTTTGCGAATGATCTCCCATCACTCGACCTGCTTCAGAACTACCAACCCAGCTTGGTCACCACCGTCTACTCGGATGATGGGCAATCCATCGGGCAGTTCTTCATCGAGCGGCGTATCCTGACGCCACTGGCTGAAATTCCCAAGACGCTCACGCAGGCGGTGATCGCCACGGAGGACGCGCGGTTTTTTGAGCATCCAGGATTGGACTACATTGGGATGTTGCGAGCCGCGTGGACTAATATTCGGCACGGCGGGAGAAAGGTGGAGGGCGCCAGCACGATCACGCAACAATTGGCGCGGTCGTTGTTTCTGTCGTCGGAGCGTTCCTATGAGCGGAAAATTCGCGAGCTCATCTTGGCTTACAAGATGGAAGCCGTCTCGGGGAAAGAGCAGATTCTTGAAACCTATCTGAACCAGATCTATTTTGGCCAAGGGGCTTATGGGGTAGGCTCAGCAGCACGCTCCTATTTCGGGAAAGACATCAGGGATCTGACTCTTGCGGAATCCGCCTTCTTGGCGGGACTGCCGAAATCCCCCAGCCGGTTTTCTCCGTTCACGGCCTATGAGCTGGCGAAGAAGCGGCAAGAGCATGTGCTCGGTCGAATGGAGGAAGTTGGCTTTATCACGGCAGCGGAACGGGAGGCGGCTGTACATGAGCAGCTGAAATTCCACCGACCCGGAAGCGAGCATCTCGCCCCGTACTTCGTCGAGTACGTTCGTCAATTACTTGTGGCGAAATACGGGGAGTCGATGGTGTACAAGGGTGGTCTCCAGATCTACACGACGTTGAACATCGAGATGCAGAAAGCAGCGGAGGCCGCGTTTCTGAATGGAGTCCGGGAGTTGGATAAACGGGAAGGGTGGCGAGGGCCTCGTCGCACCGTCGACCTGGCGACGTTCCAACCGTCGGAGTCGACCTCAACGGATCAGTCGTTGAAGACGGGGAGTTTGGGGGAAGGGGTCGTCCTAAAGGTCGCCAAAGATCACTATGTGGTTCAAGTCGGCGCGTTTACTGCGAGGCTGGCGTTTGATGACATGGCGTGGGCCAAGCGGATGCTCAAAGGATCGGATCCCGCGGTGGACTTCATCGTCAACCAGAATGTGAAACAGATCCTGAAACCGGGAGATGTCATCGAAATTGGGATCAAGAAGATGACGAAAGAGGGGATCCAGCTCACTTTGGAGCAGACCCCCATCGTCGAGGGAGGCTTGATTGCGATCGATCCAATGGTCGGTGCGATACGCGCGATGGTGGGCGGGTATGATTTTTCCCGCAGTGAGTATAATCGTGCCGTCCAAGCCCATCGACAGCCCGGATCCGCGTTTAAACCCCTCATTTACGCCACCGCGATGAGCCAGGGGCTAAGTCCGGCCACGCAGATCCTTGACGCTCCGGTGGTGTATGAGCAGGAAGAGGAAGACAAGATCTGGAAACCAGAGAACTATGGACGGAGATTCCACGGCATGGTGAGTCTCCGCGATGCGCTGGCGCAGTCGCACAATCTGGCGACGGTTCGGTTGTTGGACAAAGTCGGGGTGAAGAACGTGGTCGAGTTCTCGCGAACGGTCGGAGTCACGAGTCCGCTTCCTGCCGATCTGTCTCTGGGGCTCGGCTCCTCCTCGGTCGGTTTGATGGAATTGACCTCGGTGTACGGCGTGTTCTTGAATCAGGGGATTCGGGTGGAACCGTATGCCATCAAATTGGTCAAGGATAGCACGGGAAAGACGATCGAGGCGGTTGAACCAGATCCTCGTGAGGTCATTACGAAAGAAACCGCGTATCTGATCGCCAACATGATGGAAGATGTCGTGCAGAAGGGAACGGGACAGGCTGCAAAGGCTCTGGGGCGTCCAATCGCGGGAAAGACCGGCACGACCAACGACTACCTCAATGCCTGGTTTATCGGAGGCACACCGAACTTGGTGACCGGCGTGTATGTCGGGTTCGATGACCGTCGTTCCCTGGGTCCGAGTGAGACCGGCGCGCGGGCGGCCTTACCGATCTGGATGGCCTTTGTGAAAGAAGCGCTCAAGCAACTTCCCGTGGTCCCGTTCGAAATTCCGGATGGCGTGACATTCGTCAAAGTTGACTCCGCGACAGGTCTTCTGGAGTCGGAGCAGGGAGCAGATGGAGAAGGTGAAAACGGAACGGTGGAGCTTTTCTCAAAAGGCAGTGAGCCCACCCAAGCCGTCCAGCGACGAGTGGACCCCACCGACTTCTACAAGATGGATCAAATTCCCGAGAGGCAACCGACGGAGGAGCGAGATGTGGAATAGCTCGGCTACGATTTCGAATCCTGATACTCTTCATGCCACGCCATTTGAATTGTTTCTAAGATTTTCTCGTTCGACTTCTTCGGGTCGTCCTTAAAGTCCGACAGCGCCACGATCCAGGCATGCATGTCGGTGAAGCGTACGGTCAGCGGATCCGTCTCAGGGTGTTCTTCGACCAACCGTATTGCGATATCTTCTGCGTCTTGCCACTTCAGCTCCATGGTGTCCTCATGGTCTTACCGGTCGTGGTGTGTGGTGAATTACACGTCGGATACTTTCTTCCCGTGCAGACTTTTTTTGAGCGAATCGTCCAGCATCACGACGTTCAAGTGTTTCGCAGCCTGTTCAAGATCCGCCATGCGCGCACGGATGAGACGAGCATCGGTACCGTCTTTCGCTGTGGAGAGTAGCGCGAGCGCCGTACGAATGCCATTCACCTCCTCGGTGGACGCTAGATGTCCTGCTTCGGCCAGAGATTTCTCGGTCGTCTTGACCAACGCGTCGGCGTCCAATCGAGCTTCGATCAACTTCCGAGCGCTGACGTCCTCAGCGGCGAATTTGAATGAGTCTTCGATCATCCGCTCCACTTCCGTATCGGACAATCCATAAGACGGTTTGACCTCGATCGACTGACTTTGCCCGGTCCGCATATCCTTTGCGGTCACGTTCAAGATGCCGTTCGCGTCGATCAAAAAGGTCACCTCGATGCGGGGTACCCCTGCCGGAAGCGGCGGCACTTTGAGGCGGAATCGCGCCAGGCTCCGGTTGTCTTTGACGAGCTCGCGCTCGCCCTGCAGGATGTGGATGTCTACCCCGGTCTGGCCGTCGACATAGGTGGTGAACATTTCCTTCGCGCTCGCTGGAATGGTCGTATTCCGGCGGATCAGACTGCTCATGACTCCGCCCATCGTTTCAATGCCGAGAGACAGGGGCGTTACGTCGAGCAGCAGCATATCTGTCGTTCCGCCGCTCAGGATATCGGCTTGCACAGCCGCTCCGAGCGCGACGACTTCGTCCGGATTCAAATGGCAATGCGGAACCTTTCCGAACAGCGCTTCGACGCGTTGCCGGACCAATGGCATGCGGGTGGAGCCACCCACTAACACCACTTCGTCGATATCGTTCGGCGTAAGGCCGGCATCTTTTAACGCGATGCGACAGGGCGCTAAGGTACATTCGATGATCCTTACCACGAGAGACTCAAGCTGATCGCGTGTCAGCTCTCTGGTAAAGCGTCCTTTGTCCTCCGGGAGCTCGATGGTGATCTCGGTTTTGAGCTCATCAGAAAGGCGTATCTTGGCTCGCTCGGCTTCTAACCGGATAGCCTGCATATGATCGGGGTAACTGCCGATATCAATCCCACGCTGGTCTCGTATTTCTTCCACAAACAGATCGACCAGAACCCGATCGAGATCATCTCCGCCAAGGTGGGTGTCGCCGTTAGTCGCCAGCACTTCAAAGATGCCGTCTTTCAACTTCAGGATCGAGATATCGAATGTTCCGCCGCCGAAGTCATAGACGGCGATCGTCCCTTGCGTTTTTTCCTGAAGCCCATACGCGAGCGAGGCGGCGGTCGGTTCATTGATGATCCGGAGCACTTCCAACCCCGCGATCAGGCCCGCATCCTTTGTGGCCTGTCGCTGGCTGTCATTGAAGTAAGCTGGAACGGTGATGACGGCTTTCGTAAGGCTTTCGCCGAGGTGCGCCTCCGCGCGCCGCTTCAATTCTTTAAGGATCATGGCGGAGATCTGCGGCGGCGAATAATTCTTTGGGCCCAAACGGATTCGGATCACACCTCCGGTTTCACTGAGATGGTAGGGGAAATAGGCCAACTCGCTTTGAACATCCACCAGCCCTTTTCCCATGAACCGTTTGACGGAATAGACGGTGCGTTCAGGATTCCGCGTCAAATGCTCCCTGGCGGAATCTCCGACGATCAAACCATTGTCCGTCAAGGCGACGACTGATGGCACCATCGTCCGACCGTGTCGGTCAGGCACGACGCAGGGTTGAT
Source organism: uncultured Nitrospira sp. (assembly GCA_902500755.1). Classification (GTDB taxonomy): domain Bacteria; phylum Nitrospirota; class Nitrospiria; order Nitrospirales; family Nitrospiraceae; genus Nitrospira_D. The sequence goes on from CABVRV010000009.1 coordinate 37,898, forward strand.
CGTCCTTCATGTAGGCGATCAGTGAATTAGTCGTGCCCAGGTCGATGCCGACTATGCGTGCCATATCAAAGATGCTGAAACGTGTGTCATCAGGCGATCGTTGCTGCCAGATCGTTGACGATGTTGTTGACGTAGGTTCGGTTTGACAGTAAATCGCGCATGTGTTTCAAGATTCGATCCCGCTCTGCCCTTGCCTGGCTCGTGGCTTCTCCTCTGTCCTGTAGCTCATCCCAGTCTGTAAAGAGCTGCTGAAGTTGTGACTCCATTTCTTCACGGCGCCGTTCCAGCGTCTGTTGCTCCCCTTGGAGCATGGCACGGAGCCGATGGCCCTCGTCGGAATCATGATCCGAGGCCCGGTACTGATCCAAGGTATCTTGTAGTTCCAGGATTTCCTCGAAGAGGTCGGCTGGAGGAGACGTTCGGATATCTTTGACCGAGCCGGCTTCAAGGGCCAGGAGGTACTCCGCTCGTTGTATGGGATCACGAAGCGTCCGATAAGCCGTATTGAGCACGGCGGCGTTGCCCAGGCTGATCGTTTGTTCGGTCGGACTTTTGGTTTGATAAAAGTCAGGGTGAAAGGCTCGGCTCAATTCGTAGAACTTCGCTTCCAGCTTTTTGGGGTCTAAGGTGAGGCGACGAGGGAATCCGAGACAGGTGAAGTAGTCGGTGTCTTTCGAAACCGGCTGGACTTTCACGCATCTCTCGCAGAAGTATTCCCCCGACATCTCGGATTGACAATGCCAGCACATGCTTCTGGCCATCTGCAGCTGGCGGCGGGTTTCCGAATGGGTAGAGGATTGATCGTGAGCCATAAAGAAATATCCGGCATGACACGCGCCATGCTTCGTCGGGATCTCCTGTGTTTTGAATCAGGCGGAGAACGATTCCCCGCAGCCGCAGGTCTTGTTGGCGTTTGGGTTGATGAACTTGAAGTTTCCGCCCATTAGGTCCTTTTGATAATCCAATTGCGTGCCTTGGAGATAGATCGCGCTCTTGGCGTCGATGATCACTTTCACACCGTCGATCGCATAGATTTGATCATACTGCCCGATCTTGTCATCGAAATTAATCGTATAGCTCAAGCCGGAACAGCCTCCTCCCTTCACCCCAAGACGTAGTCCGCCTTCTTCGATCCCTTGCACATTGATCAACCGCTTGACTTCCTTCAACGCCGAATCGGTCAGCGAGATGATCGGAGCCTGAGTCTCTACGTTGGTTGTATCCATGGGAAACTCCCTTCGTAAACGTTACTTGGTGTCGGTCGACTGGGCGTCAGTCTTCTTCTGATAATCGGTCAAGGCCGCTTTGATGGCATCTTCCGCGAGGACGGAACAGTGAATTTTCACCGGGGGAAGATTCAACTCTTGAACGATGTCCGTATTCTTAATCTTCTGAGCTTCTTCAATTGTCTTTCCCTTCAGCCATTCAGTGGCCAAGCTGGAGCTGGCGATGGCCGAACCGCAGCCGAACGTCTTGAATTTGGCATCGACGATCGTATCGTTCTGCACCTTGATCTGTAGCTTCATGACGTCGCCGCACTCCGGGGCTCCCACCATCCCGGTGCCCACGCCTTCCTCGTCTTTCTTAAAGCTCCCCATGTTGCGGGGGTTGTTGAAATGATCGACGACTTTATCGCTATATGCCATGGTGTCCTCCGAAATATAAGTATCTCAGTTAGTGCGCTGCCCATTGCACGGATTTTAAGTCCACGCCTTCTTTTGCCATTTCATAGAGCGGGGACATTTCCCGCAACTTGGTGACGATCTCGATAACCTTTTTAATCGTGTAGTCAATCTCTTCGTCGGTGTTGAAACGGCCCAAGCCGAAACGAATCGATGAGTGGGCGAGCTCCGTACCGACGCCGAGCGCCCGCAGTACATATGAGGGCTCCAGCGTAGCCGACGTGCAGGCCGACCCGGATGAAAGGGCGATGTCCTTCATCCCCATAAGTAACGACTCGCCTTCGACATAGGCAAACGAAATGTTGAGGTTCCCCGGTAGACGGTTCGTCGGATGGCCGTTGAGGTAGCTTTCTTCAAGGGCGGCCATAATGTCGGTCTGGAGGCGGTCGCGCATCTTGCTGAGCCTGACCGCATCCGTGGCCATCTCTTGCTCACAGAGCTCACAAGCCTTTCCGAATCCGACGATCAATGGGACCGGCAGGGTGCCGGAACGCATGCCACGTTCGTGTCCTCCCCCGTCCATCTGGGCCGCGATCCGAACGCGCGGGTTTCGTTTTCTGACGTAGAGCGCACCGACTCCCTTGGGACCGTAGATTTTATGGGATGTAAAAGACATGAGATCAATACCCATGGCTTGGACATCGACGGGAATTTTCCCGACGCCCTGCGTCGCATCGCAATGAAAGAGGACACCTTTCGCTTTCGCAATCTTGCCGATCTCCTGGATAGGATTGATCGTGCCGATTTCGTTGTTGGCCAGCATGACCGAGATCAGGATCGTCTTATCGGTGATCGCATTCTGCACATCTTGAGGATTCACCATGCCGTACTTATCGACCGGCAGATAGGTCACAGTCGCCAGCCCTTTGGCTTCAAGGGACTTGGCAGTATCGAGCACGGCCCGATGCTCCGTAGACGAGGTGATGATATGGGTGCCTTTTTCCTTGTACATCTCCAAGGCACCCTTCAGCGCCAGGTTGTCTGACTCAGTGGCGCCGCTGGTGAAGACGATTTCTTTGCCGTCGGCGTTGATCAGCTTCGCAATCTGCTTTCGGGCATGCTCCACGGCTTCTTCCGCGGCCCACCCGAAGGCGTGGTTGCGGCTGGCGGCATTGCCGAATTTCTCGACGAAATACGGCAGCATGGCCTCCAGGACTCGCGGATCCATGGGAGTGGTGGAATGGTTATCGAGGAAAATGGGAAGCTTCATCATTCGACTCCTTGTGTCGAGGGAGATTGAATCGTAATCAGGGGTGTGCCACCCAGCATATCTCCCAACGTCATGTTGTTCAGTAACTGGTAGATGCTGTCTTGGACTTTCAACAGCGGTGTGCGAATGTTGCAATGTTCACGCTGCATACAGAATTCTCCCTCTTTTTCATGGGAGCAGTCTGTGATTCCTAGGGGACCTTCGATACTTTCCAGGATCTGCGCGATGGTGATCTGTCTGGCGCTTCGAGCCAGAAGATAGCCTCCCTTCGGGCCGTTGTGGCTTTCGATCAAGCCGTTTTTTGAGAGAACCTGGAGGACCTTGGCCAACAACTCCAGGGGAATGTTGTATTCCTCAGCGATCTCTTTGGTATTCACCACACGACCAGGAGTGATATCGCCGAACTGGACCGACGCGATATGCTGTAAGGCCATGAGGGCATAATCAGCTTTTTTAGAAATCTTCAACATTGCTATTGCCGATCGTTCAGATCGGAGACTATAATGATCTCCGATCTATATGGTCGGATAAAGACTAGCACGCAGATTTCTCTGATGTCAAGGCAGGGCGAGCGTTAAGCAATGGCTTAGAAAGGAATCGGTACATGGGCGGGACTAACCCTTATATTGAGAAGACGGATTATGAGCTGCCAAAAGTTTCGTATACGCTCAAATTTATTCAACCGAACGGGGATTCGACGACCGTCACCGTCGACCCCGAAAAACTTCCCTATGGAGAGACCGGCCTCCCCGGCAGCATTCTGGACATAGCGATGGGACACGGAGTAGATCTGGAGCATGTGTGTGGTGGGGTCTGCGCTTGTTCAACCTGCCATGTCGTCGTGAGGCAGGGGCTGGAATCTTGTAATGAAGGCACGGACGATGAATACGATCAGTTAGATGAGGCGCCTATGACGACGCTCCAATCGCGCTTAGGATGCCAATGTGTCCCCAACGGGACGAAGGATGTCGTCGTTGAGATTCCCGCCGTGAACAAGAATCTTGTAAGAGAGACGCACTAAAGTCCAGCAACGTCCGTCGCTAGGCATGTTGGAGTGGTGATACGCGAGAAGAGTCTAGCCATGAAGGGATCCCGAATAGCGACTCAGTCGTACGTCTCGATTTTCACCTCCTTCCGATCGTAACCCTGTTCCATAAAGTAGGCGCGGAGCGGACGGACAAAGGCTTTCGTTCCGCAGAGCAGGGGCACCGCTTTTGGCTGCCCCATGATCATTGGTGCAAGCATCGTCAGCGTTTTCTCGACGGCGTCCGCCTCGCCATTCTGAGCGACCAGGGGAAGGTAGCGGAACGAGGGCTGCTGCATGGCCATGGTGAGCCATTCCTGATGAAATAAGCTCTCTTCTTCGCTCGGGGCCACCGCAATCAAGAGGACCGGCGTGTGAGTTTTTGAAACAAACACCTGCTTGAGGAGGCATCGTATCGGCACAAGTCCGGTATAGCGTCCAATGAGCAGTAATTCTCGATCGAGGGCTTGAGGAAGAATGAAGTTTCCATACGGGCCCGAGAGGAAGATTTCATCTCCCGACTTCAGTTGGTAGAGATAATTGGAGCCAAGCCCGCCTGGAACACGGTCGAAGACCAGGGTCAGCTCACCATAGGGCGATGAGGGGTCGGCCATGGAGTATGCACGATTGAGCGGCGGTTTAGGTCCCACCGGAAGCTTGAGGGAAACCCATTGCCCAGGCTGAAAGGAAATTTTTGTGGTCTTGGGTTTGACCACCAGTTGGCGCACGTGAGGCGTGAGGTCGGTCACGGAAAGCACTGTGGCAGGTTGCGTCAGTTCCGCCATGAAGATCTCTGATTATCGTCATAGCAGAAGCTGTCTGGAGATGGAAGGACCGGCGCGATGTACAAGGATTTTCGCAGCATGGTATAGATGTCGCCATCGAATCCATCTCGTAAAGGAACAACACCGTTATGAACCAGGTCCGTGTCCGATTCGCTCCCAGCCCGACGGGATTTCTTCACATTGGAGGAGTGCGTACGGCTCTCTTCAACTGGCTTTTTGCGCGTCAGCAACAGGGTGTCTTTATCCTTCGCATCGAGGATACCGACCAGAGTCGCTCAACAGATGAATCGATTCAAGCTATCCTCGATGGGATGAAGTGGGTCGGCCTCGATTGGGATGAAGGTCCGTTTCGCCAAACAGACAGGATGGACCTGTATCGCAGCCATGCCATGAAGCTATTTGAGGCTGGGCATGCGTACTGGTGTGTGTGCAAGGCTGAAGAGTTGGAGGCTCGGCGAAAAGAAGCAGAAGCCAAGGGGGTATCGCCTCGGTATGACGGTCGCTGTCGTAATCTGGGGATCACACATCCGCCTGGAGATGCCGCCCTTCGGTTCAAGGCCCCGCGAGAGGGGCAGACGATTGTCGATGACTTGATTAAAGGAAAGATCGAGTTCGACAATACCATCTTGGATGATGTGATTATCCTTCGATCGAACGGCTATCCGACCTACAATTTTTCCGTCGTGGTTGACGACGCTTTGATGCGCATTACCCACGTCGTGCGGGGAGACGACCATCTCACGAATACGCCACGGCAGATTCCGATATTCGAAGCGCTGGGGTTTGCCGTTCCGCGCTTCGGACATCTGCCGATGATCTTGGGACCAGACAAAACACGGCTTTCCAAACGCCACGGTGCCACTTCGATCATGGCCTACAAAGACATGGGGTATCTTCCTGATGCGATGGTCAACTATCTAGTCCGACTCGGCTGGTCGCACGGGGATCAAGAACTCTTTACACGGCAGGAGCTGATTGAAAAGTTTTCCTGGGATCATGTGCAAAAGTCGGCGGCCGTTTTCAATCCTGACAAACTCTTGTGGATGAACGCCGAACACATCAAAACGAGTCCACCGCACGAGGTTGCGCAAGCGCTCGCGCCGTTGTTAAAGCAAGCGGGGTTACAGAAGGAAGTCGAGGTCGTTTCGGACGAATGGCTTGCACGGCTGGTGGTGTTGGTGAAAGAGCGGGCGAAGACGTTGGTCGATATGGTGGATTGGGTCAAGCCCTATTTCGGGCACGAGGTCCCGTTCGAGGCGGAGGCAGCCAAGAAATTTCTGACGCCCGCAACTGTTCCATTGCTGCAGAAACTGCTCGCTCGCTTCGAGGCATTTCCAAGTTTTTCCAAGCCAGCGTGGGAAGAGAGCTTCAAGAAGCTTGTCGAGGACGAGGGCGTGAAAATGGGCGCGGTAGCCCAGCCGGTTCGTGTTGCGTTGACCGGGCGAACGGCAAGCCCAGGCCTCTTCGAGGTCATGGAGGTTCTTGGTCGAGACCGCACCTTGTTTCGGCTCCGCCAAGGGATCGAGCGCGCCTCCATAGGGTGAAGGGTTGCTCTTGCCAAACCCGCGTTGATCTTGACGAAATTACGAGTGATATATTACTGTGAACTCCGGTTGGGGGATCGTCTAGCGGTAGGACGTCAGTCTCTGGATCTGACTACCTAGGTTCGATTCCTAGTCCCCCAGCCAAAATCTTTCCCACGCCTTGCTCTTCAGCTCGATGTCTCGGTTCCGTACCGCGCTGGGGGATCGTCTAGCGGTAGGACGCCGGCCTTTGGAGCCGGCTACCTAGGTTCGATTCCTAGTCCCCCAGCCAATTCTACTTGTTTCTACCCTGTCAGCTGCCACACCCCCTTTTCTGGATTCTTGATGAGAATATGAGATCATGATGTAACACGGGAACGGTCATGAAGAACCATCTGTATTCGATATTGTGCCTCGTGATGTTGCCTGCCGTAGCGGACTCTGGATCGTGCAGATCCAAGGGAGAAGCCACTGCTTTAAATCACATGCGGGTATGCTACAGTAGACCTAATGGACTACAAACACATCATCACAATCGAATCGGGCAAGCGCGGCGGACGTCCTTGTATACGTCGAATGCGCATCGCCGTTGCCGATGTGCTCGGGTGGCTGGCGTCCGGCATGACGCATGAACAAATCCTGAGCGATTACCCCGAACTCACTGAGGAAGACATTCGTGCCTGCCTGGCCTACGCCGCCGACCGTGAACGTCGGTTGGTGACCGCCGCCCAATGAAGTTGTTGTTCGATCAGAACCTCAGCTTCAAACTCTGTCAACGACTGATCGACCTCTTTCCCGGATCGAGTCAGGTTCGGCTGCTCGGTTTGGCGGAAGCCGATGATCAGGCGGTGTGGCACTAGGCTCAAGCCAAGGGCTTCACGCTGGTTTCGCAGGACTCGGACTTTGCTGACATGGCCGCGTTGTTTGGGCCTCCGCCTCAAGTCATCTGGTTGCGCTGGGCAATCAGCCTACCGTGCATATCGAAACACTGTTCCGCAACCACGCCCAGGCCATCGCCTCATTCGAGCATGACCCTGCTGCTGCCTGCCTGGAGATCTACTGAGGCCATGAACCGCCGGGCAACGATTAACAAAATCGTCCGTTTCATGTTCACCGTTGAAGCCGCTAGATGATGAGCGGCCATCAATTTGATGAAAGGTCTATGACGGAAATTCAAAAAACAGGCTAAAGGAGAGCATAGCCCGCCGAGTCGCTACTTGGTTTGCTGTCGGTGATTACTTCAACGACGCCATATCGATGACAAACCGATATCGTACATCGCCTCGGAGTACCCGTTCATAGGCTTCGTTGACTTGTTGGATTGGAATCACCTCAACATCGGACTCGATCTGATGTTGAGCGCAGAAGTCGAGCATTTTCTGGGTTTCTTTGATCCCGCCGATGAGAGAGCCGGCAAGGCGTCGTCGTTTGAAAATGAGCGAGAAGGCCTGGACCGGAGTCGGCGTTTCTGGTGCGCCGACCAAGATCATAGTGCCGTCGGTCTTGAGCAGATTCAAATAGGTGTTGTAATCGTGTGGAGCCGAGACCGTGTCGAGGATATAGTGAAAGTATCCTTGGAGCTTCGTAAAGATCTGAGCATCCGACGTCAGGGCAAAGTTTGCGGCTCCTAACCGCTTCGCGTCTTCTCGTTTGCTCTCGGACGTACTCAAGACCGTCACCTCCGTTCCCATCGCTTTGGCGATCTTCACCGCCATATGGCCGAGCCCACCGAGGCCGACAACCGCCAGTTTGTGGTAGCGGCCGACGCCCCATTGGCGCAAGGGCGAGTAGGTTGTGATGCCGGCGCAGAGTAGCGGCGCGGCACCAGCTAATGAGAGCGCGTCAGGAATCCGAAGAACATAGTGTTCATCGACGACGATGTAGGTTGAATAGCCGCCTTGAGTGACCTGGCCGGCTTTATCCTGTCCGCTGTAGGTCCAGACTGTGCCACCGTCGCAATACTGTTCCAGGCCCTCACGGCAGGCCGTGCACGTTCGACAAGAATCCACAAAGCAGCCGACGCCGGCACGATCCCCAACTTTGAAGGCCGTGACCGCCGTGCCGACTTGTGCGACGGTTCCGACGATCTCATGCCCAGGTACCATTGGAAACAGGGAAATACCCCATTCATTGCGGGTTTGGTGGATATCTGAGTGACAGATGCCGCAATGGGAAATCGCTATTAAGACATCGTGCGGACCGACATCGCGCCGTTCAAACAAAAACGGCTGTAACTGTTCCTTAGCGGCCATCGCCGCATAGCCTTTGGTCGGGAGCATGGAGGGTCTCCTTCTGTAGAACGGATGGAAGTGAGACATTAGCAAGTTCGGTCCGACTTGCCAACATCAAATGCATGGGTATCTGTCAACGACAATACGGATCCCTCACGGGAAGATGTAGTCGAGATTCAACCAGGAAGGGGAGTGATGGTGGTCTTGCCTGAGGAGTCCCTCAGTCGGTCGATGAATTGCTAGCCGTACCGTTCCCTTCGCTCTTCCGCTCATCTTGTGCGAGAGACTCCTGAATGCCTGTCTCGGTTGTGAGCGGCGGACCCGGAATACGGTATTGCTCTGCGGCCCAGGTTCCCAAATCCGAGACCTGACAACGCTCGCAACAGAATGGGCGCCAGGGGTTTCCCTCCCACGTCGTGGGTCGATGGCAGAGGGGACAGGTCATGGATGGAGTGTAGCGTGGTGGCAGGATGAAGAAAAGTCATGGCGAGGTCGGTCAGTCTTGAGAGACTGATCGCGGTCTGGCGAGATGGAGCAACCGCTGTAATCGGCTTCGATCCAAGTCCGTGAGGCGTAAGAACTCGACGCCGAACTCACCGTGTTTCACCCATCGAACGGCGGCGGAATGGATCGTAATCGGGACGGCCAAGTCGGTCGCATGGATCAGGAGTTTGACTCCCGTTCCAGCCGACATCGAAACCGTGCTGGTGACCGCACAGCCACCGGCAGAAATATCGAACATCGTGCCTTGGCGAATATCGGTCTGCTCGGTCATGGAAAAGAGGACCCGCAGTTCAACGGGAATTCTTGGATGTTCTCGACATTCGATCATGGTGACCTCCACACGTGAGCGAAGCGTCTTATCGCATTCCGCGATCGACAGCCACTGATCTCCCTGAAGGGATAGTATAGATCGGTAGCTTCTCCATGGCACGCATTGAGGAAGAAGCTGCGCGCCGAGAGACTGCCGATCGCCAAGGCACAACGATGGTTAGCGGCGTGGTGTTGGTTGGGTTTTCTCAACCCTGGCCCACGCATCTTTGAGAGACACGGTACGATTGAAGAGGAGGGACTCGGGTAATGAGTCGAGATCGACACAAAAGTACCCTTGTCGCTCGAATTGAAAACGGGAGCCTGGCGCAGCCGAAGCAAGGCTTGGCTCAACCACGCACCCGCTGAGAGTTTCTAAAGACTGAGGATTGAGTGAATGAGTCCAGTCCCGATCGGTCTGGTCTTTAGCCTCGTCAGGGAGAAGGAGCGGATGGCAGAGGCGGACGGTGGCCTTGAGCGCATGTAAGGCCGATACCCAGTGGATGGTGGCCTTCACTTTGCGCTGTTCGTGTGCTGAGCCGCTTCTTGTCTCAGGGTCGTACGTACAGTGCAGTTCGGTGACCACCCCAGTGTGAGGGTCCTTCGTCACGCTCACACATTGAATGATGTATCCATAGCGGAGCCGGACCTCTCGGCCAGGTGCGAGGCGGTAAAACTGTTTCGGCGGATCCTCACGGAAATCGTCTTGCTCGATGTAGAGTGTCCGTGAGAATGGAACCTTCCGAGTTCCCGCGGCGGCATCTTCAGGGTTATTCACGGCGTCGAGTTCTTCGACTAGACCGTCCGGATAGTTGTCGATCACGACTTTCAACGGTCGGAGGACCGCCATGACGCGCGGTGATCGTTTGTTCAAGTCCTCTCGGATGAAATGTTCGAGCAACTGCATCTCGACGATGGCGTCGCGCTTGGCGACACCAATGTGGTCGCAAAAGGCACGAATCGCTTCCGGCGTGACACCTCGGCGACGAAGGCCTTTGAGGGTGGGAAGGCGAGGATCATCCCAGCCGGTCACTAATTTCTTAGTCACCAATTCGAGCAGCTTACGCTTGCTCATGATGGTGGAGGTGAGGTTGAGTCTCGCGAATTCGATCTGTTGTGGACGATGCGGAACCTCGGATTCCGCGACAACCCAATCGTACAGCGGTCGATGATCCTCAAATTCAAGGGTGCAGAGGGAATGGGTGATCCCCTCCATGGCATCAGAGAGCGGATGGGCGAAATCATAGGAGGGATAGATGCACCATGTGGATCCCGTCCGATAATGGGTCGCGTGCCGAATTCGATAGAGGATGGGGTCGCGCAGATTGATGTTCGGCGATCCCATATCGATGGCGGCGCGTAAGACGTGAGTGCCATCGGCACACTCTCCGGCTCGCATGCGCGCAAAGAGGTCCAAGTTCTCTTCCACGGACCGAGTTCGAAAGGGACTGTTGCGACCAGGCTCTGTCAGCGTGCCGCGGTACTCACGAATGTGGTCGGATGAAAGGCTGTCGACATAGGCCTTGCCTTTCTGAATCAAGACAATGGCGAACGCGTAGAGCTGCTCAAAGTAGTCCGAGGCGTAGAACCTCTTTCCGTCCCAATCAAATCCCAGCCACCGGATGTCTTCCTGAATGGCCCGGACATACTCAGGATCCTCGGTGGTGGGATTCGTATCGTCGAACCGCAGATGACAGACTCCTGCCGGTGTCTCGTTCGCAATTCCAAAATTCAGGACGATGGACTTGGCGTGTCCGATATGGAGATACCCATTGGGTTCGGGGGGAAATCGCGTGACGACCCGACCACCGTGTTTGCCGGATGCGCGGTCGGCGGCGACGATGTCTCGAATGAAATTCGATGCGGTTGTGGACTCGAAAGCCATCAGGAAGTTTTCTGTAGTGATCTACGTTCGGTCATGAGGACAGGCAAATCGCACGAGGGAGTTCTATCATAGACTGGGTGATGAGAGAAACGGGGAACGCTTAAGCGGACGGTTCGGCGGCGGAAGGGTCCGGCGGCGGCATGACACTGAAATCCTTTTGCGCGATGAGATGGCCTTCCATGCGCAGCCGAAATTCATAGCGCCCCGGCGCGGGAAAGATGAGCAGGGGAACGTTGATCCCGAAGTCCGAAATCTGGAGCCGATCGCCGATGTCAATGTTGGGAAGGGTAGCTCGGCAGACGAGTTGCTCCGAGTTGAGATAGATCAAGTCGATATCGAAATGATACAGACCTTCTGCGTCGGTCAGGCAGAAGTAGAGCCCCATCTGCTGATGCTGAAACGGAAATGAAGGGGCTTGGAGATGGGTGAAAATTCCGATCAAACTTTTCTTTTTCGTTAAACTGTCTTCGATGACCTGGTCGCAGACGAGGAAGGCTTGCACGGTAGGTTTTGGAATGTCGGTCATGGCGCTCTTCTAGGGATACGGACTATCGACCGCCACATGGATCGTGTTGTTTTGTGGACACGAAGCCAAGCCCGCTGTGTCACGGTAGACTATGTATCTGAGCGCCCACCGCTGGCGCCGAATCAATAAAGGGCGTCGGGGAGTTGGGCTCGAGACTCGTTGATAGAGGGGGAACCCCGTCACCCTAGGATGGCTGGCCCACCACGACTCTCGACGATGTCTCCAAATAGCGTTCTTCCGGAGCCGATCCGACAGTAGTGGGGGGTGATTTCCACCTCCACTCCTCTATGCGAGTAAAACTTCCCGAACAAGAGAGCGACCTTGTGCTCCGATGTCATCGCTGCGCTGAGAACGATCCCACCGGACTGTTGATCCATCAAGCGAACCGATGGACCATCGACCGACGAAAGGCTCTGCCCGAGGTGAACTTCGACGGCGAATCGCTCCTTCTCGTTCAACGTGAGGGCATTCCGGCGTAGATGGGCGATGCGAGTACCCTGTGCGTCGTACAGATCCAGAGTGATGAGAAACAGCCCGTGCTCACGGTTGGTCTCGATGAGGACTTGCTCTTTTTCATGAATCGTAACGACGCCGTTGGTGTTCCGGAAGATGTTGGATCCGATACACAGCTCGATTCCCGGCCGGGTGAGGGCGCCACCCGTTGCGGCGTGACCTAATGGACCGGTTCTGCGAAACACCGCCGGTTCATCCATTCAACATCCTCGATCCTCAGCGCCCATCGGGTCGTCCGGAGTTGGCACAGCGCAAGGGCAGCGTCATGTAAAAATTTTTTGAAAACTATGCTTTCTGGTCGTTCCTGTCAAGACTCGCCATGGCAGAGATAGACAAGTATTTTGGCCCCCTGCAAACGGCCCAGCTGGAAAGCGCCGATGTGTGCTCCTCCAGCGGGGTAGGGCTTCGTTGCAAACCGAAAACCGCTTATGCTACGGTCCAGCTTTCGGACAGTCATCGGATGGTCCCATCGTCTAGCCTGGCCTAGGACGGAGCCCTCTCAAGGCTTAAACACGGGTTCGAATCCCGTTGGGACCACCACCCTTTCTCTCGCCGTTCCAAAGAGTTAGCGACCTTCACCCGTTCTGTCAATGCTTCAATCGGACTTCCATAGGACAATCCATAGGACAAAAGGGCGTTGTGAAGCAGGGAAACGGCGGCCCGGAGCTGCTGATTCCAGCCATATCCGCCATGCGAATAGGCTGCGGTCATGGATTCACCTCCGAGCTGATCCTGTCCCATTCCCCGCAGTCGATGCCCCAGCAATGCCGCCCGCACTTCAAGCGGAACGCCGAGATTCTGAAGCCACGTTGCGAAGGTATGACGGAGATCATGGAAGTGGAGGTCAACCACCTTCGCTTCCTTTGCCAAACGCTTCCAGAAGATGCTGAACGCGGCCGGAGTCCATCGTCTGAAGATTCTCCCGTCCACATGAGGGATCGTCCCGTGTAGGGCCGCGTAGGCGGCAGGATTGAGGGGAATTTCGCGGGGTGTCTGCTTCAGTTTGCTTCTTGCTGGCGGAAGGATCAACCACCACCCGTCATCCCGCTTGCGCATCCAGGTTCGATCGATCTCTAGGATTTTGGCTTCTCGGAGTCCAGTGTTGAGCGCGACCGTCACAATCCGCCAGAGTTCAGCCGGGTCATATTGATTCGACTGGGTCACCTTCGCCCGGCGTTCCTCTGTCTTAATCTGGATTGCCTTCAGTTCCTCGGTCGTAGCGACACGCTCGCGAGTCGTGACATCGGGCAGTTCGACTCGTTTAAGCCGGTTCTTATCCAGCTTGTCGAAGTCGACGGCGAGGTTCAGAATCCGCATCAACACATTCCACTCTCGCCTGATTGTCCAAGGCGCGGCCTTCGCAGCAAGACGAGCGGTGATGTAGGCTAGGCCGTCCTCAGCCGTGAGGGAGTCCAGCGGACGTTGGGCGAAGCGAGGGAGTAAGTGAGTCTCGATGATAGATTCCGGCCTGGCCAGGTCAAACCGCTTCTTCACATGCATGGTCTGCCAATACAGGGGCAGAAATTCTCTGAGTGTAGGTGCCACAGGTGGTACAGTTGTCGGACGCGACTCGCCTTGCTGGATTTTGGCCACCATAGCGACTGCCGCTTCCTCGGCCTGCTCTTTGGTGAGGTTGTAGCCGAGCAAGGGACGGTAGCGAAGGCCCTTCCATCGGAAGTACAGATCGAAGGCTAAGCCCTTCTTCGTCGGTCTCTTGGTGATTACATACGCCATGTGTCTCTCAGCGATAGAGTGGGTTGCGATGGTAGACACCCGCGTTTTGAATGTCCAGAGCGTCACTCGCAGAGATATTAGGAACACTGATAGGGCCAGTGTTCGAGTGTAAGGCCGACTGACTCGGGGAAACCGCAGGTGCCGCTACGGATTCAAATTCAACACGCCCAGTTTTAAGCCACATCTCAAGCTCATCCTGATCGAACAACAGCGCCCGCGAGCCAGGACGCCGATAACGGGGAATATCCTTCCGTTGGTACAGAGAAGACCTCGACATCCGAAGAAACTGCGCGGCTTCTTGAAGATTTAACGGTCTCATTCACGCGCTCTTGTACTCGAAAAACCCGAATTCCAATCTTTGGTCAACGGCCACCATGACCCTCTTCTCTATCCGAGAAGTTTCGCAATGCCAGGCAATTTACGAGAGCACTTCTGTACCGTCATACCATGTGCCTTAGACAAGAGATGCAGAACGCACGTGCCCGTGGCACGGTGGCACTTATGAGAGGGTTCACAATTTTTGACCATACCGAAAAGGTAGGGGGCCACAGAAAAGAAGGAAACGTTGGGTCAGATGTGCCCGAGTCCCCGCGGTACTCACCTGGGCCCTGCAGGAAGTCGGAGTCTCGGACGAGGTTATTCTGAGTCGTCGCTAGCCTGCGCTCTGCGAGGGGCTTCGGTAGCCACACAACTGAGGCACCGCGTCTGGAGACGCCGTGCCAGGTGGAGTCCAGCACCGTCGTGTCGCGCAACGCGACACGACGGTGCGGCGACAATAGTTGTCGCCCAACAGGGGGTGTGGCACGCCCGTGGCAACCGCGCCACCGAGACGGTGTCACGGATGCAGTCGTGCGTAGCCACAGATTCAGAACGTCTGTTGCGCCCCCGCTTGGGTGAGGGGCGCAACACGATGTTGAGAAGAGGCTGGTGTGTGAGTCCGGTGCCTGTGGCCGTTCATGATCGGTTCGGCTCTTCAGTGAGGATTGAGGAGCAGAAAGAAAAGGATTGATGGAGTGTTCACCTGATCGTGTACGGAAGCGCCGGTTGTTACCAAAGCGTGGAACTGGACGACTTACCCGAGCATGGTCCGAAGGGCTTGGCGAAGCGCACTTTGATCCGTCGTGGTAAGTCGGCCCAGTTTCTTGAGGACAAGGGCTGGGTCGATGGTGGTGAGGATGGGTTTGAGCACAGACGGTTTGAGCAATCCCGCTCCCTGCCAATCTTGTATCTGCACTTCACCTACAGAGAGGGGAGAAGATTGCCGACTGGTGACCGCCATGATCAGGAGATCAGGACGGGCCTGGTGGTAGGCCGGACTGCTGACCACGACGGCGGGACGGCGTTTGACGGCGGACTGATCCGTGAAGGGGAAGGGGACTAAGACCACATCCCCGAAGTCATAACCGGTCATAGTCGGCGTCAGCGGGGTTGTCCCAGACCCGCGCCAAGGCGGCGGTGGCGAGGTGGCCGGCGGCCTGAGTCAGAGCGCGCTCTTCGGCCTGACGGTGGGCAAGAAAATCCACGAAGTCCTCCACCTCGGCTAACCGTTCGGGAGGAAGATGTCGAAGTTTTTGAAGGATCGTCTGTTCATACGCCGTTGTCATCTGCGTCGCTCCAACTAAAGATCAGCCTACACGTCTCCGTCCCAAAGATCAATTCTTCGTCCGTTGCGCGCGGGACCCGCCGAGTCAGTTCTTTGAGGATCCCGTGAGTGCTCGGTTTTGTACATATTTGACGGATTTTAAGAGGTTGGGGGGCCGAGATCTGTTTCTTCTTCCCTCTCTTCTTATCCTTATTTTAAGAGTTTGCAGGATATGGCTCTTGCCCGTAGTTGTCTTACATTATGGGTTTATCGTATTCTTGTGCGCCTGTTCTTTGACCCTCGTACGACCGGAATCAGGCACCGGTCGGTGAGGGGCGCGGGGTGTTGCAACTGGGCTTGGTGCAGGTGAGCTGATGGGGCAGACGGTCAAACGGACGACGACGGTCACGGTGGATCTGGGTGAACTGAAAGCGCCCTGGCAGGCCTGGTGTGAGCTGCAAGGCGTCACGCCGAGCCACGCCCTACGGAACGCCCTTCGGCAAGCCATGCACCGGAAAGGGATCCAAGCCCCTGCACCTCGGCTGCGCGTGACTCCGAAGCAAGAACGAGCGACTGCCCGCATGGAAGTGCATCTCACGCCTTCAGAACTCGCTGCCCTGAAGAAGATGGCCGGTCACGAAGGCTACGTGCCGACGAAATGGCTGGTGGCGATGGTGCGCACCAAGTTGACCGGGCAGCCGCAGGTCGGACAGCCGGAATTGGAGACCTTGGCCCGGTCGAATCAGCAACTGTTGGCCTTGGGCAGGAACCTGAACCAGATTGCAAAAGTCTTGAATACCTCGCCTCAAAACAGAACTGCGTTTCGAGTCGAGGTCATCACCGAACTCTCTTGCGTGATCCAGGCCCATACGAAGAAGGTGTCCGATGTCTTACGTGGGACCGTGGAGCGTTGGCACATCCAATGACTCAGCCAGTCAGCCAGATTGACCAGAAGTTGGATGAGTGGGGGAGTCGGCTCTTCAATGTCTCAATGGAGACCCTCCCACGACCGAGGTCCAGCAGGAGTGTTCGTCTGAGTTCCGCCAAGCGCGTGAGTACCGGCGGACGGTTCAGCACCTCACAGGCTCGGGCGACCTATGTGCGGCGGAAATTACAAGCCATGGTCCGCCGCGCACCACAAGTCGTGGTGAAACTCGTCAGGGCGCCGAAAGGGATGAAGGGGATTTCGAACAACCTCACATATATTTCACGCGATGGCCAACTCGAGATCGAGGATCAAGACGGCCAGGTGATTCACGGGAAGGATGCCGTGGCTGATCTGAAAGCCGAATGGCGCGACGGCGGCATGCCGATCGCGGCGGACTCCACTATGCGCGACGCCTTTCATCTCGTCCTCTCCATGCCGACACGCACTGATCCGCTGTCGGTCCAACGGGCGGCGCGTGACTTTGCCAAACGGGAGTTTTCAGGGTTTCAGTACGCGATGGTCCTCCACACGTTCGAGACCGATCCGGATCCGAACCCCTCTCCACATCCACATGTGCATCTGACGGTGAAAGCGGCAGGGCTTGATGGGATTCGCTTGAATCCGAGGAAGGCCGATCTGCAACGCTGGCGCGAGGGGTTTGCGGAAGCCTTACGGGAGCATGGCATTGAGGCCACGACCACGAGCCGAATTCACCGCACTGCCCACGAACGGTGGAAAATCCAACATCTCCGTGATCGCACGATGCACACAAAGCAGCTCGATCGCCAGAAACGAGTGACCCACATGCCAAGGAAACAGCGCGAGGTGATGCACCATTACGAGCAGGTCCTGAGGACGCTTGCACGATCTGATCGAGGAGAGGACCGCCAGCTGGCGGCGGATTTGGTGCGCTATCTGGGAGGACGAACCCTCACTCTGAAGACGGAAAGGGACCGAGGGAACGATCGCGAACGATGAATAATCTGCACCTGTCACCTTACCGAAGTAGAGAATGACCCCCAGAGTATCCTAAGAGGCTGCGCAGTTGAGGAATGTATTTTACTAGAAGGTCACTTGACAATCCTCTACTAGTCCATTATTCTGGACATATGGAAATCAATGAAGCAGTCACCGCCTTTGACGCACTTTCACAGGAAACCCGCTTGCGGGTGTTCCGCCTGCTGGTGGAATACGGACAGGAAGGGACACCAGCCGGAACGCTGAGCGAAACGCTGGGTATCCCGCATAACACCCTGTCTTTCCATTTAGCGCAGATGAGCCATGCGGGACTTGTTAAATCGCGCCGTGAAAGCCGCTCGATTATCTACACGGCAAATTTCGAGTTCTTCACCGACCTCATCCGCTACATGGTCAAGGATTGTTGCCGCATGGAGTTTGCCAGCATCCGCGAGGATAAAAAGCGCGGCTGTTCTGTAATTGAAATGCCAAGTTGTTGTCCGCCTAAAGGAAAGGAGAAAACATCATGAAACGCTTACACGTTCATATCGGTGTGGAAAGTATCGAGCAAGCTATTCCCTTTTACAGTGCCCTGTTTGGCGCACAGCCAGTGAAGACCAAAGCGGACTATGCGAAATGGTTGCTTGATGACCCGCGCGTGAATTTTGCGGTTTCGACCCTCCCCAGCAAGAAGGGCGTTGACCATCTTGGCATTCAGGTTGATGACAATAGCGAGCTGGATGAACTTCGCGGACGGATAAAAAGCGCAGCACTCCCCGCCTTTGATGAAGGCGAAACCGTCTGCTGCTATGCCAAGTCCGACAAAACATGGGTGCAAGACCCGGCGGGTGTGGCATGGGAAACCTACCGGACGATGGAAGATGCCGAAATTTACGGGAAGAATCCGGTGATGAGCGAAAGTGCTTGTTGCACCCCGGAAACAAAGGGAACGCCTAATTGCTGCGAGCCTTCGGAAGCAACTGCCGGGTGTTGTGGTTGATGAGGGAGATTTATTCAATGGATGCTGCTCTTGCGCCAATTATTCCAAAACGACTGAACCTGTTTGAACGCTACCTGACGGTTTGGGTGGGGCTGTGCATGGTGGCCGGAATTATCCTCGGGCAATCGGCTCCGGCTGCCGTGCAGCTTCTTAGAAGCATGGAGTTCGGTGAGGGCAGCCACGTCAATTTTCCTATCGCCGTGCTTATCTGGTTGATGATTATCCCGATGATGATGAAGGTGGATTTTGCCGCCGTGCGTAATGTCGGCAAACGGCCTCGCGGGTTGCTGGTGACACTGTTTGTGAACTGGATTGTCAAACCGTTTTCTATGGCCTTCCTTGCGTGGTTGTTCTTCCGCTTTGTGTTTTCCGCGTGGATGACCCAAGCCGATGCCGACCAATATATTGCCGGGGCGATTATCCTTGCGGCGGCACCCTGTACGGCGATGGTGTTTGTGTGGAGCTATCTCACCGACGGCGATCCGGCTTATACGCTGGTGCAGGTGTCGGTGAATGACCTCATCATGCTGGTACTGTTTGCGCCGCTGGTCGTGTTTCTGGTGAGTGGGGCGTCATCGCTGCACGTACCCTATGAAGTGCTGCTGTATTCGGTGCTGGCCTTTATCGTGATTCCGTTAACCATTGGGGTACTGCTCCGGCAGTGGTTTATCCGCAACCACAGCAAGGAGTGGTTTGAAAATACCCTTCTCCCGCGCTTTGCCCCTGTCACCATTATTGCGTTGCTGGCTACATTGGTTCTTATCTTTGCGTTTCAGGCCGAGAACATCAGTGGCAAGGCGTTGCATGTGGCGTTGATTGCCGTGCCGTTGCTCTTGCAGGTGTATTTCAATGCCTCGCTGACCTATGGACTCATGAAATGGCTGAAAGTGCCTTACGCCGTCGCCGCCCCCGGTGCTCTGATTGGAGCCAGCAACTTCTTTGAACTCGCGGTCGCAACTGCGATCGCGCTTTTCGGTGCGGAATCCGGTGCCACCCTCGTCACTGTGGTCGGAGTTTTAGTTGAAGTTCCGGTGATGTTGTCAGTATGCGCGGCCTGCAACCGGACACGGGATTGGTTTCCAGCGGAGGCGGCAGCATGAAACAGAAGGTTCTGTTTCTCTGTACAGGTAATTCCTGCCGCAGCCAAATGGCGGAAGGCTGGTTGCGCCACTTAGCCGGAGACCGCTTTGAGGTGGTGAGTGCCGGAACGCATCCGGTCGGCATCAACCCTTATGCCGTGAAGGTGATGGAAGAGGCTGGCGTGGATATTTCTAAGCATGTATCAGAGCGGGTTGATTCCTATTTAGATCAACCCTTCCACTATGTGATTACCGTCTGTGACCATGCACAGGAAAGCTGCCCGGTTTTTCCCGGCGCAGCTACCAAGCTGCATTGGAGTTTTGAAGACCCAGCGCACGCGACGGGAAGTTACGAGCAGAAATTAATCATCTTCCGTAAAACCCGCGATGAGATCGCCAGCCGGATTCGCCACTTTCTTGCCGAAGGTTCGTAGCTATCTCTTTACACACGCCCAACCGCACCTTTTCCGCACCTTGACACATATTGGTCTCATGGGTGAGTTTTGCATGGACTCCCTCAGGCACGCCAAAAGGAATGAAATGAATGGTTACGCTTCTGATCTATATCGCTGCGGCTGTTGCTGAAATTGCCGGGTGTTTTGCCTTTTGGTTTTGGTACCGGGAAGGCAAACCCATCCTCTGGCTATTGCCGGGAATGTTTTCCCTCGCGTTGTTCGCATGGTTACTCTCACTGAGTCCAGCAGAGTATGCAGGGCGCGCCTACGCGGTCTATGGAGGGATTTACATCGTAACCACGCTCGGTTGGCTGTGGGTAGTGGAAGGCATCCGCCCCGACCGCTGGGATATTATCGGAGCAACGGTTTCTCTCATCGGCGCGGCCATCATTCTCTGGATGCCACGTTCATAATCTACTCGGAAGTGGCACACCTCCTCACCGTGTTTATATGATGATTCATTCTTGACTCTGCACAGGTGGGCATTTTACCGAGCCATAAGAACAGAACACACAGCAGTCTCCATCTTTCCGCCGCAGCACCGCTTTGCATTGCGAGCATTCGTAAACCTGCAAACAGGCATCGGTGGGCATCGTTAGTTCCACAGTGTTCTGACACTGTGGGCACGTCAGAACCGATTGAAGCAGTACGTCTGCCATATCACTCCTTTCCGATCACCGATGGGTAACCTGCCTCGGTCGTAGCTTTCGTCATCACTTCCGGCTTAGCCTTGTCAGGATCGAAGGTCACAGTTGCAGTTTTCTTGTCATAATCTATGCTCACTGTACTCACCCCCGGCACCTTTTCGAGTGCCTTCTTCACGGTGACAGGACAAAGTTCGCACGTCATATTCTTCACGGCAAGCGTAACCGTTTCAGGAGGCGCGGCTATTGCCACGGCAACCCAACTATTCAAAAAGATGGAAACACACAACAACAGTTTTACTTTGCGCATCTGCATATCCTTTTAAGAAAGCAATGGCGCAACCCACGGCACCGCCAGCAGGATGAGCAGCAGCACCGTAACCACCCAAAATATGCCGCGCTGGCGTTTGACTGTACGCGGGTCGGCGCATGGCATGCCGGGGACACAAGCTAGAGGGGTTAGATAGACCTTGCGAAAGGATAGTCCCAAGAACAGCAGCGTTAACCCAATGAATACCGGGCGCAACGGTTCCAGCGCGGTTAAGTTGCTAATCCATGCCCCGCTGATGCCAAGTGCCAGTAGGACAAGTGGCGCGACACAGCATACCGACGCACCCAACGCAGTCAGCACGCCCGCTATGAGTGTTCCCTTTCCATTTCCTAAATCCATAGCTTTTCCTCCAGAACCGCTTTGTTGATTCATCCTAAACCCTGTACTAAGGTACGGAAGCAAGGGGTAATTTCAATGGCTCAGGAATTAACGATAGGAAAGGTGGCGAAGCTGGCGGAAGTCAACGTCGAGACGATTCGCTATTACCAGCGGCGGGGACTTCTAGCGGAGCCGGACAAGCCTTATATGGGATACCGCCGCTATCCAGCGGACATGGTGAAGCACATCCGCTTCATCAAACGGGCGCAGGCTCTTGGGTTTACCTTAAATGAAGTAGCCCTTCTCATGGAATTGGAGGAAGCCCGCGCCTGTGGCAAGACCCGCGCGCTCGCTCGAGACAAGATAAACGCCATCGACCAGAAACTGACCGGACTCACAAACATGCGCAAGGCACTGGCCGCCCTTGTTCGACAATGCGACGCGGGAGAGTCTACAAAAGGGTGCCCGATAATTCACGCTCTCGCGCAAGGCGGGTTTCTCCACTGACGTACATACCAGATCGCATTCCCATGCCGACCGCGCTTTCGAGCTAGGATAATGACGGACTGCGTGATGATATTGGTCAGGATGCGGAAATCATTCGGCTTGTTGGGAACGGTAGCGACCTAATCGCTGTCCTATATAGGACACGCATTCTGTAAGTCGTTGTAAATCCATATTGCTAATCGGAAGTGTCCGAAGTATCATCTTGTTGATTTTCTTCGCTTTGGTCGGTCCTCTCAAGGCTTAAACACGGGTTCGAATCCCGTTGGGACCACCACACCAAGCTC
>CABVRV010000010.1 GCA_902500755.1 uncultured Nitrospira sp.
TGATTCACCAGGAGTGTGATCTTGTGTCGATCGGCTTGTTCGGCATACTCTGCTATCGGCACACCACTGTAATGGTCGTGATTGCCTAACGTTATATAGACAGGCGCGATGGCACGCAGGCGTGCCAGGAATCGGAAGAGATGCGACAGGCCTTCGGGCACGTTGAGCAGATCTCCGGTGATGAAAATCCAATCTGGGCGAAGCTGCTCCACGGTTGTGACGATCTCGTCATGCCGTGGGTGATATCGGTCAAGGTGCAGATCCGTGAGATGGACCGCGCGATAACCGGTAAGAGATGGGTGCCTCTGGGTGAGGATAGAGATGTCGTGATTGGACAAACCCCATTCCCAATGAGGAACGAGGCTAAAGGCTCGATAGAGGGGCTCGCTGAGGCAATAGCCGACGGACGCCCGCAGGCGGTCAGGCCATGAGACAGTCCGTCTCCTGGTCATGTCCTAACCTGTGAGTGATCTATCCATTTCGACATGGATTGGAAAAGTATAGCATGGGCTTCTTTGCCGGCAGTTTTAACGGCTTCATTCGGCAGCCAACTGTCACTTCGATCAGCATGGATATGTAATGCAACCGGTCGATCCCTTTCTCACCGGCACCATCCCTGGAATCGGCGGATGCATCCGTACCGTGCCTGAAGATTTTCACGTTGAAGAACGTCCCCTCTATCTCCCATGCGGAGAAGGGGAACATCTGTACGTCACGATTACCAAACGTGGCCTTTCCACACCGGATCTCGTCCGACGACTCTCATCATCACTGGGGGTCAAGGCACAGGCCATTGGAGTCGCTGGGCTGAAGGATGCACGTGCGGTCACGACTCAGATGGTGTCTTTGCAAGGAGTCACATCGGACCATGTCTCCAGGCTGAGAAGCGATGACACTCTACTGAACCTTCGGGTCCTCGGACGTCATCGTAACCGTCTCCGAACCGGCCATCACGCCGGCAATCGCTTTTGTTTGGTCATCCGCCATGTCGCTTCTCATGCGGCTGAATCTGTGCCGGCTGTCCTTGAACAGTTGAGCACCCGAGGGGTGCCCAACTACTTCGGCCCTCAGCGCCAAGGGAAGCGCGGGGACAACTATGAAGTCGGTGCCGCACTCTTACACGATGCGCGGAGACGTGAAAAGATGAATCGCGCCCAGCGCATTTGGTATCTCAACGCCTATCAGTCCTTCTTGTTCAATCGGATGCTGGCCCGGCGGATTCACCATATCGACCGCGTCTTCATCGGCGACTGGGCCATGAAATCGGAAAACGGCGCCTGTTTCCAGGTCGAGGATGCTGAAATCGAGCAGCCACGCGCCGATCGATTTGAAATCAGTCCGACCGGGATTCTCTTTGGCTCGCGTGTGTCCTGGGCAGATGGGGAACCGGGACACATTGAGGAAGCTGTCATTGCCGAAGCGGGTACCACCAAAGAAGTCCTCATCTCCGCCGCAAAGGCCTGCGGATTCCGCGGTGAGCGGCGAGCGTTTCGCGTTCCTCTAACAGAACTGGAATGGTCATTGATTGATGATGCCCTTACCCTCTCCTTTAATCTCCCCCCAGGCGCCTACGCCACCAGTGTGCTTCGAGAACTGATGAAAGTGCCGCTTACGAATCCGTAGCTCCATCTCCTCATTTTCTTCGGCTACCCGAGTCGGGTGGTACAATAGGCCCATGACCAGTGAGCATGCGATGAATCCCTCCCAGGAGCGCGTCGTTCTACAGGGACATATCATTGATTCTCTCGTCCTGGCAAAGGTATTGGACCTCATCTTGATGATGGGAGGAACCTTTGACCTTGAGGACGTGCACATCGGCAAAACACGAGAAGAGCCATCTCGTGCCCGCATTGTCATCAGAACGGTATCCAAAGCGCTCTTGGACGACATCCTCAAAGCGATTCAACCACACGGCGCCTCGGTCGAACGTGAGGCAAACTGCCGTACGAAGCCGGCGCCGGCCAACGGAATCCTCCCAGAAGAGTTTTATGCCACCACGCATTTGCCCACTCGGATTCGGCTCAAGGAGCGATGGGTAGAGGTGGATGGAATCGAAATGGACTTGGCCGTCCGAGTGGATGAACAGCGTTCAACCGCCCACACAATCCCTATGGGTGAGGTACGCGAGGGAGATCAGATCGTCGTCGGTCGAGAAGGCGTCCGTGTCACTCCTCTCCAACGCCCCTCTGAGCCAGACGTCTTTGGGTTCATGGAATCGCATGTGTCGGCTGAGCGACCCCATGGCCATGTAATTGCCGATATCGCGTCACGTATGCGCCACCTTCGAGAGCAAGCCAGACTCGGCCAGCCAGGTTCAAACGTCTTGCTCTCGGGAGGACCGGCGATCATCCATGCCGGGGGGCGGGAGCCATTGACCTGGCTCATCGAGGAGGGATTCATCCACGTCCTCTTTTGCGGCAACGCCCTTGCCGCCCATGACATGGAGGCCGATCTTTATGGCACCTCCCTCGGGTATGGGCTGACCGCCGGACATGCGGTTAGGCACGGGCATGAGCATCATTTGCGGACCATCAACCGGATCCGGGCGATCGGCAGCATCGACGCAGCAGTCACCTCCGGAGTGATCACCCACGGGATTATGGCGGCTTGCGTCAGGCAAAGGGTGTCGGTGGTGATGGCAGGCACGATCCGTGACGATGGTCCGTTGCCGGGAGTGATCACCGATTCTATCCAGGCGCAGATTGCAATGCGGGCGATGGTTCCCGGCGTTGGGCTGGCCCTTCTCATCGCCTCGACGTTGCATGCCGTCGCCACAGGCAATCTTCTGCCGGCCACCGTTCCCACCGTCTGTGTGGACGTGAACCCGTCGGTGCCGACGAAATTGGCCGATCGAGGCAGTTTTCAGGCGGTTGGTCTCGTCATGGATGCGGCGTCGTTTCTGGCAGAACTCGCTAGGGCCCTAGGGAGATCGACATGAGCCGTCTTCTGGTGTGTCCTCCTGATTTTTTCGGCATCGAGTACGAGATCAATCCCTGGATGCGGCTCAGCAATCGAGTGGATCACGATCGAGCCGTGCAACAGTGGCATGCGTTGATGCGCGTGCTTGAACAGGAAATGGGCGTCGCTCTTGAACGTATGTCTCCACTGCCAGGTTTGCCTGATCTGGTCTTTACGGCCAACGCCGGCGTCGTGGTCGGGCGAACCGCCGTCGTGAGTCGCTTTCGGTATCCTGAACGACGGCGAGAAGAGGTTCATTTTGAACAATGGTTTCGCGAGCATGGCTATGACGTGATAAGCACAGAGGAAGACCTGCATTTTGAGGGCGCCGGCGATCTCCTGGGCTTTCCAGGCTATTGGTTCGGTGGCTATCGACAGCGATCGGATATTCGCGTGTTTCCGATCCTCAGTGAACGGTTTCACCGAGAGATCATTCCCCTCGAACTGGTCGACACCCGTTTTTACCACCTGGACACCTGCTTGTGTCCGTTGAGCGGTGGGGAACTTCTCTATTTTCCCGGAGCATTCGATCCTTACGGTCAGACGGCCCTTGCCGAACGTGTTTCTGGGGGGCTCCGTCTGGCTGTTCCCGAGGATGAAGCTCTGAAGTTCGCCTGCAATGCCGTCTCAGTCGGGAAACATGTTGTTCTTCCCATAGGATGTCCTGCTACACAGTCTTGGCTCCACGATCGAGGATATGAAACCCATACCGTTCACCTTGATGAATTTATGAAATCCGGTGGGTCCGCCAAGTGCCTCACCTTGGCACTGGACTAACCGCCCAGCATGCGTCAACCGATATCGCCGATTTGAAAAGGGCGCCTCTGCTCTTCCTTGCAATCCTGTCACGAATGACGCGCCACGCGTCATTTCTGCCGGAAGAGAAACGCCCCGTACATCCCTGCGATCGCAATCGTGACGAGTTCGATCGTCAGAAGCATGCGACTCACGACGGCTTCGGGTGTGGGGGGAGATAGGATGAAATGCATCCCCAGAAACTCTGGTTCTTGCGTTGGCGGAGTCTCCCACGGAGGGAATAGCATGGCCAGAATGAGAACCACGACCATTCCGTAGAGCACGGTGATATTGAGTTGCCCTGGAGCCGAGCGCGCAGGTCGAAACGCCGACGGACCGTCGGCTCTGTCGTCGAAACGTCGCCCACATTGCACGCAGAACCTATTGACCTCGGGCTGTGATCGACCACAGATTGGGCAAACTTGCATAAGCGCGCGAACGAAAGCTGAAGTAGAGGGAGCTTAACACGAAAAGCCGCATTAATTCCTGGCTCGGTGATCAGGATCAGGAAAGAAGTTTAGAAATGATAACCGACGCCGAAGGAAACGAGGTGCATTTTGTAGGTCGCATCCATGCCAAAGAAGAAAGGGAAGAGCTCCGGGTTGTCTTCGAATTTAAAGCGTCCATAGTTGAATTTCCATTCTGCAAATGCAGTCAGGTGTTTCGTAACGTAATATTGGAGCCCAGCCTTAACGTTGAGTCCAAGTCTCGCATGATCGGACGAGGAGCTGGGCGAGTCTGGCGCCAGTCCTTCTCCACTGATTCGGGCAAAGAAGATTCCAGGTCCGAAACCGATATATGGTTGCAGCCGGGTCTTATGATAGCGGAACATAAGATTAAAAGGCGCCACCGTCAGGACGCGAAGGTGTGCGCCTTGAAGAGTTGCGCTCGCTGTCACGCCAGGTACTGTGGGGTTCTGAAAAGCATGCGTTTGTTGTTCTATGTGTGGAGTCGTGTGAAACACTTCCGCTTCGAGACCGAACCAACGAACCGAATCAAAGTAATGCCCAATTTTCCCCCCGATCATGAAGGAGGTGGAGAGATCGAGATCGCTATGAGTCGTCCCTTGAAGGAAAAATTCGGAATTCAGGTCGACGCCCGTGAACCCTCCTCCTACAGATGGTAATGCGACCCCTAATTGTCCAGCGATGTACGTTTCTGCACATGTCTCAACAGGCTTTCCCAGTGAGAAAAGAGAGAGAACAGCGCACCACACTGCTAGATACCGTATGGTTTTTTGAACCTTGATCACTGAAATCACACCGTTAGACCCATTTCATTCTGCTTCTTGCCCTATCTCCTCGATCGTCCAACAAGGAACTGTCTCCTTCGCTCTTGGTCACAGCAAACGGTGTGCCGTAGTCTGATCAGCCGTCCGGTACGATGACCCTCCACGTACAGGAAGAGGCCAGAGCCCATCGATTCGTTGACAGGGTCGAGAGGGCCTTCCTATAATCCGCCGTTCTGGATTGACTGGTGGTGACTTTGGTTATGAGGCTCGTCACGTATGCCAACTATGCCCAACAACATCGCTGTGATTGGAGCTGGAGCCTGGGGAACGGCCCTGGGCAAACACCTAGCCGAAAAGGGACTAACAGTTTGCCTTTGGGCCTATGAACATGACGTCGTTGAGTCCATTAACACCGCTCATGAAAACACGATCTTCTTAAAGGGCATCACCCTCCCTCAAAGCTTGACGGCAACCTCATCCCTCGTTGAAGCCGTAAAGGACTGTCAGGGCATTCTGTTCGCTGTTCCTTCGCATGCCGCTCGGTCTGTGTTGAGCGAACTGGCATCCAGCCTGACTGATGCACGACCGTTGGTGTGCGCGACGAAAGGGATCGAGGAAGATTCAGCGAAATTGATGACTCAGGTGATGGAAGATGAGTTGCCGACATCCATGCACCGTTCTCTGATGGTGCTCTCCGGTCCGAGTTTCGCGTCGGAATTGACGTTGAGCCGACCCACCGCGGTGTGTTTGGCCGGCACCGATGACGCATTGGTTCGCCGTTTTCAAGAAGTCTTGATGACGCCTACATTTCGCGTGTATGCGGATCGCGATGTCATCGGCGTTCAACTCGGCGGAGCACTGAAAAACGTGATGGCCCTGGCCGCCGGCGTCATCGACGGCTTGGATCTCGGACTCAATGCCCGGGCGGCGCTCATTACCAGAGGTTTGGCCGAAACCATCCGACTAGGTGTGGCGATGGGAGCTGACCCACGAACGTTTTACGGGCTTTCGGGTGTCGGTGATTTGGTCTTGACCTGTACGGGCACACTCAGCCGCAACCATGCGGTAGGCGTTCAACTAGGCAGAGGAGAACGGCTGGAGAGGATCTTGGCCGGCATGCAGGCAGTTGCCGAAGGCATCCGAACGGCTCGTGCGGCACTCACGTTGGCCTGTCGCTATCGCGTCGACATGCCGATCATACAGGAGATCAATGCCGTCTTGTACGACAACAAATCTTGTCAAAACGCGGTCAGTGACTTGATGGAGCGTGATGCAAAACCTGAGAAGGGGTGGATATGAATCCGGAAGGGCTTGAACGATTACTCCAGCAGGTACGTCACGGGAAGCTTTCTATTAAGCACGCACTTCAACGTCTACGGTCCCTGCCCTACGAAGATCTGGGCTTTGCTTCCCTCGATCATCATCGATCATTGCGGCAGGGATTTCCCGAGGTCGTTTTGTGCGAAGGCAAAAGCACGGCTCAGGTCGTCGCCATCGCCCGAGCGCTCTTTAAAAAACGAGGTCCCTTTCTTGCCACTCGCGCCGAACCAACGGTTGGGCGCGCTATTCGAAGAGTCAACCGGCGTGCACGCTACTATCCCGATGCGCGTCTTGTAGTGGTTCATCCGTCGCGATCGAAGTCACTGGGTCACATCCTGGTCGTCACCGCCGGTACCGCCGACCTCCCCGTGGCCGAAGAAGCTCGAATCACAGCCGAAGTGATGGGGAGTCGCGTTGAACGACTGTACGACGTCGGCGTCGCCGGCATCCACAGGCTGCTCGGGAGGAAAGAACGGCTCTTTGAAGCAAGAGTTGTCATCGTTGTCGCCGGAATGGATGGCGTCCTGCCGAGTGTCGTGGGCGGGTTGGTACAGTGCCCGGTCATCGCCGTCCCAACGAGCCGCGGGTATGGTGCAAGTTTCGGTGGAGTGGCCGCCCTGTTGACCATGCTCAATTCTTGTGCGGCCGGCGTGGGTGTGATGAATATCGATAATGGGTTTGGCGCGGCTTGTCTCGCACACCGGATCAATCTGTTGGGACTGGAGTCGTAGGCGAGAGGGAGCCCACCGTGGGCCACTTCACTTGTAGTGTTCCTCGCTTCGGCCAGCCGACCATCACCGTTCGAAGCCCCTTCTCCCCGTTCGCCAATAATTTCGTCCGAACTTCGTACGAATAGTTGCCTACCACGGCAAGCTGCTTGCGTTGATCCTGTCCATCCCAAACCAGCTCGATCGAGGCCTTTTGCCGTTCCGTTCCTTTATTCGAGGTCGAGGAAATCCGGACAGGCTGCCGATGCGTCAAAAATCTCACTGAGGTCTTCGAGGGAGAGCTGATGAGTGAGCTGACTTCCAGAATGAGGTCGCCGCGCATGTCTTTTGGGAGCTGAACCGTCACAGAGAATTGGAGAGGGCCGTTGCCGAGCGTGTACGGTTTCGGCGTAACCGCGAGGTCGATGATCTTGAGCTCCGGTTCAGGCCGAGGAGCCCGAGACGGCTTGACCTTTGACGTAACTCGCGAGTCGCTGTCGACCGGAAAAAGCAGAGCCACGAATCCAAGAAAACAGAACAGCCCAAAGAATAATCTCTTACGGCCGATCTGACTCGAAGGCCTTAAGGACGACACAAACCCTGTCATCGTGAGTAACCTGAGAACATTGGGCAGGAGGCATAGGTGCGATTCAGCTGCATGCTTAAGGGGGATAACACAGCATCTCGGACCTGTCAATGAACCTTCAACTAGTGAACAGTGATTGCTGTTCGCAAGCACCTTCGGTAAGATGCCCGGTCAATTTGCGTGACCTCGACGAGGTATGTGGTGGGCCGACATCTGCATTTCGATTGTTTCTCAGGGATCAGCGGAGATATGGTCTTGGGCGCATTAGTGAGCGCCGGTTTGTCGTGGACTGAGTTGGTCAACGGCCTTAAACGACTGAAGCTCAAGGGCTACCAATTGCGTAGGCGTGAGGTGCATCGCGGCGCACTCCCGGCAATAAAGGTCGATGTGATCATCCAACAGGGCTTTCATCAGCCACTGACGCTCACTCGCATTCGGAAGATTCTTTCTGCCAGCACGTTGCCAGGCCTCGTCAAGGAGCGAAGTCGATCGGTGTTCGACCGACTCGCGGAGGCTGAAGGTCTTGCCCATCGAGTCGCAGTTCAGGACGTTCACTTTCATGAAGTAGGAGTGGTGGATTCCTTCATCGATGTTGTCGGCGGGATCCTTGGTTGCTATCTCTTGAACGTGACCCATGTCACCTCCTCTCCCGTCAACGTCGGCTCCGGTTCCATCGAGACTTCCCACGGGCTCTTACCCGTTCCAGGACCGGCGGTGGCGGCGCTGGCGAAAGGGATTCCGATCTACTCCGAAGGACCCCGCTGTGAGCTTGCGACTCCCACCGGTGTTGCCTTGCTGCGAACACTAGTATCGGATTTCGGTCCTATGCCAACGATGCAAAGCCTGGCGGTGGGCTATGGAGCCGGCGACCGAAATCCTGAAGGGTGGCCGAACGCCCTCCGTGTGTTTCTACAAGATGAAGTGACCCCTGTCGCACGCCGGACCGAACAGGTGGTGCAGATTGAAACGAATCTCGACGACCTTAACCCTCAAACGTACGAACACATCATGGAACAATTGTTTGATGTCGGGGCTATGGATGTTGCCCTCCTCCCCGTTGTGATGAAGAAAAACCGACCGGGCGTGGTGTTGAGCTGCCTCGCCAAACAAGATCGGATCGATGCCATCATCGAGATCCTTTTTCAAGAGACTTCTACACTCGGAGTACGGATTCAAGAGATGGCTCGTCAGGTGCTTCCTCGACGATTTGTGTCCATCGTGGTGCATGGTGGTACGGTTCGCATGAAAGTCGCCGATGTCGGTGCCGGCTGGGAAAAGGCATCACCAGAGTATATCGATTGCAAGAAGATCGCTAAACGAACGGGACGACCGCTCAAGAGCATTATGGAAGACGCAATATCGACTTATCGGCAGGGACTCAGCAAGATGAAACCGACCACCCTGCGAGGCCGGGCATGACCGCCCTGCTGTACGTGCTCCTCTTCCTCGTCTCTGTCGCGGTCACGCTGGGTGGATGCGCGCTCTTTACCAATGCCATCGAATGGCTAGGCAAGCGACGGGGCATTTCCGAAGGCGCCGTGGGCAGTATCTTTGCGGCCATCGGGACCACCCTGCCTGAAACGTCAATCCCGATCATCGCGATTTTCTTCGGTGAAAGCCAAGAGGAGGTCGAAGTAGGACTGGGGGCCATCTTAGGTGCTCCATTCATGCTGAGCACGCTGGTGCTCCCCATTTTGGCGTTGCTGCTGTTGCTCTATGCCCGAGCCGGTAAACGCACCGCGCGTTTCCAGTTGAATTATCGGGAGGTCATGACGGACCTCTCGTTTTTTATGTTCGGGTACATGGTGGCGTTAGGCTGTGCCTTTAGCCCGTCCAGACTCATCCATCTCATCGCCGCCGGTGTCCTCGTCTGTTTGTACATGTTTTACATGAAGATCAAATTTACTCCGGCTGGTGAAGATGGAGAAGGCAGCGAATTGGAACCTCTGATTTTCGACAAGGCTGCAGGCACGCCTTCCTACGCAATGATCGGTCTTCAAGCCTTCTTGGGTTTAGGAGGGTTGATATTGGGCGCCCATTTGTTCGTCATGGCTGCCGAATCGATGGCCGGTCTTTTCGCGATGTCGCCATTGATTTTGGCCTTGCTCATCGCGCCCCTCGCCACCGAGTTACCGGAGATGTCCAACAGCTTTCTTTGGCTGTATCGAAAGAAAGACCGTCTCGCCGTGGCTAATGTCACAGGAGCCATGGTGTTTCAGGGAACCTTGCCGGTCTCTTTGGGGTTGATTGGGACCGAATGGGTGATTGCACCAACCGCCATGACCAGCATGGTTTTAGCGGTGCAGGCCGTGGGGTTTTGTTTGCTTCAGATCCTAATCGGAGGTCGGTGGCGCCCGTGGCTGCTTGCTGCCGGTGTGGTGTTTTATCTCGGCTACACCCTACATCTCTATGCCGATTAAATCACGATCATCTCGAAGTCGGTCATCGTCACCTCCACTCCCCTTGCTGGGAATTACAATGGGAGACCCAGCCGGGATTGGCCCCGAAGTCATCGCCAAAGCGCTATCACACCCTCGTCTGCAGACCCTGTGCCGATCGATCGTGATTGGATCGCTTCCCGTCATGGAGCGAACGGTCAAAGCCTTGAGGCTCAAGCTACGCGTATGCCGTATTGAGGATCATGCGGCCTTACTGCCCCGCAGAGGAACGGTCGCCGTATTGGACCCGTTGGATCCCCCATTACGAACATTCAGGCTGGGCCGCGCGTCTGCAGAGACTGGCGCTGCATCAGTGACCTTCATCAAGAAAGCCGTTGAACTGGCCCAGCTGGGTTGTATCGACGGGATGGTCACAGCCCCTATCAACAAGGAGGCCATTCATATGGCCGGGTGTGACTACCCAGGCCACACTGAATTGTTGGCAGATCTGACCCAAACGCCTGAGTCGGGCATGATGATTGTGGGCGGGCCGTTACGGATTATGTTCGTGACGACTCACGTCGCGATCAGAGATCTCTCGTCGCTGCTCACTCAAGCGAACATCGAAAAGGCAATTCGCTTGGCTCACCTCGCACTGACAACTTTGTTCGGAATCAAACGACCCAAAATCGGAGTGGCCGCCCTCAATCCGCATGCAGGCGAACACGGCCTGTTCGGCGATGAAGAAGCTCGTGTCATTCTTCCTGCTGCGCGTTCAGCTCAACAGCAGGGCATACTGGCAAGCGATCCTTTGCCGGCTGATACCTTGTTTGGAAAAGCCGCTAAAGGGCACTATGATGGCCTCGTGGCCCTCTATCATGATCAAGGCTTGATTCCGCTGAAACTCGTCTCGTTCGGCACGTGTGTGAATCTTACGGTAGGACTCCCTATCTTACGCACCTCGGTCGATCATGGAACCGCCTTTGACATCGTTGGGCGAGGAATAGCGGATCCAGGGAGTCTTGTAGAGGCCATGAAGCTCGCTGCAACCATTACACAGACCAGGACCAGACGTCGGCACGTCAAGAAAGGACCATCCAGACGTGTCACCTGACGTGCCAAATGGCGTTTCCATCGTTCTCCAACAACTTAAGGAACTGGAGACTATCGCGAGTCAAACCCTTCAAGATCTGAACACCGTGGCCGGGGCCGAACGAATCGCAAAATGGAAAGCACACACTGCATCGCTCATCTCGAATTCGGTTGGGCATCAACAGGGTGCGGTTTTCGCCGACATCCATCCAGGACCATCATTCACCAATGATTTGGTCGAAGAATTTAGTGATCTCGTTGACTGTTATCGCAGCCCCCTGCTGGCACTCGTCAAACAGTTGTCGCAAACCTCTTCACCCAGGAGTTGACGGTGGGCGATTCGCCCGTCCCGGCAGCCATTAAGCACCTCGGACAGAATTTCCTCATTGACCACAATATCGTCCGCAAGATTATTACACTGGCTGAACTATTTCCCAATGATAACGTCTTGGAAATCGGACCAGGTCAGGGCATCCTGACCGACGCGCTGTGTCGATCCGCTGGGCGTGTCACGGCAATTGAGATCGATCCTCGACTCCACGCGTACTTAACCGAACGACAAACCCAGTTTCAGAATCTCACGCTTGTGCTCGGCGATGCGATGACGTACCCGATTGAAGACCTTCCATCTGGTACCATCGTGGTCGCGAATCTCCCCTATTATCTATCGACTCCAATTCTTTTTCGTCTACTCGAGCAGCAACATCGCATTACCCGCCTGGTGTTGATGCTCCAAAATGAAGTTGCCGATCGATTGGTCGCGAAATCTGGAGGTTCAGCCTACGGTGTTTTATCCGTTATGGCTCAATACTCAGCTGACATCACCAAAGCTTTCAAAGTCTCGCCACAATGTTTCCGACCGAGACCGGACGTCGACTCTGCCGTCGTGCTGCTTCGGACTAAGGTTCGAATTGAGCAAACGAGAAAAAACAGAGATCAGTTCGCATCGACTGTACGGGCGGCCTTTGCACATCGCCGCAAAACGCTGGTCAATTCATTGAGAGATCAGGGATACGATCAGAAGCATGTCGTAGCGGCATTGACGGCACTTCATCTATCTCTTTCTATAAGGGCAGAACACCTCTCGCTCGAAGACTTCATTGCGTTAACCCACCAGATCCATGGACCACCTCACTCGCCTGATCTCCGGCAATTGGATCAGCTCTCATGACGTTCTCAGATAACTGAGGCGTGTAGTTTAAAGACTTCCGGTGATGAACACTTTATCTTGGACGTATGTGAATTTGGAAAATGACGCGTCGGCTTTTCTGTCGGTCTAGGTGTCCGGTGTTATCCCGCAGGAGATTCTGTCTTCCACGCCCGTTCGCCGTGGCTTTCTGTAAGAAACATTCATAGGCCCAAGGAAGCTTCTCGCGGATGACTTCCAAACTTTTCGCCAGCACGGCGAAGGATCGATCCTGACTCAATCGTAAATTGCGCACATCATCTCCGACGTCATCGGTATACCCTTCAATGACAAAGGCTTCCACTTCCTGCCCCCCCGGGCCGCAGACGATGGTTGCATAGTGAGGAATGGCCTCGGATAAGAAGGTTTCGGCTGTTGGTAACAACGTGCTCTTTCCCAATTCAAAGTTGAGCATGCTATCCGGTATCGTGGCGGTAAGAATGCTGGGGCCTTTGGCTTCCGGCCTTGGATGAAGTGAGTCGAGCCTGGGCTTTGGCTCCAGGGGAGCGGTACGGTTCAGATCCGGATTCCCATTTCCATCCTCAACACGAGTAACGTAGGCCGCGAACAAGAGAATGAAGATCACAGCGAGCGAGGTCATCAGATCTGCAACTCCGTTTGTCAGGAAGGATGACCGTTCATAGGAGTCTGGTCCAAATGACGCCTTCATTGGCTTCCCCGAATTACGGCCTTCTCATTGCTTCTCTTGCGTGTGACTTCTCAGTGCTTGAAACATGGCTTCTATTTCTGGTTGCGAGAGCTGCACAGAGGAAGATTGGCTATTGATCGTGCGGGTTAGGTCTTGGACGGCCTCCAGCAAAGGGTTCATGATCGGTCTCAAAGCCCGTTGAACCTCGTGAGCAATCTCACTCGGCAGATCATCACGCTTCATTGTCGACTGCTTGGAGGTCAGTGCTGTGAGAGCTTGGGTAGCAGAGGTCAAGGCAGCCACCGTTGAGCTCAGGCGCCGCTCTAGCACTTCGGCAAGTTGAGTTGTCCCATCGCTTTTGATTGAGCTGACCACAGAAGCAGACGCACCATTCATCGCCTGAGAGGTCGGGACGTGATGGTCCGCAGCTTTCTGAGGGAATAGTTCATCCAACAGAGATAGACACGTTCGATGCTGGCTTTCTAGGCGTTGCCATATTGAGTTTTCCAGCAGTGCAAAGGCATTGGCACAGGCCAAGCCGACGATTGAAGTCACGAACTTTCCGGATAGCCCATTAATAAGACCCTGGATCCCTTCAATGTGAGGTCCGTTCGCATGGAGCTTGCTGAGACCAATCAAAATGGCAATAAAGGTGAATAGCAGCCCTATACCGGTCAGAAATGAGGGAAGTTGCCTGTAAAAACGAACGTTGAGTTGCCCTGCGCAGAGGACTTCAAAGGAAAAAAATTCAGTGGCGGACCGCTGACCATGGACCGTCGGCTCAAGAAACCATACGGACTGTTCCACCGCGAATGTCTTACGGTACGAAATCCATTCTTTTACCAATGCCGGTTCGGCTTGGAACGTACGATCAAGGGCCTGGAGATCGTCGAGATCGCGCCGAGCATCAGGCGTCTCATTCAGAGGGACTCGTTTCTTGGTCAAAGTTGGAATGATAAGCCAGTCTTTGGCCATCCTTCGTCGTGCTACGACCAGAGGCAGGACCGAGGAATAGAACCTGGACAGGATCCGTCGAAGCTCGAATAGGCTTCGAAGGAGCATGGTGCTATGCCACAGAAAGAGGGTAAGTATGCCAGTCACACCGATCCAGCTCAGCATCGGACCCTGAATGCCGCCGACAATCGTCACATCTTGGCTGACAACTCGCCAAAGATTTTCAGAAACAGACCGCAAATCCATGCAATACGCCTCTCTGGTACGCCGTGCGTTATTCGTACCATCCGCCAAACCAGGTTGACTTCCTCAACTTTCGTGCCAGAAAAGGTCGTGCTGATAGTAGGCCCTCTTTCGCTACGTGCTTGCTGATATGTCACACGCGAAAGGAAATTCTTGCAGGGAGGGCGGCAATATTTTCAGGGAAGGTGTGAACTTGGCGTATGACCAACCTGTATCACCTGACAACCAGGGGCAACATTATGCACTTTGTCTGAATCGGACAACGCATCCCGATTTGAGTCATCATTGATGAAACCATGGTTGTTACCTCGCTGTCTGGCTATCGGGGATCGAGCAAAATCTGCTGGGCGCTCGATTGCAAGTCAGTTTTCGTGTTATGGTTTGACGCACGGCGTCCGCATACGTTGAAGGTACGAAACGCGAGGATCCCAAGTGCCAATGGTAGCCTTAACATCCGCCAGAGTTTTCATTGGCATACTCTTGATTTCAGTCGGCATAACGGGCTGTGCCCGTGAATTTACCGTTGTGAGTACCTCCGGAGAACCTCTCCTAATAGCGCGACGGGGATTTACACCAGCTGAATGTACGTCACTCGTAAAAAGTGATGCCGCACGTATGGGCCTTACGTTGAGATATATTCATATACGCGGAAATACCGTTGGACGTTCACTATTATGGCCTTTTGAACCCGGATATGCCTGTGAGGGCGGAGTAGGCCCAGAACAAGGCCCAACCGGTACGTACCTACAGACTCTTCATATTCCTCGCCGCGGCTCATAATCGAGTTTTCTCTCTACCTACCTCCAGTTCCTTTCTCTTGCTGATGGCTTAGGCCATGAAGGCTCGTGAACAATTCTGGGGTTCTGCCTTGGCTTAGAACGCTCAGTCATGCTGTAACGAGGCGATTGCTCAGGGCTTTCACACGCTGCGACTGCGGCCAAGATGTCGATACGGCATTCTGAGCCCATATGAGTTCTTCAGCGATTCGCTTGTTCGATACCGGTCTTCAGTTATACTTATTGCAGGTCCCGTAGCTGGATGACCTGGAGTTTCAGAATCGTTCCGATGAGCACGCGATGATCAAGGTCCTATTGGTTGAAGACAACGTCGTCGACGCATGCCTCACCCAGGACATCCTGGCCGAATGGAGCCTGGAAAAATTTGAGATCACCCATGTAAGCCGTTTGAGTGACGCCTTTAGGCATCTGGCCCGTGCACGATTTGATGCCGTGCTCTTGGATCTTTCGCTCCCGGACGGCTATGGACTTTCAACAGTACGTCAGATGCAGGCCGCCAACCCAACGATTGCTATCATCGTGCTCAGCGGACTGAACGATCAAACGCTCGCGTTACAGGCTGTCCAGAACGGAGCACAAGATTATCTTGTCAAAGGAGAACGGCAATCGGAACTATTGGCACGCTCAATCCGTTATGCCATCGAACGAAAACGGGCGGAAGAGCGACTCACATACCTGGCCCAATATGATCAGTTAACCGGCCTTGTGAACCGCACTTTGTTTCGCGATCGTCTCGTTCAAGCCATGGCCCGGAGCAAGCGGCTCCAACAACCTTTGGGTCTCATGCTGCTTGACCTTGATGGATTCAAACCGGTGAACGACACCATGGGCCATAATGTCGGCGATCAACTCTTGAAATTAGTCGCTGAACGATTGCACGAGTGCGTACGCGAAGTGGACACCGTGGCACGCATGGGCGGAGATGAATTCACCATTATACTTGAGGGCCTGATGTGCGAAGAAGATATCACGCTGGTCGGCGAGCGAATCACGAAATCACTGGCGCAGCCTTTTCACATCGACACCCACCAAGCATCGATCGGAGTCAGTATTGGAATTACCGTCTATCCCACTGACGATCATGACGTCGACGAGCTGTTGAAGCACGCCGATGCCGCCATGTATCGCGCTAAGCAGCAAGGTGGCAGCTCCTTTCAGTTCCACATCCCGAACGACTCCCAGTCCTCTCCCCTCCCAAGCTCATAAGCAGCAAGTCTGTAGGATCGCCTGGCCGTCACTATCGACCGATTTCAGCAAGAGGCTGATCGGAAATCGAATAGGCTCCGAGCGGATTAGGAGTGAGCTGATTCATTCTCGGAAGCTCTGAAGGAGACGGATTGGGGCGCGCATCGGGAGTCAGCAGAACGCCCCAATGCTGATTGTGCTGACACATATTGTCCACGATGAGACTCTCCGCGTCCTGAAACAGCAGGATGCCGCTGAGCATATTCCCCTCACATCGATTGCGTACCAACTCTGGACTGCTTCCCGGATCACGCACTGCGATACCAAAGTGATGATTATCGAAACAACGGTTATCGGTCACTCGCGGGCGTGCTCCGGCAAATATAAAAATGCCTGATTCCCGGTTGCGACACACTTCATTGTCTACCAATGTCGCCCTACACTGAGGGCCATACACAACCACCCCAGACAAAATTCCTTCCATAGCTCGACAGTGCCTGATGGTACAGGTAGAGTTGAGGATGTTGAGGGCTGAGTGCTGATCACTGCCGACGTAGCGGAACGTGATACCAGCAATCCACCCTTCCGGAACTTCTTGTAGATAAAGAGGGCCTCCACGCCGCGAGAAGATCTGGACAAGGTCACGACCCGCGCCAACAAGTCGAATAGGCCGTTGACTGATGAAAAGTTTGTCTTCGTAAATCCCGGGACGCACATAAATCTGATCCGAATCACCCATATCATTAATCGCCTCGCTTGGGAGCATGTATCTGTTCTGCCCAGAGCGGTCAACGATCAATGTTTCGCCTCCTAAGGGATTAGTCGGGACTGATTCTATACTCATGATATTTCCCCCCAACACATGCTCTCAACTCTTTCCACCTCATCGAGCGTATGTCGTAATGACTGAAAGACGGATGAGAACCGTTTCGTACAATTCTGTGTCTTAACTCATCAGTTTCATGAAACAATTTAGAGTCTCAGAGACACGATCTTGCAGTAACCTCCTGTTATTCAATGGGTTTGTATCAGCAGACAGCATGAGTCATGGCATAGTGATTGCGTAACCTAGGCATTCGTCTATTGCTTGAGCAGATGGAGGCTCGGCATGAGTCTGAAAAATCTCACAATCTTCCTACTCCTGCTTCTCTTGACATCCACGAACCTGTCTGTCGCGGCCCCCGCACACCGGCAAGATACGACCCGTCGATTATACGATCGGGTGATGGATGAATTTAAGCACCGAGATTACGCAGCGGCAATGGCGGGTTTTCAACTGTTTATTGAGCTACACAGCCAGTCCGCACTGGCGGCCAATGCGCAATATTGGATCGGGGAATGTCAGTATCGCATGGGACGATACCGAGAAGCGTTAAAGTCGTTCTACGATGTGGTGTCAAATTACCCGCTCAGCCCAAAGGTCGCAGCTTCTACGCTGAAACTCGGTCAGACCTACGTCAGATTACGCGACCCCGAAAAGGCGCGGCTGATGTTTGATCGAGTTGTGGATCAATACCCGGATAGTTCGGAGGCCGAAGTCGCCCGCAAAGCTCTCGAAGCAGCCGCGAGCACCGACGAGACGGGCACCTCATCACAGTAGGGACGGGGCGGGCAAGACAGAAACCGCTTTCTCGTTACTCGTCCGTGGCTAATTCCAATCGAGCCGTAAGATCCGGCAGTGAGTAATTCTTTTTCGACTGTAACTTCATGAGCTTGATGCCTGCTGCATCAAGCACCGATTCAATAATACGCTGGCCCTCTGTTTCGTCATGTCGTGGAGACTCATGTGCAATTTGCACAACGTACTCGACGCGGCGTGATCCAGGGTGAATCAGAACAAAATCGACTCGTTTCAGCGCGATATGGCGCAGGATACCCGACCGCGCACGTGCATCGGCATCGACCGCTACAAAAGACCACAAAGGCACTTGAGCAAGGATGAGGTATCGCTCTTGGACGACCAATTGAAGCAAGTTATACAGCGCGATTTCATCTTCCCCGAGCAATGGAGCCGCACTAATGACGGCACCAGGAGGAATCACGAAAGGCGATGTGCGCATCTTTCTTCGGCGCAGTTTCCTCCTTATCCACCGAATGCCGAAGACGGCTGCGGCAACTACGATCCCGAGCAGAACGATTTTCATGGCTTGTTACGTTTTCCTCTTGCTCGAGCGCAGTCGCTCAAACCACCGTGGTCCGCTTGGAACAATGCACCCCAACAGCCTCGGGAATGCGGCGCCCGTCACTGAAGGCACATTTCCACTTTCTTCCATCACGGTCTGATATGCCAAGACGGCAAAAGCCACCGACTCAAGCGCTTTGCTATCCCATCCATGTGATTCAAATGTCGTGACAGGAATAGGATCGAACAGTGCCGTCAACTGTCCCATGATTGCGCGGTTTCTGACTCCCCCCCCACCCACGATGACTTCGTCTATCCCGCCTCTGATCCACCGCCTGGCCGTGCCCACGGCCTCGGCAGTCCAGCGGCTACAGGTGGCGAGAAGATCTTCGATCGATAGCACGCGGGTCTGTTGCCAGCTGAGCAATTCGTCGAGCATCTTTCCCCCAAATGCCTCGCGCCCTGTTGATTTTGGAGGCGGCTGAGAGAGATACGGGTGCGCGAGAAGTTTGGCCAATAGCCTCGAGTCGATCTTGCCTCGTAAAGCCAGACGCCCTTCACGATCCATGGTGGAGCGTCCATTGGTCTTCCGAAACATGATGCCATCCAGAACCATATTCGCCGGACCGGTGTCGAATGCGGCGATGCCAGCCGTCCCCGACCCTCGTGGTAGATACGTGACGTTACTGATACCCCCAAGATTCACGATGAGACGAGACCGCCGAAGATGGCGAAACAGCAAGGCATGGACCCCTGGCGTCAGCGGAGCGCCTTGACCACCAGCGGCGATGTCGCGTGGGCGGAAGTTTGCGACCGTCGTGATTCCCGTACGCTCCGCAATCACTGCAGGTTCTGCAATTTGAAGGGTGGAGCGTATGGAGCCGACCCCCGTATCTTTGATGCCGGCTGGAAGATGGTGCACGGTCTGGCCATGCGAACCGATTAGGTCGATGTCCGTTGGGGTCAATTCAGCCGACCGGATAACACTTGATGCCGCGTCGGCAAACCATTCTCCAAGGAGCGCATTCAGGTGACAAATATCCGACACGGTACCCGCAATCGAGGCAGAGAGAATTCGTTGTTGGAGTGATCGTGGATAGGGAAGTGAATGAAACGCCACCATCTCCACGTGAATGCCGGCTTTCCGGCGCTCGATCGAGACGAGCGCGGCATCGACTCCGTCTGCCGACGTCCCCGACATTAACCCCACAACTTTCATGTGTTGAATCCTTTCGCACCTCATGATGACGTCAGATAGATCAGAGGGTGTGCTACGCTAATGGAACTGGCGCCAGGGGTCAAGGAGTCGAATGGACAGGGCCTATGAGCAGTATTTCAACTGGAGACGTCGTTGACACCGCATGACTTGGATGGTACGGTCCCCGCCGATGTTTTTCGTCCATTACCTGCGGCAATTCGGTGTCTCAGCCTTTGTCGGCACTCTCACCGTCTTACTTCCGTTATGTGATGCCAGGACCGAGGCCCGTGATCCGATCCCGATTGTCGTCACGATCCCGATCCTGAAGGATTTAACCGAGCAAGTCGGTGGCCCTTACGTGAGAGTCACCTCCCTGTTGAGTGGCTATGAGAATGAACACACTTATTCGCCGAAACCCTCTGATCTGATTGCTGTTCGGAAGGCTCGGTTGCTGTTTGAGATTGGCCTCGGACTCGAGGTCTGGGTGTCTTCCTTGGTGAGGAATGCGGGGAGTCAGACACTACGTGTGGTCACCATATCTCGTGGGGTGGAACTGATCCAAGACGATACTGATGCGCATGCAGATACACATGCGGAAGGAATTGGGATTCATCGGGACGGAAACCCACACATTTGGCTGGACCCGGCAAATGCCTGGATCATGCTTCGGCACATTACCGACGCCCTGATCGAGATCGATCCCAGTCACGAAGCCGAATTCAGGGCCAATCAGGCGGCCTACCATGAACGATTGGCACAGTTGCAAAAGGAACTCTCCGCTCGGACGCAGATCCTGGCCGATCGTCGGTTTATTGCGCACCACTCAGCTTGGCCGTATTTGGCAAAACGATTCGATCTGCACATTGTCGGCACCATTCATGTGCAAGCCAGTACGGAACCCTCAGCCCTTCACCTCCAATCTCTCATAGGAAGGATTAGAAAAGAACAGATCAAGGTGATTGCCTCGGAAATTCAGCTCAGCCAGCGACTCCCTGAACTCCTCTCGAGAGAAACGAAAGCCCGTGTAGTGATCCTGACGACGATGCCGGGCGGTCTGCCGGGAACTGAGACCTACCTCGACATGCTTCGCTATAATGTGCTCCAATTGGCCGACGCATTGGAAGCCCCTTAACAGCCCTTCAGACTAAGTCATGGTAACGTGGGAGGAGCCTTACACGCGTGTCTGATCCTCGAGAGCCGATCATTCGCTTTGATCATGCCTCATTCGGATTTCCTGGCCTCATTGCCCTGAGTGATATCTCGCTGACTATTTATGAAGGCGAATTCGTGGGGGTGATCGGGCCGAACGGATCAGGCAAGACCACACTCTGTCGAGCGGTCTTAGGGCTGCTCGCTCCTGTTCAGGGGCATCTTCATATCTTCGACTGTGCTTGCGACAAGCTCCGCTGTTACCATCGCGCCAAGATCGGCTACCTCCCGCAAAAAGGGGTCGTCGACCGGAACTTCCCGGTGACGGTCCTTGAGACGGTAATGATGGGACGCTACGGAGCCCTAGGCTTATTCAAGCGGCCAGGCCGGACGGATCATGCCATCGCATTGGAAGCTCTGGCTCAAGTGGGAATGGAGGCACATAAGGATGATGCATTGGGACTGCTATCCGGCGGTCAACAACAGCGCGTGTTTATTGCGAGAGCCCTCGCACAGCACCCCAAAGTCCTGATACTGGATGAGCCAACGACTGGACTCGATATCACGACCCAACACAGCGTCATTGAATTGGTCCAGCACCTACACCACCAGCTCAAATTAACGGTCCTTTTAATTACTCACGACATCAATATGATCCGCTCCAAAGTAGATCGTTTGGTACTTCTCAAAACTAGACTCTTCGCCGCGGCCCCGCCTGCGGAAGTGCTCAAACCGGAGATCCTGCACCAGGTGTATGGCAAAGAACTGGTTATTACGGAGAACGATCTCGTCATCGTTGAGGATTACCACCATCACCATTAGAAATTGATTCCAACCCATGCTTGATCTTTTCGCCTACGACTTCATGCAACGCTCCCTCCTTGCCGCCGCGATGGTAGGCGGTCTTTGCTCGGTCATTGGGGTGTTTGTCGTGTTACGAGGACTGGCCTTCGTCGGCGCCGGGACATCGCATGCCGCCTTTGCAGGTGTGGCACTCGGCTATTTGATGGGATGGCCGCCATTGTTGCTGGCCATTGTGTTCGGCTTGGCGACGGTTTGGATTACGGGGTGGGTTGAAGAGAAAGGCCGAATGAAGCTGGATGTCTCGATCGGAAT
This sequence comes from uncultured Nitrospira sp., assembly GCA_902500755.1. Lineage (GTDB taxonomy): Bacteria > Nitrospirota > Nitrospiria > Nitrospirales > Nitrospiraceae > Nitrospira_D. The sequence continues at coordinate 21,667 of CABVRV010000010.1, forward strand.
TCTCTATACCACGACGATGGCGCTGGCAATTCTCTTCATCGGGTTGATGAAAACCTACAATGCTGAAGTGTACGGGTACTTGTTTGGCAGTGTGCTCTCAGTCACTCCGGAAGAGCTACGCATCATTGGGGCCCTCAGCGTCCTGGTACTCGGGTTTATACTCGTCTTCTCTAAGGAACTCTATTTCATTGCGTTCGATCAGGAGATGGCCGAAGCTTCCGGTGTTCCCGCACGACAAATCTTTTTTCTTCTCCTGACCCTGGTCGCCTTGACGGTGGTGGTGTCATTAAAGACCGTTGGGGCAATTCTGGTGTTCGCCATGATTCTGATTCCAGCTTCGACCGCTTATCAGATGACTCATAGCCTTAGGACACTGACCCTCTACTCAGCAATCATCGGTATCTCAACCTCCGTGGCAGGCGTCCTCATTTCCGCTGTTTGGGACGTCCCCTCTGGACCTGCGATTGTTCTATTGGCTACCGCAATGTTTTTCATTTCCCTCTTCTTTTCACCAAAGCGCGTGACGCGGGCAGCAGCGCCTCACGCTCATTAACAACCTTGCTCCCTTGCTCGCTTCACCACCAACACGACAAACCTCTCAAGCCGCATTGAGATAGTGCAGTGCCACACCACAATCGCCTCACATCCCATAGGCCATCACTTGTTTCTGATTAAAATGTATGGCGTACCCCGAAGAGCAGGCCGATCGTTGATAAATCACCGGAAGGATGATTTCGTTTCCAGGCTGTTTCCATATTCAACATGAGGCCTTTTGGTGCGGTAGATACTAAGTTGCTCAATGCATAGTCGATTCCTCCGCCGATACGCCAAGCAAACGAATCTGAAACATCATGCGTGTTCACGTTTACCCCGATCCCGGTCGTGAGGTATGGAACGAGTGGGCCAAAATGGCCTGGACGATACTCCAGATTCACCGGCAGGATAGAAACAGTATTGACCCCACCACTTCCCACATCAACCCCGTGCCGTTGCCATTCCAGGATCATGCCGACTCGAAACCATTTATTGAGATCGTACATGCCCTGAAAATTTATCAAGGGCCCAACCGTCGACACGCCGGAATCTTGAGTGGCAAAGTTTGGACCTACACGGAACCCCGCGGTGATCCTTCCTTCTTCGGCCATCCCTTCGTGAATCCATTCAGCTGCCGTGGCTGTTTCTAGGTCAAGAAAGCCGAAGTTTCCAGCAGTCAAAACCATACTGAACAAAACCCATCTAGCGATGATGCCCATTGTGTCCTCCTCGTCATAGTACGATTACCTAGCCGAATGTAATGTAGACTAGCCATTTTGCGATTGCAAGGCATCGAGCGCTCATGCTCACTTTCAGCGCTGGGATGATTACAGCTGGAATTTCATTTAGTTCGTGAGGCAGTATACACTGCACATGCTTCGCTGCTATAGATACAGATATTCAGACATACCGAACAAATAGTGAATGGCTGTACCATACTGCGAGAGGAGGAGTCCATGCGAAAACACACGTTCCGCGGTAGATTGACCGGAATGGCGTTCGCTCTTATTGCAACCGTGTCTCCGTTTTTACACACCGCCTGGGCGGAAGAATTTGGCGGGACAGAGCCGGGGAAATGGATACTCGGAGTTCGTGTAGGATTCACTCCGCTCACTCAGCAGCTTTCTGACAATACCTCTACATCAGTCGGACCACTTGTCAATTTTCAAGGACTGTATAGTGTCAATTCCTGGTTTTTGGTCGGATTGATGCTTGAGTGGGAAAGGCATGGCGTCAGCCTGGAACGGCCGGATCGGGATCTCGGACATCAAGATACAGTTTCGGTTCTTCCAACGATGGAGTTGCGCCCTGCAAAATTAGGCCGAATCATCCCGTATGTAAATATGAGTTTTGGCGTGAATATCAATAGCTTTGGCGAGGATACCGGAATCCGTATCAGTCCGAGCAATACCTTCGCATGGCGGTTAGGCTGGGGAGCCGATTATAAGCTCAACGAGCGGTTCGCACTCAACGCAGAATGGGCCTATAAACGAAATGATGGGCATACCACCGGTACCGGCGGTCGGAATGACGACTGGAATGCGTCCTCATTCGCCTTTCTGTTCGGGGGAAAGATGTCTTTCTAATACCTCTCGGATTGGTGGGGACTGGCTTGAATTCTACTCCTACTCCTCGCAGCTTTTTTGGCTCCGTCTCCACACCATTCCGGTCTGTTCCTTCGAGCTAAACCCAAGTTTTTCATAAAAACCTGGCCGCCGAGTACAAAGCCAAACGAGCTCAACCCGATTCAGACGTGGGTGGTTGAGAATCCGCTGGACAATTTCTCTTCCAATCCCCTTGCCCTGATACGCGTGATCCACGATGACATCCCAGATTGTTGCGCGGTAGATGAAGTCCGTGAGGACACGGCCGAACCCGATGAGCCTCTCTCCATCCCATGCGCAAAGAGTCAGATCGGTATGCTGGAGCATTTCCGTTGCATCATGGAGAGAGCGATCCTTGGCCCAGGGCGCCTGATGGAATAAGTGCAGCAGCTGGGAGGCTTTGGGTGGTCCCTGATTGGAATAGGTAACCGCGGACTTGAGGGTTGGAGGCATCTTATACTAGAGTATCCCTCGAATTCATTTGGAGTGTACGAGGAAACTCATGTCAACGCAAGTCCGTAGCTGCCCAAAATGCTTTCAACTCATGTGGTTGAAAGCTGATGAGTACGAGGTGCTCGACTCTGAGACCGTTCGGGCAAAATGTCCGCACTGTGGTACTGTGTCGCGGTTCAAACTCGTCACCGCTGGAGCAAACGCGTTAGGCCCCAAGATGGGACACTGACCGCAGCCGTTCATTGTATCTACCGTTTTTTGATCATTTGCGACACCAACCATTGCAGTCGTGTGGGTTCGTCTGCTTGAACCCCTGAGACCTCAGGATATCCGACCTCCCGCCCCATCTAATTCAGGCTGATTTCCCGGAAGAACCTTGCGCAACGAGGCACGGTACTCTTTGAGTCGTTGTTCATCGAGTCGTCTGACTTCGATTTCTTTCTCGGATTGCATCCGCTCGAGATGATCCAAGACCGTGAGCAGCGGCTGAACCGCGCCGAGGAGGTTCCCGATTTCGAATGCTTCGAGCGATGACACCAAGGATTCATTCAGCCCCTTGTACGGAGTCCCGGCGCTCTGGCTGCGCGTACGAGAGACGATGGTTTCATAGCTATCGATCGCCTCGATGGATGGTTTCACCCCCAATGGCACCGCATTCAAATGCACAACAGACGGAAGATGGGCCGCATAGATTTTGATATGCGACGTCAAACCTCCTATGGCATCAAGAACCTCGGCGGTCAACATACGTTTTCGGAAGGTGAAGGTGAGAGTTACTTCTTGGACCTATTTTCTCCTGGGACGGTTTCCCGTTCAAGCTCGGACATCACCGTCTCCATATCCGTCGGCACCGATCTCGTAAACTGCTCCATCATTCCCGTCCTTGGATGCAGGAAGCCAAGGGTTCTGGCATGCAGCATCACACGAGGAATCGTGATCTCGTCGATCGCACAAACCCGTTGCCCACCATAGGTACGGTCACCCAGAATGGGATGTCCGAGTGAAGTGAGATGAACCCGCAGCTGGTGAGTGCGGCCCGTTCGTGGGTACAGCAACACATGAGCCGCCACTTTTCCATAACGCCGAGTCACCACATACTCCGTCGCAGATTGTTTCGGACTGCTTGTTCTCGCCGAAAACTTTTTCCGGTCTTTGATATCCCGACCAATCGCTAATTCGATCAGTCCTCGACCTTTCTTGGGAACTCCCCAGACCAGCGCCTCATAAATTCGCGTGATGGTATGCAGTTTGAATTGTGCTGCGAGGGCGCGATGCGCCAAATCAGTTTTGGTAATCACCATGATGCCGGAGGTTTCTTTGTCGAGTCGATGAACAAGGCCAGGTCGCTCCTTTCCTCCGATGGTTGAAATGGTTCCGCCGGAAGTCTGAAAGTGATGCAGCAACGCGTTGACGAGCGTGCCCGTCCAGTTTCCTGGAGCGGGGTGGGCCACAATGCCGGACGGTTTATTCAAGACAAGAAGCGATTCATCTTCGAAGAGAACATCGAGGGCAATGGCCTCGCCCCTTATTGAAAGCGGTTCCGGTTTCGGCACGTCCATCGTGATTCTATCCCCAGGCTTGATCTTCTGGCTTGCCCTCACAACCTGGTCGTTGAGCCTGATGCGACCCATCTCGATCAAGCGCTGGAGAGCCGACCGGGAGATGTCCCGTTCTCGATTCACGAGGAAGACGTCTAATCGTTTAGGTTGTTCGCCAGAAGTGACGACGAATTCCGTAATCATGGGCGAGTACGCTACTAAAGCGCGCTGGTCAAATGCAATCGCCCATTGGCATGTGTAGGGGATCGAGATACGCTCAAGGAATTTGAAAGCTCGATGAAATAGAATGGAACGCGATCAGCTGCCTGATCGTTGAACAGCCTGTAACCGAAGAGTATGATGAGGCATCGTATGATCTCACAGCCGTACTGTCTCATAGGGGTAAGGAGACTGAGGCCATGCCTTCGGTGCCTTCCCAGAAGTGGTTCTCCCTCCAGAAAGCATCCAATCGTGCTTGTATCCTGATCGATCGGCGCAATCCCTTTTGGGTCTTCTCATTTTCTATCAATATCTCTCAGGCTGAATCTTCAATTATTTTGACCCGTCGGACCAGATCATCGACCACCCATTTTCATGGACCATGTTCAATCAATCTGCGCGCGAGGTGTCACCCGATCACGCGGCCCATCCGCGCGCACAACCGGGAGGTATCTATGACGTCCTCCAAAAAATTGCTGTGCGGAGCAGTGATGGGATTTGTAATCGGAGGGGCGGCTGTCCTGTGGCCGGGCCGTACCTTACCTGAAACTACCTCGATCAGCCTGCCGATGGACACGGTCGCCGACTATATCCATGCCGTTATCGAAGCTGACCGAGATGTGTACACAAGGCATGTCGTAGAACGCATGCAAACGAAAGGGATCGTGGTTGCCTCGGAAAACTGGACGGAACAGAGTACATTGCCCCTCCCAGCCCAATTCCTGATTGAATCCGGACGGCATGTCGGTAAGAAAGGCTTAGGAATACAGTACCGGCTAATCAGCTTGTGGCCGATCAACAAGCGTAATGTCGCGTCGAGCCCTCTCCAAAGTATTGGACTCGGCACCATTCTGACCCAACCCGACCGACCTTACACTGGTGTCACAAGGGTCGGAAACACACGCTATTTTGAAGCGGTGTATCCCGATTTGGCAGTAACCCAAGCCTGCCTCGGATGCCATAATGCCCATCCCGATAGCCCAAAGCGTGACTTCAAGCTGAACGATGTGATGGGCGCAATCGTGATCAGTATTCAGTTGGGACAGTAGTCAACCGGCGGCGCCGAAGCAGAGGGGACCACTGAAGAAACCTCGACCTTCTGGGAGACGGGCAACTCGACAATCCGCACTCCTGACCTGTGGGGTGGGTTTCATCCTGACGATCAACGGGGGAGAAAACACGGGATAACGCGTACGATTTGGCGCGGGGACGTCACGAGCCTGAAAGAAGATTTAACAGGAATTCGAATCCGGCTTAAGCGTGACTGGTTTTTCTCGCCCGCTCGGCGATTTTTTTGCGTAGGCGAGCCTTTTCAAGACTGATCTGGGCTTCTTTCACTTCTGACGGCAAGCCTCCAGCTTGGAGGCGACGTTCTGCATCGGCCACCTTAGTCGTCGCTCGCTCGACATCAATGTCTTCGGCCTTTTCCGCGATCTCCGCCATGACGGTGACTTTGGTCGGCGTGACTTCGGCAAACCCCCAGAGCACGGCCATGGAATTAGTCTGGTCGCCGATACGGTAGCGGAGTTCGCCGATGCGAAGCGTCGAGAGAAAATGGCAATGGCCAGGAAGCACGCCAAACTCTCCTTCTGACCCTGGCGCGATGACCTCATCGACCTGTTGGCTCAGCAGCAGTTTTTCCGGCGTCACAACTTCTAATAGAATTGTCCCTGGCATTCCTTCCTCTTTTCTTACCTCTTCCCCACTACAGGCGGGGAAGCGAGGCGTCCTCCACTGCGCGCATGCCACGAGGGTCTTCCGAGACCGCGCGTTGCGCGAGCAAGGAGGATGCTCGGTTCATCCGCCTCCCTATACTTTCACGCCCATTTTTTCAGCCTTGGCCACCGCCTCTTCGATCGGGCCGACCATGTAGAAGGCCTGCTCCGGCAAGTGGTCGTATTTTCCATCGAGGATCTCTTTGAAGCTGCGGACCGTGTCCTTGAGCTTCACGTACTTCCCTGGGGCACCGGTGAAGGCTTCCGCCACATGGAAAGGCTGCGACAGAAAGCGCTGGATCTTTCTGGCGCGGGCGACGACCATCTTGTCATCTTCTGACAACTCGTCCATACCGAGAATGGCGATAATATCTTGAAGATCTTTATAGCGCTGAAGGACGGACTGGACGCCACGGGCGATCTTGTAGTGCTCATCCCCGATAATCTGCGGGTCCAAAATACGCGATGTCGAGTCCAGCGGATCGACCGCCGGATAAATGCCAAGCTCAGCAAGCGAGCGGGACAACACGGTCGTCGCGTCCAAGTGCGCGAAGGCCGTGGCTGGAGCCGGATCTGTCAGGTCGTCGGCGGGCACATAAATCGCTTGTACGGACGTGATCGAACCACGTTTGGTCGAGGTAATACGCTCTTGTAAGGCACCCATCTCGGTCGAAAGGTTCGGTTGGTATCCGACAGCTGACGGCATCCGGCCCAGCAACGCGGATACCTCTGAACCGGCCTGGGTAAATCGGAAAATATTGTCCACGAACAGCAGCACGTCCTGATTCTCTTCATCTCGAAAGAATTCGGCGACAGCCAATCCGGTCAAGGCCACTCGAAGCCGAGCTCCAGGTGGCTCATTCATCTGACCATAGACTAATGCCGCCTTCGACTTAGAAAAATCGTCCGGATCGATGACTTTCGACTCTTGCATTTCATGCCAGAGATCGTTGCCCTCACGAGTCCGCTCACCGACACCGGCAAACACAGAGAAACCTCCGTGATGCAAGGCGATGTTATTGATCAGCTCCATGATGATGACGGTCTTGCCGACACCGGCGCCGCCGAAGAGTCCGACTTTCCCTCCCTTGCTGTAGGGCTCGAGCAAGTCCACCACCTTGATGCCGGTTTCAAGGACCTCGGTCTTGGTTTCTTGATCTTCAAGTTTTGGGGCCGGCCTATGAATCGGATACGTCTTCTTCGCCTTGATCGGTCCCCGTTCATCGACCGGCTCGCCGAGCACGTTGATGAGGCGACCGAGCGTTTCACGGCCAACAGGCACGGAAATGGGCGCTCCGGAATCTTGAACGTCCATCCCGCGTGTGAGACCATCGGTCGTCGACATCGCGATGCTGCGGACTCGGTTTTCCCCCAAGTGCGACGCCACTTCAAGGGTGATCCGAATGGCGGGGGTCCCTGCCGCCTTATTCTCTTCCTGCGTGACTTTGAGCGCGTTATAGATGTTCGGCAGTTGGCCGGGAGGGAACTCGACGTCCACGACCGGTCCGATGACCTGGATGACTGTACCTGTTGCCACGGGATACTCCTTTCGACGAAACGGAGTCGGTTATTTCAGCGCTTCGGCGCCACCGACGATATCCATCAGTTCTTTTGTAATCGCTGCTTGTCTGGTTTTGTTGTAGTACAACGTCACTTTCTTGATGAGTTGGCCGGCATTCCGCGTCGCTCCATCCATGGCAGCCATGCGGGCACCGTGCTCGGCGGCAGCGGACTCCAGCAATATTCTATAGGTCTGCACTTGGAAATGTTTCGGTATCAGCGCACTCAACAGTGCGGCTTCATCCGGTTCGTAGAGGTATCCCCCTCCGCTCATCCCTTCGTGTGGCGCTGAACCGAATTCCTCTTGAGCATCGACCGGAAACAGTTTTTCAACGATCACCCGCTGTTGAATGGCCGACTTGAACTCGTTGTAGACGACATACAATTCGTCGAACGTGCCTTTCACGAAGTTATCCGTAAGATCGGCTCCGATATCAAGAGCATGTTCGAAACTGAGTTTATCGAAAATCCCGGTCCATTCTTGTCGAATGGGCCAAGCCCGGCGGCGAAAATAGTCTCGGCCTTTACGCCCGACAAGGCTCAAGTTGACCTGTAGACCGCGTGCCTCACATTGCCGAACGAACTCCGAGCTCTTGCGGACAATGTTGCCGTTAAAGCCGCCGCATAATCCTCGGTCGCTTGTGACGACGAGCACTTCGACTTTTTTACCCTCGCGCTTCTGCAACAGGGGATGAGAGGAACGATTCACACGCTGACTCAGGTTGCTCAACACCCCACGCATCTTATGCGCATAGGGACGAGCAGCCAGAATGCGGTCCTGAGACCGCTTCAGCTTTGCCGCGGCGACCATCTTCATGGCTTTGGTAATTTTTTGCGTATTTTTGAACGCCGCAATCTTACGGCGTAGTGATTGAAGACTTGGCATTGTATTCCATCAGGGCTGTGGACTGAGTGCTGAGGACTGAGATTGCTAATCCGGCTCCCTGCCGTCTGTCTCAGTCCTAACTCCTCGATACTCAGTCCTGTGCTTACGCTTTCGCCCCGTACCCCATCTTTTGTTTGAAGGTCGAGAGAATGTCTTTCAAGCGGCCGCCGACCTTGTCGTCGATCTTGCCGATACTGGCCACCTCTTTCTTGAGGTCGGGATAGTTTTGTTGAACATGATGCAGGAAGTCCGCCTCGAACTGCTGCACTTTGTCGACCGGAACATCGTCCAGAAACCCATTCACACCGGCATAGATCGACAGCACCTGATCCGCCACCGGCATCGGCTTGTATTGGCCCTGTTTGAGCAATTCGACCATACGAACACCGCGTGCCAGCTGCATCTGAGTGGCCTTGTCCAGTTCGCTGCCGAACTGGGAAAAGGCCGCCATCTCGCGATACTGAGCGAGATCGAGCCGGAGCGTACCAGCCACCTGCTTCATGGTCTTAATCTGGGCCGACCCGCCGACACGTGAGACCGACAGGCCCACGTTAATGGCCGGGCGAATCCCGGAATAGAAGAGGTCGCTTCCGAGATAGATTTGACCGTCGGTGATCGAAATGACGTTTGTCGGGATATAGGCCGACACGTCACCGGCTTGCGTCTCGATGATCGGAAGCGCGGTCAGGCTGCCTCCGCCCAGTTTATCGCTCAGTTTGGCGGCGCGTTCGAGCAGACGGGAGTGCAAATAGAATACGTCGCCCGGATAGGCCTCGCGTCCGGGAGGACGGCGGAGCAAGAGTGAGAGCTGACGATAGGCCACCGCGTGCTTGGACAAATCGTCGTAGACGATCAGGGCATGCTTGCCGTTGTCGCGGAAATACTCACCGATTGCGGCTCCCGAAAAGGGGGCCAGGAACTGCATCGGCGCCGGGTCGCTGGCGCTGGCGGATACCACCATGCTGTATTCCATGGCATGGTTTTCTTCGAGTGTCTTGACGACGCGAGCGACCGTCGAGCGTTTTTGACCGACCGCCACGTAAATACAGAACACGCCAAGGCCCTTTTGGTTGATGATGGTATCAACCGCAATGGCGGTTTTGCCGGTCTGACGGTCGCCGATGATCAACTCGCGTTGACCACGACCGATCGGAATCATGGCATCGATGGCCTTGATCCCCGTCTGTAACGGTTCGCGAACAGATTGGCGAGTATTCACACCAGGCGCGACGACTTCGATACGGGAGGAATGGGGAGACTTGATCGGGCCCTTCCCATCGATCGGTTGACCGATGGCGTTCACGACGCGGCCGACCAACGCTTCTCCCACCGGGATTTCCGCAATGCGACCGGTCCGCTTGACCGGATCCCCTTCTTTGATTCCTACGTCGTCACCCATCAACACCGCGCCGACGTTGTCTTCTTCAAGGTTCAGCGCGATGCCGTAGAGGCCTCCGGGAAATTCGAGCATCTCACCGGCCATGGCGCCATCCAGACCGTACACCTTGGCAATCCCGTCCCCGACCTGGATGACGGAACCTGTTTCTTTAACATCGACCTGCTTGTCGAAGCCCTTGATTTTTTCTTTGATGATGGCACTGATTTCTTCCGCCCTAATCTGCATGACAGCTCCTTATTCTCGCGTCAACGCGACTTGCAAATCGCGCAAGCGGCCTCGGACCGTACTGTCGACCACCGTGCTGCCGATCGAGATCTGCAAGCCGGCGAGATGACTCGCGTCGGTCTGAAACGTCACATCCACCTCGCGCTTTAGCGTTTCGCGGAGACGCATCTTGATACGATCTTGTTCCGTTCCTGGAAGGGGGGCTGCAGAGGAAACCGTGACCGGTTGAGTCCCCTTGGCTTGGTCAACGAGCTTGCCGAACGCAGTGGCGATTTCAGGCAGAAATCCGACTCGGCTCTTCTTCACCAATTGGCCGAGAAATGCCCTGCCGACTGGCGGGCAGCCGAGCTTGTCGGCAAGCGCCGTCAGTACCGCGATTTTTTCCTCTGCGCCGAACGCCGGCGAAGCTACCACGTGACGCAGTTCGTCTGACTCCCTCATGGCCTGACTTAGGCTGTCGAGAGTCCCCCTTGTCACTTCAATGGTGGATTGATCGAGAAGCTCGAAAAGTGCCTGTGCGTAACGTCGCGCAACTGTTGTCTTTATCACCGTTCTAGACTCACTCTTGTTGTTTGGACAGACGTGAAAGTTTCGTGTGAGTCACGAAGTAGAGCTGCGGAAATTAGCATTGGGACCTGCAAACTGTCAATACGATGTCATGATTGATTGTTCTTGGAATTCTGGTGTGCGCTTGTCAGTGTATACTGAAATTTGAGCGCCACATCAGCGCTTGGTACCGCAGGATGCTACACCTATCCGGTGATTCGATACAGTGCGGGGGAGGTGAGCCATGCGAATTCGATTCGTCTTACCTGGACTTGGGCTCTGTCTCGCTCTAAGCCTATGTCACAATCTCGCGCTAGCCTACCGCGAATACTTCACGCCGGAACAGCGAACTCAGCTGGAGCACATTCAGACCATTTTGGTCCACGTCCTCGCCCTCACTGATCAAGGCGAGGCCCAGGGTACTGCCTTGGCTGACGCCGTGGCACAGCGTCTCGGCGAAGTCGGATACGCGACCGTTCGAGATCCTGCCACGCCCCACGATGTCGTCTTTCGAGTCAAATGTGAGCAACGGAAGACCTGGGAAGGCACGACAGCGACCGGCGGAGACGCAGACCTTCCGGACGCGCCTGCCCGTCTTTGGAAAGGCCCCGCGTGCCAACTCACCTACGTGCTCGGTGGAATGAAAATCAAATGGCAGAAAGAAGTGCGGACGGAGTTTGAAGATGCCGTCGCCGCCGCACAAGCGGCACAGGCAGGCGATGCGGGCGTTTACGCGATGACCCAGCTACAGAAGGCGCTGGAAAAGTATGAATTCCCCCTCCTCTTGGCTGCAGAATGGGGCCACGTCGATCGCCTCCTCAAGATTCTGGATTCGCCCGATACCAGCCAGGCTCGAAAGATCAAGATCATGTCCCTCCTGGGAGACATGCAGGCAGACGAAGCGCTCCCAAAACTGAAAGACGCTCTCAAGGACCGAGATCTCTCGAAACAGGCGCTCGTCGCCATGGGCAACCTCGGGAAGGATGGCATTCCCCTCCTCGTCGACTTGATGAATTCATCACCTCAACCTGAAATCCAGGCAGCAGCGGCCAAAGGACTCGGGCAGATCGGTGGAATTGCAGGAGATGCGTCCGTAGTACTTCCGTTATTGGCTAAACTTCAAGATTCAAAGACGGATTGGGCCGTCTTGACGGAAGTCGCCTGGGCCCTTGGCAAGATTCCTGACAAACGATCGATCCAACCGCTCTACGATCTGGACAAGAAGCTGCAGGCCATCCGCGATCCCGACAACGTCACGCTCAAGAAGCTCAAAGAAGCTGTGTTCTGGGCGATCAAGCAATGCGATACGTGGGATCAGTATAGTTGAGAGCGGTCATTATCCATTGAACCTTGCCTCCATCTTCCGTTTCCCTGGAATCGTTTCCACTATAGCCCTATAGGCTCAGGGCTATGACATGGGCGGGTGTAAGACCAGCCTACCAGGCGGTCTTCACGGCATATTGCGTGATCAACGGATCAGGCGTGAGCAGGGTGAGTTCATGATGAATGGCTTGGCAGATCAACATACGATCGAACGGGTCTCGATGAAGTGACGGCAAGCGAGAAAGATAGAATACTGCCTGTTCCTCCAACGGCAATGTGGCAATCCCATGTCGTTCACGTTGCTCGGGGATAAAGCGTTCGGGGGCTTGCGGAAGTGGGAGCTTGCCAAGACCGAACTTTACCTCGACTTCCCACACGGAAACCGTACTGAGGTAGGCCTCATTGAGAGGGTCGGTGAAAAGATCCCGCGCCTTGCTCGAAAGCGCTGGATCGTCCGTAATCAGCCACAAAAAGGTGCAGGTATCCAGGAGAAGCTTCATGTCGCCTTGCCGGAAAAGGCATCAAGGACGTCGTTAGGAAGAGGTTCAAAAAATGCTGGAGGCACAGAAAACTGCCCTTTAGCCAATCCGATGGGACGCTTTCCGGTCAGGGGTGATGGCAATGGGCGTATTTCAGCGATGGGTTGATTGCGATTGCACAAAATGATCGTTTCTCCCCTTTTTTTAAGCTTCGTCAAATAATAGGAGAGGTGCGTCTTGGCTTCATGAACATTGATACGAATCATGCCTACATACTAGACTAACAATATGACTAAGTCAAGTTGTAACCAGGGTCTGCACAAGATGATTCATCATGAATTAATGGTGAGACATCCGTTGACCCACCGTTGCTGACCAAGCTCCCAAGCTCCAAGACCGACTGGACGGTCTTGACGGAGATCGCGTGGGCGCTCGGCAAGGTCCCGGACAAACGATCGATCCAACCGCTCTATGACCTGGACAAAAAGCTCCAGGCGATTCGAGATCCTGACAACGTGACGCTGAAGAGGCTCAAGAAAGCGGTGTTCTGGTCCATCAAACAGTGCGATACGTGGGATCAATATAGCTGAGGGAAAACTTCCAAAACTGACCGTCCTTCTGCCCGCGTAACGTGCGGTCGAAGACTCCCCTCGTTGGACGCGAGCACATTGAAAACCGTGAGACCGCCCCTCACAGTGCTAAGAAAAAGAGTGGGGAGAGGGCTTGACGAACATGCCCAGCGCCATAGACCAGTCTGACCAAAAAACGTACAATCTCCCCGAATTTCTTTAGGGGCCAAACTTCAGGAAAACCACAGAAATAACGATGGATGACTTGGACTACGAGACGCACCTAGAAAACTACAAAAGGATATTCGGCTATTACTTCGACAATCCGGATCTCGACAAGAAACAAGTCCTGGAAGATGCAGGAGAGAAAGCTAAGCATCATCATGCCATTTGCGTATTCGATCCCGTGCGCGACCTGATTTCTGAAACTGCATCGCTAGAAGGTAAGCTCTCAAACAAAAACGCCAAATACTTTATGCTCTACGGGGCCGCTAGACGAGCGAATCTTATCTTCGGTGCATATCGGGAAATTAGATCCATTGCCTACGAGGAGCGCAAAGAGCCATTGTCGCAAGAGAACCAGGTTGCGCTCAGCCAAGCCATCAACAACATCTATATCCACGTGCTAGGCATACTCGACAATTTTGCTTGGTGTCTACTCTATGAAAGGCAAGTCGAACTGGTAGACAAGTTGCACTGCAATGATGTTGGGCTCTTTTCAAAGAAGTTTCGCAAACAATGCTATGCATTTTCTGAAATGACGGACGAGATCGTGTTGCATGATTCATGGCATAAAGAGGTGAAGGAGAGGCGCGATCCCGTGGCGCACAGAATACCCCTATACGTTCCACCTGCTGTGCTCACTGCGGATCAGGCCAAGCACTATTCGGCCATCAGCGATCGTTTTTCCGAAAGACTTAAGGATCTAAACTTTGACGAAGCAGAGGAAACGTTGGGTCAGCTGGATTCCATTGGATCTTTCTTGCCCTACTTCATCCATCACCCAGATGAGGCACTCATTCCAATCTATCCAACAATCCCAACCGACCTGAGCCACTTGATTAGAATCTGGAGGACGGTATCCAACGTTCTGCTGAAGAGTGAATGTTAGCCAACCCTCATTCCCATTTCTTTTTTAGACTACACGATGAAAGAGAAAGACATAGAAAAGTTTAGAGAAAGTATTAGACACTACCATGATAGATGGTGCTCCATCGACATTCGAACCGTTTGCTTTCTCGCCTATGAGAAGTGGATCAATATAGGAACTCGGATCATTTTATCCGAGAAAGCTGCAACCGACCCTGTCGGCCAGACAATGCTCCCGTTATTGCCGAATCTCTGTGCCCTGAATGTCACTAGAGATATAGCGGATCTCGACGGACTTCTAGATAACATCCAAACTGGCATAGTGACGATATCCGGGGAAACGATCTACTTCGGAGTGATAGAAAACAATGATGTGAAAATCACCCCTCTGAGTCTCCACTTCCAATAGGCTCGAAGAGGCACAAACTATTTCAACGCTGAGTACCCATATCTGTCCTTGGTGCACTCGGGTCCAGCGCTTCACAATTTGCTGTACAACCACGAGCAGGCGCCAGCGCAAGATGAAATTGACTGGAAGTTAAGATCGCTGAAAGCGCCATACAACGGGCTAGACGATCTCCTGATTAATTTTCTTGGAATTCCTCACCCAGCATATGGAGGAACTCAATCAGCTCGCACCGAAGTTGTTGCCCCCTTGGGAATCCGCTTAGGAATCGAATCAACATTCTCCAAGGGAAAACTTACCGTTCATGTTGAAGGAATTGGCGGTCAAAACTCAGAGGATGTATCACTGGGAGTGATAGCGCTATCTGGGGGGGGCCCCAGTAAGCCGAATCGCACATGATTTAGCCAGAGACGATTGGGAAGGAGGAGCTGGAACTGTCCACAAAGAGATAAGCATTGAGAACGCCTCCTCTGCCGTTATTTTTCTCTCATACAAAGGCAATGCTCTGGATATGCAAACGGTTAGTGATCCAGCCGTCTTGCTCAAGAACCCGAGAATCCTTGCCTATAGTCATTTCGATCAAGAGCTTAGCGTATTAAACGGCTATCTCCATGGAAAAGGAGGAGACCAATCAACGGACTTCGAAATCGGCATAGGCCTTCTTTTTCATTTTTGCGGATTTAATGTCGGACCCTATGGGCGAGTAAAGGCCCTGCAATCAAAATCGATTCAGGAAGAAATTGACCATATTGTCTTTGCACCATCTGACAGTCACATCATTGCGATAGAATGTACAAAGAAGGATCTCGATATAAATGGGAAGCTCTCAAGTTTTCCAGGAGGGTGAAGGAGTTACGAGATCTTCTGCCTACCTTTAGCATTACCCCTTTAGTCTGCACACCACTCAGCCAAGCGATGATTCCGAAATCGGATAACGAGAAGGCTGACAAAGAACAGATAGGTGTGGTTGCAGCAGAAGGAATTCAAACCATCCTCGAAATGGCTGGACAAAACAAAGAACCTGATGAAATTCTAGATTTCCTTAATGGTCTGATCAAAAAGCCGGATGATACTTTGTTCTGGAGGACCTAACGAGTGACGAACCAGATAAAGGTACCAACAGGTAAAAGAGTGTCAGGTCTTGCAACCCAACATTGCCAGGCATGATATCGTCCTGGAAAAATGTACTTGGCCGCGGATGGTTTATGACCGTTGCTTATAACCTCCACCGCTTTCTCGACGCGCAAGAGCGCGTCTATGACACCGTCCTTGCCGAGCTGCGAGCCGGGAGAAAGTCCAGTCACTGGATCTGGTTCATCTTTCCGCAGATCGTCGGGCTTGGACATAGCGCAATGGCGCAGCAGTTCGCGATCACCTCGCTCGATGAGGCTAAGGCCTACCTCCAACACCCTGTCTTAGGGCAGAGACTCCGAGAATGTACCCAGCTTGTTCTGAACGTAGACGGGCGCAGCGCTGATGAGATCTTCCCCTACCCAGACAATGTGAAATTCCGATCCTGCATGACCTTGTTTCTGACTGTCGCCATCGACAACACCCTCTTCAAAGCCGCCCTGCTCAAGTACTTCGACGGCCAGCCCGACCAAAAGACCCTCGACATCCTGGCACAGCAATCGTCTTAGAGCAGATACAGGTGTCAGTACCATTCGAGCAGGTAGGCAGCACACGATCTGTGCGCAACATTCTCGCCCGTCCAACCCCGAGCACGCCCGCTTCGCCAACTCAGCGAGGCGAGCCGAGACGAGCTCTTGTCCCAAGCGAGCACACTCCTATCGTGCGCGCTGCGGGAGCAAGGGATCAGCGAGGGTGTCATCGCATCCCCCACTTTGTTTGACTTCGCCATAGCCACCCTCTACAATTTGCACATGACTAAGACGGTGAATGAGAAACGTGCCAAAACTGTGTTTGCCGAGTTGGTTGGGCGGGTTTCCAGCAAAAAAGATACGGTCATAGTGGAGCAGCACGGGAAACCTGTCGTCGCCATGATCGACTTCGATCGTTATCAACTACTCACCGCCAAACGTGAACGCCGATTCACCGTGCTCGATCGGGTGTGGGCAAAAAACCGTGCGAAATCGGCTCGGATAGCGTATCAGGACGCCACTCAAGCCGTAAGCCTTGTCCGAAGCACCTCCTCTCGGAGCCGTAGGCGTCGGAGTGCCTAGGGCGGTTCTCGACACTAATATTCTCATCAGCGGATTAATCACGCCTCGCGGAACTCCGGCGAAGGTATTACTCGCCTGGCGGGTAGGACATTTCGACCTCGTGACCAGTCTTCCTCTTCTTCTCGAACTGAAAGAGGCCATCTCACGGCCACATTTGAAAGATCGGTATCGCCTTTCGTCTCGAGACATCCATGACTTGATCGCTTTGATCAAGAACACCGCGTTGGTACTAACGGACCCAGGAGCTGTCTCGGCGCAATTGCGTGATCCCGATGATCTCGCTGTACTGGCGTGCGCCTTGGCTGGCAACGCTGAGTACATCGTCACAGGCGATCGTGATCTTCTCGATCTGCACTCTTTCGAAGGTGTGCAGATCATGCGGCCTTCCCAGTTTCTTCAACTTCTTCATTCATCGTCATAAGCCACGCGTTGCACGAGTACAGAGACCTCCCTTGGGGGCAATAAAGGCGGCAAGGCAGCATTTTGGCCAGGTAGGTGGCACACGATCTGCGAGCAAGAAGGGCACCTGGCCGCTCTCTTTCCCCCTTCGGAAAGCTACTTGATTTTCCACCTACTGGGGCTTAGCCTAGTACTAGTCGAACGACTTAGCGGATATCTATGGCAAAGGTTACTCAGTTCAAGATCGAGTTAGAACAAGAGGAAGATGGTCGCTGGATCGGCGAAGTACCGTCACTCCCTGGCGTGATGGCCTATGGACAGACGAAGGGTGCTGCACTGGCGGCTGTCCAAGCCTTGGCTCTTCGTGCAATGGCCGATCGTCTTGAACATGACGAGGCGGTACCTGAGGAGCTGCTGAACGTCTCGTTTATTGCGGCATGAGCCGTTGGCCGTCGACCCAAGCTTCTCGTGTTCTCTCCGGACTCCTCCGCATCGGTTGGCAGATCAAACGAACGACCGGTTCTCATAAAATTCTACAACGGACTGGGTGGCCCGATGTCGTCTTCGCTTTTCATGATCGCGACGAGATCGGTCCGCGCATGTTGACCCGCCTCTCCAAGGTGACAGGTCTTAAACCAGAAGACCTGTGAAAACAGCCTCCGAGTCAGATCCTGCTTCTCCCCTAAAGAGCATTACAACGGGTGGGGCTAGGCTGCCCTTTCCATCCTCCTGTTCCCTCATGTCTTGAACCTGATACGGCGGGATTTTGTCGCTGGCTCTGCCATCAATTCGCGAATAGCCTCGAAGACGACACGAAACTGGCCATCATACTTCTTTTCCAGATCTGTGAGGCGTCGGGCAAGGACTTTGTTCGAACTGATCATCTCACGCAAGCGAACAAAGGTACGCATAACAGCGATGTTCACCTCAATGGCGCGCTTGCTTCGCAATACACTGGATAGCATTGCGACGCCCTGTTCGGTAAAGACATAGGGCGCATGCCTTCTGCCACCCCACGTCGAACTTGATATCGCAATTTGCGATTTCAAGTGTTCAAGCTCCGCTTTTGTTAACTGGAACATGAAATCACTGGGAAAACGATCCTCATTTCTTTTGACGGCTTCGTTCAATCTCCCCACTGTCACGCCGTAGAGCTGAGCTAAATCGCGATCCAGCATCACGTTATGACCACGGATCAGGAGGATGGTCTGTTCAATTCGTTCGCGAGGCACCAGAGCGCTCATGCTTCTCCTCCACTATGCTCAATCACCACGAGGCTGAAAGTAGATACCCTGTTCATTCGACAAAATCAACGAACGGAAAATGGCAATGGAGGCATTACGCGTGGGGACAGCGCGTCAAAGCTGCAATAAGGAGCAGATGCCTGGGGCCTCATACAAAAGCGGCCAGAGACTAGAGAGTACGACGGGGGGCATCTGGTCTACTTTGTTGGCCGGACAGGCTGCCCATCCCCTCCTCCTGCTGATTGACAATCCTCGATCAGAGACTTATCGTCCTCCACGTTGAGCAATGCTCGGCTCAGAGAGCCCACAATGGACGATTCCCCTTCTTCGCCCCCTCCCCCTCCTTCTTCCATTTCGCACAACGCGTTGGAGCACATCATGCTCCAGATGGCCTCGAGTCTCGACCTTCAAGAGGTGCTCACCACCATCACGCAAGGATTGGTCGACGAGCTGGATGGCGCCTTTGCCCGCATTTGGCTGCTAGGTCCCGGCGATCTCTGCGCCAATTGTTACAAAGTGGCAGAGTGCACGAATCGGGCTCGTTGCCTGCACCTTGAGGCGAGCGCGGGGCTCTACAGCAACCTCAACGGAGAGTATCGCCGCATCCCGCTGGGGGCGCTCAAGATCGGGAAGATCGCGCAAGGCTTCGGACCAATGCAGACGAACGACATCCTCGGCGATGACCGATTGCCAAACAAGCAGTGGATGCAAGACAACGGGCTCCGCTCCTTTGCCGGCTACCCGTTGAAGTTCCGCTGGGAGCTGCTCGGCGTCATTGCCATGTTTGGGCGTAGACCTCTAAGCGAGGAAGAGTTCGAACGGTTGGCTATTTTTGCCAATCAAGCAGCGATTGCGATCAAGAACGCGCAGCTCTTTACAGAAGTCGCACAGCTCACAAATAGACTCGAGGCGGAGAACCTCTACCTTCGCGAGGAGATCAAACTCAATCACAATTTTGAGGAGATCGTCGGTGAGAGCCCGATCATCAAGTCTGTGCTCCGACTCATCGAACAGGTCTCGCCGACGGATTCGACGGTCCTGATCCGGGGAGATACAGGGACCGGCAAAGAATTGCTGGCCAGAGCCATTCACAACCTGAGCCCGCGAAGAGATCGCTCGCTGGTGAAGGTCAACTGCGGGGCGATTCCCGCTAACCTCGTCGAAAGCGAGCTCTTCGGCCATGAGAAGGGATCGTTCACCGGAGCATTACAACGCCGCATCGGACGATTCGAGTTGGCGGACGGGGGAACGATCTTTCTAGACGAGGTTGGTGAGTTACCGCTGGATGCCCAGGTGAAGCTCCTGCGGGTACTACAAGAAAGGGAGGTCGAACGGATCGGCAGTGGCCATTCAACCAAAGTCGATGTCCGGATCATCGCCGCCACAAATCGAGACCTTCCTGCGGCGGTGAAGGCCGGCTCATTCCGTGCCGATCTGCTCTACCGACTGAATGTGTTTCCGATCGAGGTACCACCTCTGTCCGCTCGTGCGTCGGATATCCCACTCTTGGTCAACCGATTTGTCGCCAAGTTCTCAGCCAAGATCAGCAAGAAGATCGACGGGGTGTCTCACGCGACCATGGATCGCCTCATGAAATACTCCTGGCCCGGCAACATCCGGGAGTTGGAAAATGTCATTGAACGGGCCACGATCCTCGCGAAGGGACCAATGCTTCAGATCGACGATGTGATGCTTCAGGGGAACTCCGCCCCGCTGTTGCCGGTCGCAGATTCACTGGAAGAGGTGGAACGAGCCCACATCCTCCACATCCTTCAGGATATGAATTGGATCATTGAAGGGAAACAGGGCGCTGCCGCTCGTCTTAATCTCCATCCCAACACACTTCGGTCCCGGATGCAGAAACTCGGCATCAAAAAACCCAACCCCACTGCATAACCTGCCTCCTGACGTTCCACTCCCACGACATATCGTAGTTCCACGACATCTCGTGGAGGTGTCTTTCTTTTGATTTCATTATTCCTTCTGCACCGACTTCGCTAACTCCATATCCCACTGACAGTTTATCTCATCTCACTGATCGTCATGGCATGTGGCATCGGCCTTGCGCTAGCCAATGACATGATGACCTAGGCAAAGTAGAGAACACGCCGATGGAAAGACATTTCTTTTTTCAAAGGAGCTCACACCATGAAGGTGGCACAGATATGGCGCTATCCGGTCAAGTCGATGGCCGGTGAACGGCTAGAGCAGGCGCGCATCGGACCACTCGGCATCGAGGGAGACCGCGTCGTGCATGTGGAAGACGAGGACGGTCGTGTGATCACGGCCAGGACGCACTATCGGCTGCTCGGTCACCATGCCACGCTCAATGAATCCGGCGAGCCTGTCGTTGATGGCCTGCTTTGGAGTAATCCCAAGGTCCGCACAGATGTTGAGGACATTGTGGGGCCTGGCGCCCGGCTCGTTCGTGACGATTCTAGTGATCGTTTTGACGTGCTGCCGTTGTTGGTGGCGACGGATGGAGCGATTGCGGCATTCGGGCGTGACGGTCGGCGGCTGAGACCGAATCTGGTCATCGGTGAAGTCGAGGGTTTGGCTGAACGCTCGTGGCCCGGGCAGTGCTTGCACATCGGAGAGGTCATCATCGGAATCCAAGATCTCCGCGGGCGCTGCATCATGACGACGTTTGATCCTGACAGTTTGAAACAAGATCGTCAGGTGCTTACGGATATCGTGCGGAGATTCGGCGGCACGCTCGCTTTGAATTGTTTCGTCATCCGGGGCGGGGACATTCGAGTCGGCGACACAGTTGAGCTAGCCCGGCACCGTGAATGCGAGGCTGTTCGTACGTAAAGGGACCAACGTTTTACCGTCATTCGCATGGGAGTTTCTGGCTTTCACACTTTCAAACGCCGCAAGGCATAGAGGGAGGAATCATCATGAGCAAGCAGGTGAGCGAAACATTGCAAGAAATGTTGGGCATTCTGAAGAAGGGGCAGATGACGGAAGGGCAGAAGCGCTACTTTGCCGACGGAGTCGTGACACAGGAAGGCAACCAGCCACCCGTCGTGGGCAAACAAGCCGCCATTGAGCGACTGGACAAATTTAGAGAGACGATCGGGGTGGCCGCCTTTGTCAGCTACACCGTCGGTGCCGTGGCTGTTTCTGGAAACACCAGCTTCTACGACTCTGTGCTGACCGTGAAATTGAAGAACGGGCAAACGATCAGCCTTGAACAAGTCGTCAAAACAGACTGGCAGGACGGCAAGATCGTCAAAGAGCGCTACTACCATAGCTGATCACGCGTGAGGCCGCGTGGGAGCGGATGGCTAAGGCCATTCGCTCCCACATACATCATAAATCTGTAGCAAGAGCGTTCATGTAAAGGGAGTGCAAACTATGACAATTCAAAGACAATCATATCGGTATCCGCGGACACAGCTGTGGCGACGACTTATGTCACCACTGTTGTTAGGCCTGGTGCTTCTAACTATGGAGATCTCGGTGTTCGCGCAAACGACGGAGCCATCGACTCCGGCTCGCGTCACGCACAACACCGTCAAAACTGATGGAGTGGATGTGTTCTATCGTGAGGCAGGGCCGAAGGACGCTCCCGTTCTTCTGTTACTGCACGGTTTCCCGACATCGTCGCACATGTTCCGGAATCTCATCCCTCAATTGGCCGGCACGTACCATGTCATCGCGCCCGACTACCCAGGCTTTGGCCAGAGCGGGATGCCAGAGCGGTCGAAGTTCTCGTACACGTTCGACAACTACGCGCAGGTGGTGGACAAGCTGATCCATCAACTTGGCGTGGACCGTTATGCCCTGTATGTGATGGATTATGGAGCACCCGTCGGCTTCCAGCTGGCAGCGAAGAATCCGGAACGAGTGCTCGCGCTTATCGTGCAGAACGGCAACGCTTACGACGAAGGACTCGAAAAGTTCTGGGATCCTATCAAGGCCTATTGGGGCACAGGAGGATCAACCGAGCGTGAAGCGATCCGATGGCTGACCTCACTGGCGGCCACGAAGTGGCAGTACACGAACGGCGTGAAGGATGCATCACTAGTCAGTCCCGACACCTGGACGATGGATCAGGCGCTGCTCGACCGACCTGGCAATGTGGAGATCCAGCTCGACCTGTTCTACGACTATCGTACGAACATCCCGCTGTACCCCCAGTGGCAGGCCTATTTCCGTGAGCACAAGCCGGCGACGCGGTCGTATGGGGCAAGAACGACGCCATCTTCGTGGCAGCCGGTGCCGCCTCTTACAAACGCGACATTCCGAATGTGGACATCCATCTCCTTGATACCGGACACTTCGCCTTGGAGACGCACGGCCACGAGATCGCGAAGCTGATTCACGAATTCCTTGGCCGAACCCTGAAGTCCAACGGCCAAAATTGACCAGGTGATGAACGCCCCCCTTGCAGGCCTGCCTGCAAGAGGGAAGATGGGAGAGCAGAGGTCACTCGATGCGTGCAGTGAAGGAATGTTCTGCCGCCCGCTAATTTGAGAACAACGCAAGGAGGTCATTATCGTGAACACGCTCGAACAGCATAGGCCTCCATTTCCTCCATTCGATGCTGAATCCGCGGCCCAGAAGGTCCGCATGGCCGAGGATGCATGGAATACTCGAGATCCTCATAGGGTTTCACTCTCGTACACACCTGACAGCCTGTGGAGAAACCGTTCAGAATTTCTGACTGGTCGAGAGGCGATCGTTCACTTCCTAACGCACAAGTGGAATAAGGAGCTGGATTATCGACTTATCAAGGAACTGTGGGCGTTCCACGATAACCGAATCGCCGTGCGGTTCGCGTATGAGTGGCACGATGCCTCAGGAAATTGGTTTCGCTCATACGGGAACGAGAATTGGGAATTCGATGAACGTGGATTCATGCACCGTCGATTTGCATGCATCAACGACGCGCCAATCTCCGAGAAGGATCGAAAGTATTTCTGGCCCCTTGGTCGCCGGCCAGACGATCACCCCGGATTGTCTGAGCTTGGACTATAGAAGTTCGCCTGGTTGCCTGGCCCAGGCTATGCTGGAGTGAGGCAGAAGGGGCGGCGCGTTACAGACGCGCCGCCCCTCGATACGAAGGAACCTCTCCACTCACTACTTGCCCATGGCGGCGTCTTTGAGCTTTTTCCCCTCGTCCTTCATTTCCCCCGCATTTTTCGTGGCATCTTTCGCCTTCATATCTTTTGCGCTTTGCACTGTCTCGCCACCTTCTTTTTTCACATTCTCCGCTTGACCTTTGACAGTCTCGACTTTCTGTTTCATGGCACCCATATCGACAGCCCATGCTGAAGTGGCCAGACCGATTCCGAGAAACGCCACAACCGCACAGAGTATGTTGGCTTTCGTGTTCATGACAGACCACCTTTCTAACGGATATCGCACCTGATCGAGAAAGAGGCAGCGTCACGATCGCTGCCTCCCTCTGTGGATCGGACGGTTACCTGTTATTTTACGACAACCTCAACCCGGCGGTTCTTCGCTCGCCCAGCTACTGTATTGTTGCTGGCAATCGGGTCGCTCTCCCCGTGACCGGCTGCCGAGAGGGCAGCTACGCCGCCATCCTTGAGCGCATGAGCTGCACTCGCGGCCCGTGCGTCGGAGAGCTCCTGATTCGAGGGGAACTTCTTCTTTAAGGCACCCTTAATCGGTACATTGTCGGTATAGCCGGCAACGTGTACGTCTTTTTCAGGAAAGTCCCTGAGAACTCCGCCGACTCGCTCCAGCGCATCGGCCCCACCTGATTTCAGCTGGTCTTGACCGGAATCGAACAGCAAGCTTGAGGCCAAGTTGATCGTGAGCGCATCCCCGGTCTGACGGACCGACACCGTGCCTTTTGAAATTTCCGGCTGGAGCGCTTTGAGAAGATCGCGCTCGGCCTTGGCCAAACTGCCTTTGCTCTGATCTAATTGACCTTCAAGATCGGCTATCCGTTGATTCGCCGCAGCCAATTCTGCCGCCAGCCGATCTTTCTCGCTCTGTGACTGGCTCAGGTCGCCTCGGGCTCCCGCAAGTTGACTTGCCAGGGCGGCGCGTTCCCCGGATCCTGACCGAAGGGCTTCGATTTCACGATCACGTTCAGCGAGCTGACGCTCTAAATCGCCGACACGGCTACTGAGGGCTCCATTCTGTCTCCGCGCTGCTGCCAGTTCATCAGCTAACTGTTGACGCTCCCTTTCAAGGGCTGCAAGGCGGTCAGCCGATGCGTCTGATGCCACGGCTTTCGCCGTCGAAGGACACCCGCTACCTTTGTGATAGCCGTACCAATTCTTGTCGATGCAGACTGTCGGCTGCTTGATATAGGAAGAAGGATGGTCCTTGGACAATGATGTACAACCAGCCAGTGCGACCAAACCTATCAGCACCATCGAGGTGTTACGCGTTCGCATGATGATCTCCTTTTTCTCTCGTGTGCGCGGCAGATGCCCCACCCACGTTCCTGCCCAGGTTGTAGCCGTCGCCTTACTGACGGCCCTTCAGTGCATCGCGGATTTCCATCAACAGTTTCTCCTCATTCGTCGGCCCAGGTGGCGGTGGGGGCGGTGGAGGTGGCGCTTCGTTTTTGAATCGATTGACCTGCTTCACCAGTATAAAGATGACGAAGGCGATGATAAGGAAGTCGAAGACGCTCTGCAGAAAGACGCCATAATTCAGCGTAGGGGCACCTGCGGCTTTGGCCGCGGCCAGCGACGGAGGGGATGTTTGAGACAAGTCGATGAACAGGCTGGAAAAATCTACTTTACCCATCAGCAACCCCAGCGGCGGCATCAGCACGTCGCTGACGAGGGATGATACGATTTTCCCAAACGCTCCACCGATGATGACACCGATCGCCATATCCAGGACATTGCCCTTCATGGCGAATTCTTTAAATTCTTTCAGCATGACTCTCCTCCTCTGAGAAGTCCGTTAAGCACACGACGCCTAGCTACCTATCGTTTGCGGGTTGTGTCGAACGCATACCCTAGCGTGAGCAAGTACAAATTGTCGGTATCGCCTATGCCGGCAGGTGGGCGATTGTTGTAGCGGGTGGTTACTTGGAAACCGCTCGACAGGCCAGCCAAGATTTTCATGCGAACCCCGTTATCCATCGTAAAGAAGAAATCCGACGCGTTCTGGACTGAGGGGAAGATCTCGTTGTAATGGTACAGCGTGATACGACCATCGAACAGCGGCCAATCGAATTTCATGGCCACGCGAGCGCGAAAGCTCGCCCTATCGTCGGTGATGCTATTATCGCGGTAGTCCTCATTGAAATAGGCCGCACCGGCCTCGGCGTAAAAGGTCATGTCTTTGAACATCCCGTTGAGGTCTCCACGTTCGAGGAATTGATACCCCGGGCCACTGGCAATTGCTGTTCTTAACTTGAGATTTTGTAGAAAATCATTTTCGACATAGGCCGATGCGAACCAGAAGAGTCGTTTGGTAATAAAGAAGTCCAACTTGATCGTTCCTCGGGCATTCCGAACGTTGAGGCTCCCGGCATTGTCGCCGTAGACGTACCGCCCCAACAAGGTCAGTCGGAGTTGCTCACTGCGGGCCACGAAGTCTGCGAGTAGGCTGACGTTCCGAAGTTGGCTGTTACCCGTCGATTGTGAGTAACCCGCGTTCAAGCTACCGTTATAGATGACCGGCGGTTGGACCACAGGGTTGACCTTCAGCACGGCGTCCATCGGCATGGTCATCGTGCTGCCGGTGGGACCGGCCTTCAGCGTCATTGTTCCGGGCTCACCCTCTTCGGCTGTGCCGACCAGCACGGTTCCCTCTTTTAGGTGGAAAGGAATGGGATGAGAGACTGCCAGCTTACTCACTTCAGACCACTTAATCTTAATCAGATCGTCCGCCAGCGCGCTCTTCATCTGAAGCACCCCACCCACCATCTCGACCACTTCCCCATGAATGACACTGCCGTCCTTCAACGTCACCACGTCCAGAGCTGACGTCGCCTGTGGATCAGAGATCGGAGCATCGGCAGAAAACGTAGGGCTTACCGCTGTCGTCGTCAGAGATACACTTGCGATCAGCGCAAACGCAACGAATGATGGCTTCATTTATCCTCCGTAAACATGGATACGTACTTGTCTAGAGCTAATCAGCCTTAGGTGTATACCGAATTCGCGTCGACGCTGCAACAAGATTATTGGTTTAATCTCGAATGTTAGGCACCAAAATTATAATGATCTCTCCGAAATATTTGCGACCTTGCTCTCAGCCGGTTCAGCATGGACGGGAGAAGCACGTTCACAACCGTCGCTTCCCCGCCACGAAACGGGCAGGGGTTTACGTGGAGGGTTCTGACCGTCTCCAGGGTTGCTCGCCCGTCATGCATGTTGGGATCAAGAAATCTTCTCTACTGATCCAACCCTTTTTCGACATGCACATAGTACCGCGCCGCTTCCGATCTTCTCGATATTCTCAAGCGTTTGTAGATCTTTTGCAGTCGAGTTGCCACCGCAGTCGGCGTGACATTCAATTCTTGGGCAATTTCCTTATTCGTCTTCCCGGACGCCACATAGGACAACAATCGAAGGTCATCCGGCGAGCAATGATCTTCGACGCTCTCACGCGCCGACCGACCTCCATCCTTTACCCATGTGATAACCTGCTGGGTCAGCTGTTGGTCCATAATCGCACGACCGGTCGCCACGATCTCGATGCTCTTCGCGACGGCGTCAGCGGCGGCGGTCTTCAATAGGTATCCCTGCGCACCTGCCACAATCGCGGCACGGAGCAGATCTTTATTGTCATGGGAGGTGAAAAAGAGAACGCCGATGTGTGGATGCGCTTCACGAATCATTTTACAGAGATCGATACCGCTCGTTTGGCCGACACGAACCTCCAGAACGACCACGTCCGGTCGCCACGTCTCCATCGCGGTGCGCACCTCGCTGGGAGTTCTGGCGACACCGACTATCGTGATGTGCTGACTCTTCGACAGGAACGTCTTAAGTCCATGAAGCGTCAGCATAGAATCATCAATCAGCACCACACGAATGGATTTTCTTACGCCCGTTGATTCACTCATCGTGTTATTCCCATCGAATGGTGGCTCCATCAAGTCCGCTGACCTCGGGGCCCAGTCTGTGGAGAGCTTCATATTCATGAGCGCCTCGTGTTGCTGAAGATGGTTTTCAGGTGTGTGAGCAATCCTTGTCCGATCCGCTCCAGCGTGAGCGTCCCGGTGGCACTATGCATGGCGCCTCTGTGCGCCATGTTCAGAGCGTTTTGGTGTATCAGCTCAAGTCGTCGAGAGCAGTCCGGGCAGTAGATATGAATAAACGGGATATCGCTGAGACGTGCCTTGCTGTTTTCTCGGTACGCCTTCATAGGCATCCACACTGGAAGCTGGTCTCGTTGTCGCGATTCATTGTCTCGTACAAAGCCACAGTACCGGCAGACAAAGAGCGGCGCCGGCCCTGATTCCGGTGTGTATTCAGAAGGATTCATCGGCCAAACCCCTCGATGCGTCACCCCGATCATAGGACACTCCGGAGTTTGGATTGAGACGATCCCTGAGCACGCGCACGACGGGATCTCGTGGCCCTCGGGGTGATCAATTCCGAATTGGTGGAATTCAACACACGGCAAATGTCGACAAAGAAATCGACGAACGCGGCGATCAGCGATTCACGACGAGCTTCTTCTTGAATTCCGGTCAACTGCTGCCATTCGCCGTTGATTCGCTGGAGCACCATCAATCGATGGGTCTTCAGCCTCTGACGCGATTCGGTTGTCAGGAGAAATTCTTGACCATTCTGATTATCGACGAGGAGTCCTTGAGTCGCCATGTGTTCCTGCCTCTCCATTCTCATTCGTCCTAACACTTCACCGCTGCAACAAATCACCCGCACTGTGTGTCAACAGAGAGTGCACTAGAACAATCTCCGTGCCACATCAGCGCAAAGTCATCATCGCTGGATTTTTAATCCATTTGATAGGACGGGTGAGGCTCAAAACCCCTAGAGTTGTTTCAGACTGAAACAACTCGGCGTCTCATGAGACACCGAGTCGTGTTCGGTGAGACAGCTTCTCAAGCAAATCGATGGCCTTACGATGAGAAAATACGCGGGCTGTCGCGACGTTGATCATCAAGGATCGAGGCTTGCGAGAGTATGGAATCAGCGGGGATGAATATCGAGCTCGACGAGGCGGCGATAGAACGTCGCCCGACTGACACCCAGTCGCTTGGCGGCTTCTGTTCGATTGCCCTTGGCATCGGAGAGAGCGGCAAGCAAGCGGGTTTTCTCGTCCCGCTCCTGCAAGGGAATCCAGTGCGAGGGAGTCGGCGCCGCCGATATCCCTGTGACTTCCGGTGGAAGATCACTGGGAGCCACCTCCGCCCCCTTGCAGCTGATCACCGCAAATTCAATGGCGCTCCGCAGTTCACGTACGTTTCCCGGCCAGACATAACTCATCAGTCGATGAAGCGTCTCCGGATTGAGACGGTCGATGGTCTTCCCGGAAGCAGCACAGATGGTCATGAGAAAGGAGTGTGCGAGTAATGGAATATCTTCACGACGTTCTCTCAGTGGGGGAAGCTGAATTCTGGCGATGCGGATCCGATACAGAAGATCAGCTCGAAACGAGCCGCGAACAACGTCTTCACTCAAGTTGTGGTGCGTGGCCGCCAGCACGCGCACATCCACTTTGCGCGGCCTGCTCTCTCCCAGCCGGGTAATTTCCTTCTCCTGGAGAACCCGCAACAGCGCCGTCTGAACCGGCGGCGGGATATCTCCGATTTCATCGAGAAACAACGTTCCACCCTCCGCGGCTTCGAAGAGTCCCTGCTGGTCATTCACCGCCCCGGTAAAGGCTCCTCGCCTGTGGCCAAACAGCTGGCTCGTCAGAATTGAATCGGTGAGTCCGGCACAATTGGCGGCAATGAAGGACTTACTCCGTCTTCCGCTGGACGAATGAATAGCTCGCGCGACCAATTCTTTTCCTGTTCCTGTCTCCCCTTCGATCAACACGGTAGTATCGACGGACGCCACATCTCGGACCAGTTGGTACACTCGCACCATCGCGGGGCTCTTCCCGACAAGGTCATGAAACGACGCCTGCTCGTTGAGCACGCGACGTAGCGCGTGGAGCTCCGTGCGGTCATGCATCACCAGAATCTGACGACCCGGGTGCCGTGGATCTCGATGGATATCCAGCTCAATCCAGGCAGGATGAGAGCTGTCAATATAGAACGGCCCAGCCGTGCGCCTGTCTGAGGGAGCATCGATCATTTCACGGAATATCGCCCGATCCTGCAGATGAAAAGGAATGATCTCTTCCCACTCCCGCCCGATCACCTCCCCTGTCGAAACACCCAGCAGTTCAAGCCCCCGATGGCTAACAAATGTGATGCGGCCACGTTCGTCAAGAACGAGCGCGGCAAGCCTGAGATGCTGAAGCAACGCCAGTGCATCGTCTTTGGTGCGTTCGCTGGCCTCAAGCTGACCGATCAGGCGGGTCTCAGTTTTATGGTGAGACTTCACGGCGACGTCTTCCGCAAGCATACGTTCCCGGGCCCGTTGCACGATGGATCGCATCTGCTCAAACCCGGGTCCCAGGCGCTCAATGAGCAGGACCGTTCGAGATTCCATTGACAGAATCGTCGCTTCCAGGGTCATGGCGCCGCCCTGGCGATCGGATTCCGCCCATGGCCCTGACTTCTCGATTATCACGGGTTCCGCTATCCGCGCCGGCTGATCTAGAGCGAGATACTCCCGCAAAAACGGCGACCATTGCTCAAGATCCAACACAGCGCATGATTCAAGACCGACGCGCATGCGCCACCACTCCGGCGCC
This sequence comes from uncultured Nitrospira sp., assembly GCA_902500755.1. Classification (GTDB taxonomy): domain Bacteria; phylum Nitrospirota; class Nitrospiria; order Nitrospirales; family Nitrospiraceae; genus Nitrospira_D. The sequence continues at coordinate 51,825 of CABVRV010000010.1, forward strand.
ATCCCCTGTAGCTGGAACTCACCGGAATGCTCGTCACGCTCGAACACTGCGATATCGAGAGTGGAGAGAACGCGATTGAACAGTGGATCGTCGGATGGAACGGAGTGAAGCAGCCGGCGGCTCATAAGCGTTCAGTTGGGAGAGGCGAACCATGCATGATTTGAGTCGCGACGCTCAGGAATAGCTCCTCGACTCCTTGCCCAAGTTTGGCGCTGCCGAACAGAACGGTCCAGCCTCGCGCTCGCAGTTGCTCGATTGCGCCATCGTCGATTTCCCACTCAGATTGAAGATCCGCCTTGTTGATGATCGAAACGAATGGAACGGTTCCCAGCGTCCGAGCGGCTGTCTGTTGCAGAGCGAGTGCCGTGTCCAGAGTGACCTTCCTGGTGCCATCCATAACCAAAATGTACGCGGATGACCCCCGCAGATACGAGTCGCGCACATGCTGAAACTCGTCTTCCCCGTAGAGATCCCACAGCATCAACATGACGTCGTGGTCTTTGATCGCCACAGTTTTCTTCTCGACCGTCACGCCGATGGTCGTCTGATAGTGATCCGAGAACACGTTGGTCACGAAACGCCGTACCAGGCTGGTCTTACCCACGGCGAATCCACCCAGCATGCAGATTTTCTTCTGGATCATGGACGCGCCGTCTCCTGGACCTGCTCAGGAGCCGTAAGAGCAGCCCGCAGGGTCACGCTTCGCAGGCTGCTGGTTTCTCGCGTCGCCCCTTGCTGGTCAGAGAGCTGGACAGTGCCCGGGACCAGCGTTATGCCGTCACCGAGGCGCTTCTCTCCAAGGATTGCGAGAACAGCCTGAGCTCGTTGTTTGCTTAATTGAAGATTGAGTGCCGCCGAACCGGTCGCATCGGCCGACCCCAGTACTTCCAGCGCCACGCGTTGACCTGATTGCAAGGCCGCTCGATCCAATTCTCGCAGCGTAGTCGAAACCACGTCCAGCACGGCGCGCTCTGACGGTTCGACGGACGACGAACCGGAACGAAAGTGAATGATGGCGCGGTTGATCTGGGCCAGGAGAACCGGAATGGATGTCGTCACGAGACCTTCGTCACGATACTGGGAGATCCCGGGAACGAGTACCGCCAGTCGTTTGGTCTCTCTGACCCATTCAGTCGACGCGAAGCCAGTTGCGACCAGCGTTTCTCCGGCGATGTGCAGCTTCACGGTGGTCGGAGGCTGCAAGATCGAGTGCGCTCTAGCCAGGACGAGCGGAGAATCCAACGCATAATAAGGAGACCACACCGCCTTCACCGTCGCGGGTTCAAGGCCGGCTTCGATCACCATTGCTGTAGGGTCTTTCGCCAAGGGGTCTCGCAGCCCTTCGAGGCGATACTCTCCCCACGCTGATTTCGCCTCGGTGACGACGAGGCCCGGCTCTGCCCGCAACCCAGCAAGGAGATTGGACCATCGTGTGTGGGTCTGATACTCCATCCATCCCCACCATACCGACCCCAGCAAGAGCAAGCCGATCAGAATCGAGAGTTTCAACGAGCTCTGTTTGGGTGGCGACTCATACTGAGCTTGTAAGCAACTCTCCAGCTGAGGCTGTGTCGTTTTAAACGGGGCCTCGTCTCCGACAAAATGGGCCAAGGCATCAGTGTGTTGAGCATGGATGTGATTCAGCGTGTCGCACAGGATTTCTCTCAGGCTCCCCGGAGGTGTTCCGCGAACGACACAGGCCAGGTAGGCCTGTGACCCTTGTTCGCTCCACACCGTCCATTCACCGACTTGGAACTGATCGAGAGTCTGATCCTGTCGACCGCCGAACGAATCCCGCACATAATTTTGAATCGCCGTCAGCATCCCGGATAGGACATGCTGGTCCTGTATCACGGCTCCATTGGTCGCCACGTGCTGCAACAAGAGTCCCGTCTCGCGATGGATGAGAAAGACCTGTTCAACGCGATACCGAAGCCGATGGAGCAGCACGACCTCCGCGAAGGGTTTCCCCGTCCTCCAGGCTTCGACCCGCCAGCGCAAGCCACGGACGGACAAGCTCTCATCCAGCGTGTGATTGAAGGACTGCGTCATGCTTTGTAAAGCGCGGGCGATGGCCTGCCGAATGGCCGGCGCGATGATTGGAGCGATCGCATCGACGATCGTTCGCGGCGATTTTCTCACGGACGCCACGAAACCGTTTTCGACATAGGGCGCCAGCACCGTCGATAGCTGTGGATCGTTGTCGCCGCGAAGCGCGAAGGCCTCGGGAAGCACTTGGCTGACATCCCCTGACTGAACCACTCGGTTGTCCAGCCGTTCTCGGATTTCGTCGAGTTGTGTTTGTTCGGGGGCCAACAATAACGTGCGGAGCTGGGTCCAGTCTTCCTGAACGGACGTGAGTCCTTCAGGAAGCGAGGACTCGGAACGTGGTCTTCGGAGATCGCTAGACATTGGCCTGGGTCATGATCATGCAACCGACCTGAAACGAAGACGACCGTGAATGGCCTCGACCTGAGCGACGAGACAGGGCGGCTTCTAGTCAGAGCCTGACACAGTGATCCCGCTCATGGACGAGCCGCGTTCACGTCATCGCTGGATAGCCGTTTGGACGCTTCTAGTAAGATTGCCGCAAGAGTCGAACGATCGGTCTTCTCAGCACGGAGGTCATGGACCGCTTGATTAAGGGCCGAAGTGGTCTCAGCATGTCGAACCCGCACGTCGCTTGCCAGCTCCGTCGTTCGTTCCGTCAGCTGCTGCATGAAATGAGTCTGCGTCTGGGCGGCCTGGCTTTCCAGGTGACGTGCCTTGCTGTCCAGTGTCGCGGCTAGCTGAGTAAGCTCCTGCGTTAGCTTGGTGACCGAGTCCCCTCGAACCTCTTGCTCCTTCGTGAGCCTGCTCGTGAGGGCATCGACTTCTTTCTTGATGTACATTTCAAGACTCTCAACCCGCCGTTTCAGATCAGTACGGAGATCCGTGGCTTCGCGGATTAAGTGTTGCTCGAGCTGTGCGAACCGTCGATCGTGTTCGCGGGCCTGCTGCCCGAAGAGGATGTCCCGAATCTTGTCGAGATTCCCGCTGGCTGATGGTTCGTCAGAATGCGAGACAGCACCTTCTCCAACCTGATTCTCGGCTTGACCTCGGTGAACAACAGCGGATTGGTCTGTAGAGGGTGATCGACTCATAGCCTCACCTCATGAGATCGCGAGAGACAGAACAACAGCTTGCGCCAACGGATACTCACCCCACTGCTCACCGGTTATTCGTGTTCCTTCTTGTTTGCCCCATGCAAGGGCTATCCTAGCACCGGCAAGCCGGCTCCAACAAGACCGGATTGATGGGCTTGTGTGAATCCTTCAACGTGAGGGGAGACCGGACGTCCGTGATCCGGCAGCGCTAGTCCTTCACAAGGTGAACCAGGTGGTGGGGTGATGGCAACTCGATGCCATGAGCCCGGAATCGTTCGAGGATCAACTTATTCAATTCCCCTTGAACTGAACCATAATCCGCCACGGTCGTCCAGGGGGCGACAGAAATGGCGATCGACGATTCTCCCAATGACGCCACGCCTGCGCCAGGAGCCGGCTCCTTCAAGACTTTGGGATGTTGTTGCAGAATATTCCGCACGTGGGCCAGTGCCTCATCGAGATTGGTCCGGTGGGACACAGGAATAGTCAAGTGCACCTGACGGATGGTGCCGAAGTTATGCAGAATCTCGCCCACAATTTTGCGGTTGGGAATGATGACGCGGGATCGATCCGCGTGCATCAACGTCGTGGTGAAGATATCGATGACGACGACATCTCCGTGAACGCCGAGCAGGGAGATATGTTCGCCGACCTTATAGGGCTTGCTGAAGATAATCGACAACCCGGCCATCACGTTGCTCAACACTCCCTGCAAGGCCAAGCCGATCCCCACACCGGCAACACCGACACCGGCGATGAGCGGTGCAATGGGAACACCCAGCGTTTGGAGCGCGATCATCGCGGTAAAGAGCATCACCACGATTTTGACGATGCGCACCAGGAGCAGACGGACCGGTGGCTCAAGTGTCTGTTTTTCGAGCGCCTGCTGAGCAACATTCCCGGCCCCGCGGGAGGCCATCATTCCGGCGACCAAAATGCCGAGAGCGACCGCGGCCTGCAGGCCGTACTGCACGGCATATTGAGTGAGCGTATCGACGACGTTCATAGAAGGCATCACGCTATCTCCCGAAGAGGCCTTTGAGAAGTTCTTGTCCTTCCTTCTTGAGGTCCTCTGGTTTCGTGGTCCCTTTCAACAATCCACCGACGGCTTCTTCGACTTTTTTCTTGACCTGCTCCTGCACTTTCCCTGTAAGACCCTTCACATCAACTCCGTAGGATGGTGCCTGAGCCGTTCCGGTAATGGTGAGCGGGAGACTCAATCGGCCGTCTTTCATGGCGACTTTGACGACGGGCGAGGCGGCCCCGAGCTTCTGACTTACCTCCTGCGAGAGATTCAGATTAACGATCAAGTTCAGCTTTTGATCGAATCCAATCGTCCCCCCGCCGGTCGCCTGAAAATCGTGGCTGTCCATCAAGAGCCGCTGCACGTTGATTACCCCTTGCTTGATGGCGAGATCCGTCTCGATCGTCGAAAAGGCCGTGGCCTTTGCATCGTCGATGGAAATACCGGCAACCTTGAGGGCTGAAGCGACTTCCTGGAGAATATTCACGCCCTCGATCTTCCCATCTTTCACCGCCAGATGACCGGCGCCTTCCAATGCCTTCGTCAGGTCCGGCATAGAAAACCCCTTGCCTAGCACCGATAGATCGGCGCCGGCTGTACCGCTGATCGAGACGGGCGTTTCTGCAACAGCTTTGAGCGCCGGACCAAGCTGCAGCCCTTGAAGCGTCACAACCCCTTTAAAAGGCGGCGTGTCCGACCCAGCGATCAGTTTCCCTTGTCCCTTCACCTCGCCATCGAAGAGATGGAACGATAAGGAATTGAGCTTCGCCTCTTGTCCCTTGGTCTCTGCAGTGATTTTGAGATCCTTGATCTCCACCGGCTTTTTCAAGGGAAGCGCGACCGGAAGGTTCGCGGTATTAATCACCGGCGAGCTGATGTTCATTGTGGCATCATTCCCGGCCGCGTTTCCGGTAATGGTAAAGTCTGTTTTGCCTACGCCAAGTTGGAAATTGATTGCATCAATGTCGATCGCCTCTTTCAGCGGACCAAACGAACCGTCGAGTTTCACCGGTAGATTGAAGGGCTGCACCAGTGTGGAGAAATGAAGGTTGGGTGTTTGACCGAGTCGAACCTCACGCAGAAGCAACTCCAGATCTTGCAGCACATACTCGGTGGGAGTGGCGGTGGACAGGTCACGGTACGTGAGCTTCCCTCCGTCAATCGATACGCGGTCTACAGCGAGCAGCGCCAAAATCTTGAGCGGCCCCTCCGTCGAAGGAATCGGGGCGCGCGACGGCTTCTCCGGCACCGGCACACCTTTGCGGCCGATCGTCGAGGCATTAAGGACTCCGTTCTTATTTTTGATGACCGTAATGATCGGATTATGAAGCGTGATCTCCTCGACTTCCACCTGGCCACTCAGCAAGGGCATGAGTTTCACACCCACATCCAATGACGTGAGAGATGCAAACGGGTCCGAACTAAAGGCCGGATCATCCAGCACGGCGAACCCTGCCACACGCGTCCCGATTCTCGGCCAGACCGTCAAGCGGATGTCTTGCAGCTGGACCTTGCGATTGAGCGCTTCTTCGATGTGCGGCTTGTACTGGTCTTGATATTTGTTGAGATCGATCAGGAAGGGAAGTGAAAGCGCACCGCCAACGAGAAGGATTAGGAGGATGAACAAACCGATGGCTATTTTCATCTCAATCGCCTCCAGGTGGAGCGTAAGTATATAAATGGATTCCTTATGAGTCAACGAACAGGAGCCTTTCCGTTCGTTGACTGATGCCGGTGAAAGCGGAGTGACTTGCGCCATCTTGAGATGGTAGGCTTCGAACTCGAAAACATCATGAGCGAAAGATGCTTACTCTTACCAGGAGGAATATGATATGGGACTCTTCAACACCATCATGGACAAGCTTGGATTCGGTGCCAAGCCTGCACAAGCCGCCGCACCCCCCACACCGGCATCAGCCTCGGCAGCTCTGCTCAAAAACACGAACGACGGTTCGACAGGATAGCTCAAGCCGGGCGAAGAAGGCTGTATACAACGTCGACTGAGTCGTCATTTGGCATGCCATTTGACGATAGAGTCGTCGCCTGTTACTCTCCTCCCTATGAGTTCCATACCGGCCATCCCTCGACTTCTGAATCTGGAAGGCCTCTTAGAGAAGAAGTCCCACTTTCTCTTGGGACCCCGCCAAACCGGGAAGAGCTTCCTGATCGCTCAGAGCCTCCGGAGCTCCCGCGTTTATGACCTCTTGGATACGTCAGTCTACCTGACCCTGAGCCAACGTCCTCAGCGGTTGGCCGAAGAACTCACGCTCAAGAATCGGGTGGTGGTCATCGATGAGATTCAACGGCTCCCGGGATTGCTCAACGAAGTACACCGGCTCATCGAGCAACGAGGGATTCGATTTTTGCTCACAGGTTCAAGTGCCCGTAAACTTCGACAGGGTGGCGTCAATCTCTTGGGAGGGCGGGCGAGGACCAAATACCTGCACCCACTCACTCAGAAAGAATTGGGAGAGCACTTCGACCTCAACAAGTTTATGATCCGTGGAGGGCTCCCTTCCATCTATTTTTCAGACGATCCTCGCGCCGATCTTGACGCGTACACCGGTTCCTATCTGCAGCAGGAGATCGTGGCGGAGGGAGCCACGAGGAACATTTCGGCCTTCAGCCGCTTCCTGAAGGTGGCGGCCTACTGCAATGCCTCCATCGTTAATTTCACCAACGTGGCCACGGACGCCCAAGTTCCACGCACCACCGTGTACGAGTACTTTGAGATCTTAAAAGATACGCTCATCCTCCACGAACTACCGGCCTGGCGTGAAACCAAACAGCGCAAACCATTGGCGTCCTCAAAGTATTATTTTTTCGATATCGGCGTCGTGGCTGCCCTACAGGAACGGCAATACCGTCGAGGCACGCCGGAGTACGGGCAAGCGGTGGAAACCTATCTCTTCCACGAACTGAAGAGTTATGTGGATTATGTGTCTGGAGAGCCTCTCGCCTTTTGGAAGTCCAAGTCCGGCTTTGAAGTAGACTTTATCTTGGGCGATCACACGGCGATCGAACTTAAGGCGAGTGAAAATGTCGGCCCCAACGATCTGAAATCGTTGAAGGCCCTGGCCGAGGAGCGGAAACTCAAACGCTATCTTTGCATCAGCCTCGAGGCGAGACGACGACAGGTGGGAGAAGTGACCATTCTCCCGATCCACGAGTTTCTGAAAAATCTCTGGGATGAGTCGTATTCGTAGTTGCATAACCTTCTGAGAGAGCTGTTGGATTTTGATGGATCACGGAACACCGGCGTGAAGGTCTACGGGAAGAACTGTCATCCGCAAACTACTCTGTGATGCCATGCTTGGCGGGAACGCCTACGGCGGTGAGTTGGCCTCACTTAATCGCTACTTTTTTACTTTGCTATCGCCACCAAAGTTGGTCGGTGAAAGGCACATCACGGACAATGCATGGATGTACGATCGGCCCTCGATTCCGATGCGTCGCTTCATACCCAATTTTCGAGCCGTAGACCAGGGACGCGCCGAAACTCTCTAAGGTTGTTACTCACGAGCCGGACTCCGAGACTCAGTGCGTGGGCGGCGATGAGCATGTCCATTGAACCGATCAGGGTTCCCTTTGCCTCAAGTTGTCCACGCAAGCGACCATACGACCAGGCAGCAGCCTGGTCAAACACAGCAACATCCAAGGGAGCTAGAAACTGCTCTAGCGCGTGGCGATTCTTGGAGGCATGACGACTCTTGCTGACCCCGTAGGCCAACTCCGCTGCCGTGATGCTGGAAATGCCAATTTCTCCGACCGGTTGCGACAGGAAGCGTTCGATAACGGTAGAAGGCTGTTGTTTGATGAGGTAGATGCAGATGTTGGTATCGAGTATCACCTTCATGCGAAAGAAGGCTTTCGTTTTTGGAGCGGTGGCTGTTGCCTTCC
>CABVRV010000011.1:0-8558 GCA_902500755.1 uncultured Nitrospira sp.
TCCGCCGAGGACATCGCCACGTCAAAGTGGATATTCTTGGCCAATAGATCCTAGTATCATGCCCTAGTAGTCCGTTCGTGGTGAAGTCGGACTGACTTAGGACAGGCCCTTCGATCAACTCAGGGCAGGCTTGTCGAACCCTGCAGTGTGCCTATGCTACGCCCAAGATTCCGTTCGTGGTGAGCCTGTCGTACCATGAACGGAATCGCGCAGCCCGAATGAAAATTGAAGACCAGGAGAAAAGGAAACTACGGTAATAGGGCCGGAAGCTTTCTTGAAAATCAAGCAGACTGACTCACGCCCTGCATCACAAGTCTCGCACCTCAGCAGCGCAGCCTTATCAAGGACCGCAACCGCTACCCCCACCTTGGCCAGCCATCACACCGCGCAAGCCTCGGCTGGCCGACTGCCGACCACAACGACGTCATAGGTAGTGGGCATGCTTCATGTTCTTCATAGCCCTCGCATGCTCACGCAACGCTGAACGATACCGCACCAACCTGGTTTGCTCCGGATCTTAGTCGCGTGCCGTTCGACATTCGGGCTAGAACCTATCTCAAAATAGTTGACGCCACGAACTGCCCTCTCTATAAGTCCCATCATGCTGCGGTTACGCGATGATCAGTGGGAGCGGATCCGAGACCATTTTCCCGAAGAGCACCTCCCGGATAATCGCCCTGGCCGCAAACCGATCCCCACCCGCGCCGTCTTGGAAGCCGTCCTCTGGATCCTGAACACCGGCGCCCAGTGGCAGTTCCTGCCACAGTGTTATCCCAACTACAAGACGGTGCATCGCCGATTCCAACAGTGGTGTCAGCAGGAGGTCCTGCGCGAGGTGCTGACCCAGTTGGCCAACACGCTGCGCGACGAAGGCACCCTTGATGAACGAGAGAGCTTCATCGATGCGACCTTTGCCGCCGCGAAGGGCGGCGGGGACGCCGTGGGTCTCACGAAACGCGGCAAAGGCGTGAAGATTCTCGCGATTGTGGATCGCCACAGGCTGCCGCTCTCGGTCAGTACGCATGCCGCGAATCATCATGAAGTCACCTTAGTCCAACTCAGTTTCGACTTCTACATGTTGGAGGCCAAGCCGGAACATCTCATTGGGGATCGGGCCTATGACAGCGATGGCCTTGATGACGACCTCAAGCAAGACGGCGTCACCATGATCGCGCCCCATCGCTCCACGCGCAAACTCAAGACCCAAGATGGCCGTCATTTACGTCGCTACGAACGCCGCTGGCTCGTCGAACGGTTCTTTGCCTGGCTGCAATGGAAACGGCGCCTCCTCATTCGTTGGAAGTACTACGCCACCAACTTCCTCGGGTTTGTGCAACTTGCCTGCATCACGATGCTCCTCAAGCAATTTTGAGATAGATTCTAATCAGATCCTGCCCATGACAAACCACGAAGATACCAGTGCTCGTGACAAACTGCTTCGATTCATGAGCGGCCTGAGGCATGGGAAGGCTTAGGCCGTGCTGCCCCCTTTCTAGGTGGTCACTTTAGGCTGGTGAGTATAGGAGAACCCAGAGCGGTTTAAAGACTGTCAAACCACTCCATGAGTTAAATCCATCCCGTGAACTCACATAAATGAGTAGACAGGGATGCCCATTCCAGTAGAATCAAGGCTACGGGGCCAGGAAAAACTCTGGTTTCACTTTCCTGATATGTTTGTGTATAATAACCTCCCAACCTACTCTGGACGCTTAATCAGTTTAATCGGGACCCCGGCTCCCTGTCTCCCACCACAGTGATTTTGCCGATCCCCCGACCACGAGGAGAATTGTATGTTCGACGCCCAATCGCTTCGCTCGACCAAAGCTCCGGATACCTGGTATTCCTTTCTGCGCTGGTTTGATTCCTGGGCCGGCCTTGAACACACCAAAGTAGAGGGACCTCCCAAGGTAGACTGGATTCGCAGTATCCCCTTCCTCGCCGTCCATCTGATGTGTTTGGGAGTCATTTGGGTAGGCTGGAGTTGGACGGCGGTGGCCGTCGCGGTGACCTTTTATTACATCCGCATGTTTGCGGTCACCGGGTGGTACCACCGGTACTTCTCGCACCGCACGTTCAAGACCACTCGCACGGTCCAATTCTTGTTTGCATTGCTCGGTAGCTCATGCGCGCAACGCGGCCCCTTGTGGTGGGCCGGCCATCACCGTCATCACCACATCGCCTCCGACACCCCGGAGGATGTGCATTCCCCGCGCCAGGGAGGATTCCTCTGGTCGCACATGGGTTGGATTATGTCCCAGACATTTTACGCGCCGCGCCTGAAGGGAATCGCAGATTTTGCGAAGTTTCCGGAACTGCGGTTTCTCGACCGGTTTGATGTCCTTATTCCCACCATTACCGGATTCGGGATGTTCGGCCTCGGTATGCTGCTGGAAGCCCACGCACCAGGGCTTGGGACCAACGGCCCTCAGATGCTGATCTGGGGCTTTTTCATCTCAACCGTCGCATTGTTCCATGGAACCTGCACGATCAACTCCTTGTCCCATGTCTACGGCTCCCAACGGTATGAGACCGGCGACGACAGCCGAAATAACTTTTTCCTGGCCCTGATTACCATGGGAGAAGGTTGGCACAACAATCATCACTACTACCCCGCCTCGACCAGACAAGGCTTCTACTGGTGGGAAATCGACATGACCTATTACTGCTTGAAGGGGCTGGAGTGGCTAGGCCTGGTCTGGGATGTCCGTGGTGTCCCTGAGTATGTACGAGAAGGAAAAACCAAACGGGATTCTGACCGCAGTGTACTCAAACAGAAGATCGACATAGCAGCGAAGGCTGCTGAGCTGCCAACCCCTCAGCCGGAACTTGAACTCACCGCTCGTTAGATCCAATCCGTACGCTCCTCAGGCCCTGGCCGAACAGACTCTTGATTGGCCAGGGTCTCCCGGATTCGTCGACTCACGTCATCAACGGTCTTCCGTTCCTCATGGGATAATACCCAAGCCTCGCCGGGGCTCAGCTCGAATCGATAATGGTCCTTTCTGAGCGTGAACCATTCGACATAGGGATGTGGCTCCAGATTGGGGTGCGGATCGAGCGAAATCAGATTGACCGTTCCGATCTGTGGGTTTGCCATATCACCAATGATCTGCCCGGCCACATCATCATCCTCGAACCGGCCGTTGCGGAATCGAATGACTTCCCCTGCGATATCCGGTTTGAAATTGCCGCGTAAATAAAAATCAACCGAACCGATCACGGCAAACATGACCTGCCCAACGACGGTTCCTTCGACCCGATTGTCCAAGAACCCCTCACGAACCCACCGTCCATTACCAAACTTCTGTGCCATAGAACTCCTCCTGCCGAAATGATCATCCGCCGAACGCGCCGATCACAACAGCCAATAAGATGAGCGCACTCCCAATCCATCCCTGCATATCCAACGTTTCTCCGAGAAAATACCACGAGAGCCAGGCTGCATAGGCTGGTTCGGACGCAAACAGTAACGCCACCTGCTGGGCGGGAACCAGCTGCTGTGCCCACATTTGAACGGCAAATGCCAATGTCGCAAGTACGCCCGTCACCCCCAGACCGATCAACAAGACAGCGGTGGGGGAAAACGCACCGGATGGAGACTCCTCCCACCAGGGAGCAGGAAGAAACAGCAGGGTCATCGCCAGCATTTGCCAAACGAGTAACGACGGTGCATCGACTTGCCGGGTGAATCGCTCGAGACAAATGATATGCCCCGCAAAGGCAACTGCGCATCCGAGCGTCATAAGGTCTCCGACATTCATCGAGGTATCAGGCTTGATCAGTAACCAGAGTCCACCGACCGCTATTGCTGTCGCCATCACCACCCGCCGGTCGATCCGCATCAAGATCAACGGAACAAAAACCACGTACAGCGCCGTCAGAAAGGCTGAATTCGATGCAGTCGTATGCTGGAGCCCAACGGTTTGCAGGAAATATCCAAGGAAAAGGAAGACGGTGGTCAAGGCACTCGCCCCTAAGACGGCACGATCATAATGCAGGCGGCGGCGGCTGGCTGCAAGCCAGAGCAGGATCAACAGGGTGCCGAGGAGAAATCGAAGAAACAGGAAAGAAAGCGGAGAAATTTGGTCAAGTGCCGCCTTCGTGGCTGGGAAGGTCGCGCCCCAGATAACGGTCGTCAGTAAGAGTGCAAGTCGGGGCATGACGAAAGAAGTGCTGCGTGGTGAGTGCAAAGCGTTGAGCAAGAATGCTCAATCATTTCACTCGGAACTCAGCACTCAAGACTCGGCACTTTCTCGGTCTAGGGTTTGCACAAGGGGCACAATCGTTGTCGATTCACTCCGGCCTGCTCCATGGCCCTGAGTGCACGCTCCTTATCGGGGTAGTCAAACCATCCACCTTCCCAGAAATCACTCGAGGTCGACGTGGATGGAACCTCGGAACAACGATCTCGATGGAGCGTCACTCGGTCGATCCCACGGGCAATGTGAAGCCAATATGTCATGGCAGGGCAATCAGCGATGGCTAGATCGTGGTAAGAGGCTGGGAAAGGGCATGCGAGATGGTACGCGCCTACCCTTCACTGATAACCCCTCAGCGAACTATGGGAGGAGCTGCCACTCATCCTTCTCGATGAAGACCTTCACGCCGGTTCCCAACTTTTTGACATCATCTTTCTCGAATAGCTTCATATAGCGCTCGATTCGATCCTCATCATCGATTCGTTCTTCCTGCATCATCCCGTTGTGACCTTTGTACCGTCGAATCAGCACTGGCATCGAAACCCTCCTCTGAAGCTGGCAGTTGAGCAGCGTAAGTTGTTACAATAAACAGATGTCAATGGGCCGGTCAAGATCGCCTACACGAGGCAGGCTTGTCAAGGTCTGAATCACCCTACGGATAAGATCGTCGTTACTGAGAGAAAGGATCGAATCCCGTGCCACTCTATGAGTACCGCTGTGGGCAGTGTGAGAAACAATTTGAGGCAACTCAATCCGTCTATACGAGGACCGAAGACACAGAGTGCCCTCATTGTCATGCGAGGCAAGCCACGCGCCTGATGTCTTCGTTTTCCTCCTCAGTCAGTGGCGACCGCAAACCAGGATTCACCGAGATCAAAGCCAAGGCCATGGGCCAGGAACGGATGCAGCGATTCGCCAAGCTACCTCCGTTGAACGCACAGCGCAACATGCCGCCGCCCAATATGTCTTCCGATTCAGACTTAACGGAAAAAGGAGAATCGATCGCTGGATCGTAGGCGTACGACCCCTTTCTTATGCCGTCCCACATGATGCTATCACCCGGCTATCCCGTCGCAACGAGCCGACTGTTCACCGCCCTACTTCTCAGCATGACTCTTTTGCTGTCTCCTGCCGGTGCCCGAGGCCAACTCGCAGGTAACCTGGTCATCGTCGGCAATGGGCCGGAGCAACCGACCATGGAAGCGTTGGCCCGGGCTTTTGAAAAAGCCAATCCCCGTACCTATATCGACGTCCTATGGGATGAGAAATCCACGCCGCTGCAATTGGTCAAGACAGGCCATGCTCATATCGCCGTGACAGGAGTCGAGGACCAGACGTTGAGTGCGACACAAATCGGTTGGGATGGGATCGGCATTTTAGTGCATCTCTCGAACTTCACCAAGGAAGTCACCACGCAGCAGGTTGCCGACATCTTTTCTGGAAAGATTAAAGAATGGTCTGAGGTGGGGGGACCAGAGACCAGAATTCTTTTGATCAACCGCGCCGGCAATCAGAACATCCGGGAGGCGTTCGAATCTCAACTCGGCATTATCGGAAGCATCCCTCAGACCGCCACGATGATTGCCGCAGATGACATGGTCATTTCGACGGTCGTCGGAACGATTCCACCACTGTCTGCTGCCGCGTATATCTCGTTAAGCACAGGAAGTTCCGCCGTGGCACAGGGGGTCGCCGTGCGTCTTTTGCGGGTCGATACGGTTGAACCTGAAATTCCGACCGTGAAGGACGGGCGATACAGCCTACGACGGCCTCTATTGCTCCTGTCAAAACATGATCCGAATCCCCTCGTTGACGCCTTTTCCAACTTTGCGCTATCTCCTGCCGGGCAAGCCATCGTCGGAGAAACATATGTCCCTATGCCCAGGAAATAGTTCCGAAGTAAAGGAGGTCCCGATGGCTCCCCGATTCCTGTCGTCTCTCTTGCTATTCTTGTTGCTGACGCCTCCCCTCTTCCCTGTCCATGCGTTTGCCGAGGAAGGGATGATCGTTGATGGCGCCGGTTATACGCTACACGACGCGGAATCGATTAAAGGACACAACGAGCAGACAGTTGAAAAGGACCCTGTTTGCGATAGCAGCAAACGGCCAAAAATCATCAAGGTGGAACCGGACGAAGCCAAGCCGGGAGAGACCATCACGATCAAGGGGGAACAGTTTGGAACCAAAGACTGTTTCCGCGGCGTGGCGTTTAGTGCGGCTGGTCCGACCAAGATCGACTATACGTATGTAAACGATACGACCATTCAGGCAACGGTTCCCGATGTTGGGCCGGGCATGTCGTTCATCGATGTTGTCGCCAGCGGTGGGACTGCACGCTCAAAAGCCTTTCTCGTCCAGGCCAAATAAGTCCACGGAATAGAAAGAATTATCGCACTCGTCACTCGTATACTCTGTGAGCGCCTTGTCGTCATTCAGTGGCTTCTTGCCGTACTGCTTTAGCGAGATTTTCAGGCGTACCGATATCAAGATAGCTGTCCTGCGGAAACTTCACCGTCTGTATCGCCAACCCAGCCTTGAGAGCTGCTTGAAACACGACACCCACCGCTAAGTCCCCTCCAGGATCGTTGATCGTGCTGGCCAAGACGCTCATATTGCGCTTCGTCTCGTCCGCACGGAGGAACTGGTGCAAAAACTCGGAGAAGGCCGGCGTCCAGACGGCGAAGCACCAGCCGAACGTCAGTGTAGTCGACGCCGGTTTCATCACAATCTCACGGACCCACCCGTCCGTGTCACTGTCCACCATGTCCCAGATGCGTGTGTCTTCAATACGATGCAACCCGAGCACGACGTCTGCCCCTGTTCGCTCCTGTTGCTCAATCAATCGCGCATAGGCGTCGGGTGGACCAAAGAGAATGTCGGGAAAGCCGAACGCGATGCGGTGCTGTGCGATAAATGGATAGGCACGATCAAGAGTATCAGGGGGACCGATTGATCCAGGAATGACAAGATAGGCAAGCGAGAGGCCTATCCCCTGTCCCTGCTGAAAATAGTTCGGGATGTCCCATTTCCCTTCGCGGATGACGATGAAGGTTTTAGAAATGCCGGCGGCTTTGAATTTTTCCAAGAGATATTGTGCCGCCACTTTTGGTCGCGGCGTCCCCGTTTGCGGATCTTTGGTGAACCCCACAGGAAACAATTCCTTGCTGCAGGGAAACGGCTGCAGACGCTTCGCTTGGCCAGCCGCTGGGATAAGTCCCACGACCTCCGGCCAGACTCGACGAGGTTGATCGGAGCGAGGTGCGACCATACGACGCACATTATCGCCGGATTCCGATGCAGAGTCCATCGACTTTCACCAGATATCGTGTCGCAGCAACCACCTCACACCTGAAGTGTCACTTCAAAAAGCGATTGGACCAAATCTTCTTCCGGCGTCTCTGCCACTGAGTGGGGTTCGCGTGCTTTTATACGTTCGCGCGTGTGTGTTAGAGTGATGCCCTACACATGAGGAGTTCCTCCAATGCGAAATATCTGGAGTTATCGAGCCGTCACGACCATGTTTTTTCTCGCAACCCTTACTCTCACGCTGCCGGTTTCAGCAACGTCACCCGCCAAGGAGCGGCTTCCCTTGACGCTGACCGGAACAGGTTGTACCGTCAAGGAAACCGAGATGAATGCTGTTCTGCAGACAATCCCTGGTGTGGTCGGTGTGTATTTCAATCGTGTCCCCGATCATGTGCTCGTGGACATTATTCCGACTACTGTGAAACCGTCTGATGTGATCACCCGCGTCAACGAGGCGGCATCCTCATGGCAATGCAAAGTCGAATTCATAGAGGGATGTATTTCGGCTCCCATGCCGACAGCATCAGCCGCTCCGCATCAGCATGAGTAACGAGAGTTGATCGGATGTCGCACCACAGTCGCACCCAACCGTTCCAATTGATCCAAGGAACATGGATCGTCACAGTACCACCGTCCGTGAGTTAATCGGAAGGTGTCGGGAGGCAACTTCTATCCTGGCGGCGGAAGCCGGTCATTCAAGAGATTCCAGCGTTGCAGGTGGTTTAAGTGGCGTTTTCTGTTTGACGGAATCTTGGTCAATCAACTTCAACGCCTCTAGTTGAGACTCTAACTCTTCGATTCGTCTATCTCGCTCACGAATTTGCTTTCGAAGCTCCCGCACCTTCGCTGACTGATCGGCAACCGGATTAGGCTTCTGCTCTAGCGGGGGAGGGGGAGCGATAGCACATGCCTGCAAAACGAGAGACATCATCACTGCTCTGGTTAAAGTCCTTCCGTTCATCCTGTACCACGGCCTCAAATTGATCGTGCGTGAACCTATACGATCAGGTCAGGATTTCTCAAGCCCATAGATCAGACTTCTGGCCTAGGATA
>CABVRV010000011.1:8658-51063 GCA_902500755.1 uncultured Nitrospira sp.
ATACGATCAGGTCAGGATTTCTCAAGCCCATAGATCAGACTTCTGGCCTAGGATATCGCTTCTCGGCGGATTACTCAGTAGCAGGACACGTGCTCGTTGCGGATTTGCAGGAAACCCACGTGACGACGTCAGGCCAGTGCCGTGCCTGACCTTAAATTACGAGACCTCCAAGTAAATTTGAAAGATACGTGTTAGGCATGACAATGCAGTTGTAGTAGCGGCTTGACCTGAAGCCCGCGGCGGATGTGGTATTCACTACTCGGAATCAGGGGCGGTGGCATAGGTGCTGCTAAACGGTTGATCGGCGCGCGAGTTTCCCCTATCTTGACCATCTCGTAGCAACCGAGACTTATCCTCGGCCCTCAGGAACACCGTGGCGGCCATCTGCTCCTTGGGAAATGCGCTAGACTGACGAACGCGCCGCTCGAACTCGTCAAAAGAGAATCCCTGGAAGACCGGAACGCCTAATAGAGGCGAAGACGATCGACACGTTGCTGACCCCTTTCCACGACAGCACCGCAATATCCTGGCTGTCGCTGAGAGATTGGAGCAGCAGGAGGACGCCAAGCGATACCGCGATAATGCTAGGCCAGATCATCGAAAGCACACCGAGAACGAGGAGGAATGCTATCGCCGCCCATGTATGCTGGACGAAACGGCTCTTAACCGCGGCCATAAGATCCTTCTTCGCGCACTCTCCATCTGCACACCTACGCGTTATTGAATGGGTCAGACCGTAACACATCATGAGGCACCGCACACAACTAGGAATCCTACTAGACAGCGTCTCTTCAAGACTGCGGGTTAAGAACGCACGGACTATGCCTCAAAGAATCCGCCTGAGAGCTGAGTGAATTACGCGGAATCGCCTTGCCTGTCTCTGAGTAGTGGCCACGGAACGCGCCTCTCTTTTGATTCAGTGCATCCGAATGGATTGCACAGACGCGTGCGAGGGGTATGAGTGCGTGAATGGCGCAACACAATTCACCGCGATAAATTTTATGATGAGGTTGACTGGTTTGTAGTCGGTTTGGATTGGAAATCTTGTATCATATTCCACACACGGAAAACATCAAGAGTCAGAGTCGCACCGTACGTCGGTCCATAGTCTCGCTCCGCGATGTTCCCCATGCTATCGTTCCACGTTTCAAACCGCACCGGTCCAAAAGACCCCGCAATGGCCCAAGCAAAATGTTCCTGGCTCTGCCCCGTCGTATTCACGAAAATCCCGGAATCCCACATGAGGGCAAACTCAATTTCCCACGTAGGAATCGTTTCGCCCGTCTCAGTCGTCACATACTGACCAAAGGCGATCGACGGCTGCACTAGACCGGCGGTGCTTCTCACGGAATGTAGTACGGCTCCGTTGTCCTGATAACTGATCCGCCCTAGGACGGAAGCTCGCGCGCTCACATCTCCCCAGCTTCCAGAATAGAGTGTTGGCGTAATCGGCATCCGCCTGATACCGGCTCGCAGAAACCCTTGCTGATAAATCGTGCCGACGGAAAACCCGGCACCCGCAAAGATGACTTTGGGGCGAAACAAAGGGAACCATCGTGTGATAGACCCATCGATCATGGCGTCAGTCTCTTTGCGGGGATTCACGGTCGGAACTGATGGAAGCTGGCGAAGTTGATGAACGAATTTATTCTGAAGAAAATTAGTAATTTCGTCCCCGGTAGGGCCGACACCAGCTGTCAGATTGGTGCTCCAGCCTTGTAGGAATCCACCCCAATGTTGGGTCCAGCTCATCGTGATCAAGTTAAAGCCGAGCGTATTTCCCACCGTAGAATCATACTTGTTCCCCAAACCATCCGTCGGTGTGAACCGATTGAGGGTCAACCCCCCGGTAAATGTGGAATACTGATCGGGAAATGCCATGGCACCCCAATGAACGGATGGAGCAGGAGATTCACTCCACGCGAGAGAAGGCGAAAATCCTACCAGCCCCGCCGACAGGCAAATGCTTAAGAAGTGGATCAACCACCTTGTCACCCACCGAGACCTTCTTGTCTGACGACTAGTTCCTACCACACGGGCATGCGCTTCCTTCGTATCTCTGAACCGTTGCCCAGCTGAAATCGGCATGATCCTGACCATCGGGAAAGACCTTTCTTGATGAAGACATGAGCAGGAGAGAACATCGGAAACACTCTACATACCACAGAATGAAGTGACGCCCAAATCGTCGAGCAAGCCAGAATAACTCTCCGATTCCACATCCAAGCGTCCCTACTCCGTAGCGCTTCTCCCTCGACAGACCTCCGGATCCTATGCTAGCTTACCCTCTCGTTTTTCTAAGGTCACTCCCTAATTCACGCGAAAACTCGCAGGCCCAGAATATGTTCAAGAAGATCTTAGTGGCTAATCGCGGTGAAATTGCCATGCGGATCATCCGCGCCTGCCGCGAGTTGAATATCGCCACCGCCGCGATCTATTCCGAAGCGGATTCAACCGGGATCTACGTGAAAAAGGCGGACGAATCCTACATGGTCGGGCCCGGACCGGTGAAGGGATTTCTTGATAGCAAGCAGATCGTGGACCTCGCCAAACGAATCGGTGCTGATGCCATCCATCCAGGATACGGGTTTCTCTCTGAAAATGCGGAGTTCGCCGAGCTCTGTCAGGCCTCAGACATCACCTTCATCGGCCCTTCAACCCATGCCATTACCCTCATGGGGAGCAAGGTGAAGGCGCGCAAGCTCGCCGAGTCGGCCGGCGTTCAGGTTGTGCCCGGAACCGATGGGGCCATTACCACCGTCAAAGAAGCCCTGGCCTTCGCCAACAAAACGGGCTACCCCGTCATGATCAAGGCAAGCGCCGGAGGCGGCGGTCGTGGTCTTCGAGTAGTCCGGTCTGATGAGGAACTGCGCCAGAACATGGAGGTTGCGGCGCGGGAGGCTCAGGCCTCGTTCGGCGACGGCAGCGTCTTCATCGAAAGATATATCGAGCGGCCGCATCACATTGAGTTCCAAATTCTGGGAGATCGTCACGGCAATATCATTCATCTGGGAGAACGAGACTGTTCAATCCAGCGACGACACCAGAAGCTGATTGAGATCGCTCCGTCGTTGGTGCTCACGCAGGAGCTCCGGGAAGAGATGGGCAACGCCGCAACCGCCATCGCCCGAGCGGTGAAGTACGACAACGCGGGAACCGTGGAGTTTCTCCTCGATCAGGAAGGCAAGTTCTACTTTATCGAAATGAATCCGCGTCTCCAAGTCGAGCACACGGTGACGGAGCAGATTACCGCCATCGATATCGTGCGGAATCAAATCAAGATTGCAGCAGGCCTGCCGCTCAGCATCCAGCAAAAAGACGTCATCCTGCAAGGCCATGCAATCCAGTGCCGGATCAATGCGGAAGACCCGAAAAACAATTTCTTGCCCTGCACGGGCACCGTCACGGCGTACCTCTCTCCCGGTGGAATCGGCGTCCGCATCGACGGAGCGGTGTACAAGGATTACACCGTGCCGCCCTATTATGACGCCCTCCTGGCCAAGTTGACGGTCCGGGGACGCACTTGGGAAGAAACCGTCAGTCGGATGAGACGCTCCCTTGAAGAATACGTGCTCCGAGGAGTGAAAACGACGATTCCATTCATGGAGGCGATCATGCAGGAGCCGGATTTTATCGCCGGACGCTTCGACACGTCGTATCTGGACACCCACCCTGAATTGTATTCGTACCATGAGTTTGAGCAGCCGGAGGATCTTGTTCTCGCGCTGTCTGCCGCGATCGCTGCGTACGAAGGACTCTAGTAATCCAGACAACGCCGCCGAGACCTAACACCATACACGAGACGTCATGGCAAAAAGACGACCACCAGCAAGAAAACCGGCGAAAAAGACCGCATCGTATGTTCCGACGGTCAAGCCGTCAAAACACATCACATCGCGCTCCAGTGAGCTCACGATCCAGCCGGCAGTCGGCAAGCCGGTCCTGATTACCGATGTCGCGCTGCGAGACGGACATCAATCCCTGCTGGCTACCCGCATGCGCACCGAGGATATGCTGCCGATCGCGCAGAAGCTCGATGCGGTCGGCTATTGGTCGCTGGAAGTATGGGGCGGAGCGACCTTCGATACCTGTCTGCGCTTCTTGAAGGAAGATCCTTGGGAACGGCTCCGGGCGTTACGAGCCGCGATGCCCAACACCAAACTCCAGATGTTATTGCGGGGACAAAATCTTGTCGGGTATCGGCATTACGCCGACGATGTGGTGGAACGCTTCATCGAACGTTCGGCTACGAACGGTATCGATGTCTTCCGCATCTTCGACGCACTAAACGACGTGCGAAACCTCGATCGGGCCGTGAGCGAAGTCAAGGCCTGCGGCAAACACGCGGAAGCGGCCATCTCCTATACCGTCAGTCCGGTGCATAGTATCGACCGTTTCGTGGATCTCGCCAGGAAGTTGGAAGATCTGGGGGCGGATACCATTTGCATCAAAGATATGGCCGGTCTCTTGGCTCCGCTCGATGCGTATCACCTGGTGCGTCGACTGAAAGCGGCGGTCAAAGTTCCCCTCCATCTTCACTCCCACTACACCTCGGGAATGGCCTCCATGTCGTCGTTGATGGCGATTCTTGGAGGGCTCGACATGCTGGATACCTCGATTTCGCCGCTGGCTGGGGGAACATCCCACCCGGCGACCGAAACGTTGGTCGCCGCACTCCAGAACACGCCCTATGACACGGGACTGGAACTCGCATCCTTCCAGCCGATCACCGAACACTTTCGGACTGTTCGTCGCAAGTACCGTCAGTTCGAAAGCGATTTTACCGGCGTCGATGCCGAAATCCTCATGTCGCAGATTCCCGGGGGTATGTTATCGAACCTGGCGGCTCAATTAGCCGAACAGAACGCCCTGGACCGGATGAAAGAGGTCCTGGACGAAGTGCCGCGTGTACGAAAAGAGATGGGGTATCCTCCGCTCGTCACCCCCACCAGCCAGATCGTCGGAACCCAAGCCACCCTCAACGTGTTGACCGGAGAACGGTACAAAGTCATCACGACTGAAACGAAGAACTATTTCTTGGGACTCTATGGCCGTGCGCCGGGGCAAGTCGACCTTGATGTGATGGCACGCGCGACCGGCGACGAAACCCCGATCAAGACCAGACCCGCCGATCGCCTGGAGCCTGAATTGGACGACGCCAAAAAGGAACTGCCCGAGTCGGCTCAACGCATCGAGGACCAACTATCGTTCGTGCTCTTCCCCGCCATCGCGCGTGACTTTTTTGAGGCTCGTGAAAAAGGCGAGTTGACTCCGGAACCACTCGAATTCGGCTCGGCAAAAGGACCCACGACCGCTCATGAACTGCACCTGGCTCCCGTTGAATTTAATGTGACGGTGCATGGCGAGACGTATCATGTGAAGGTCTCGGGCTCCGGTCGAAAGATCGACGGCCGTAAACCCTACTATATCCGGGTCAACGATAAGCTGGAGGAAGTCTCGCTCGAACCGATCCAGGAAGTATTGGCCGGTGTCCCCGAATCCCAGGAGATCGATTCCGGAGGAAAACCCAAACGACCCAAACCTTCAAAACCGGGTGACGTCGCCCCGCCCATGCCAGGCCGCGTCGTGAAGATCCTCGCTGCAATCGGTGATCAGGTACAAGCCGGCGATCCCCTGTTGATCATCGAAGCGATGAAGATGGAAAGCCAGGTCCCAGCACCCATCGATGGGAAAGTCGCGACGATCCTGGCGAGCGAGGGAGACAATGTGAAGACGGATGAAACGGTCATCCAGCTTGAGTAGTTCCAGAGCCGAGCATCTTGCTTCCCCCTGCCGACCATTGCCCCTTGTGCTGCTCGCCCTCTGCCTCTTATCATCCCTGATGACCGCTTGTGCCGCGCCCTCGCAGATTCCTCCTTATTTTGACGCGTTCCATCGCCTCCCGATCAAGACGGCGGTGGTCCATGAACAGCGTATCGCATACCTCGATGTCGGCTCCGGCCCACCCGTTATCCTGATCCACGGCTTTGGCGGATCCATGTGGCAATGGGAACATCAGCAGTACGCCTTATCGAAACAGTTCCGGGTGCTGACACCGGACTTACCAGGTTCTGGGATTTCCGACAAGCCAGACATCGACTACCGTACGGACCAGATGTTGGACTTCTGTATCGGATTCATGAATGCTCTTCAGATTGACAAGGCAACGCTTGTTGGAAATTCCATGGGCGCGGGATTGGCCATTGGCATGGCAATCGCCCATCCCACGCGCGTCGACAAACTGGTGCTCATCAGCGGGTTACCCTCTCAGGTCGTGACCAAGCTCAATAGTCGGTCATTCAGGCAAGCCCTGGAAACGCGAGCTCCGGTCTGGCTGATTTCGTTGGGGAATTGGTTGTTCGGTGGAATGGCGACTGAATCCGTGCTCAGGGAAATCGTGTACGACCATACCCTACTCACACCGGTCGTCATCGACCGGTCAAACCGCAATCGTCGACACCCCGGCATCATCAAGCCCATCATGGCCGTGCGAAATGCCCTCTCCTCCTGGGAAACCGATTTTGCCCCACACCTCGGCACCATCGCACACCCCACCATGATCATCTGGGGTGAATACGACCGAGTGTTCCCCATGCCTGTGGGTGAAGAACTCCACCATAGGATCCGCGGATCACAGTTTGTCAAGATCTCCAATGCCGGTCATATGCCGCAATGGGAACGTCCGGAGCTGGTGAACCGATTGCTGATCGCGTATATTCAATCATAACTTCGAGCGGCACTGTCATAAGCGATGACCAATCACTCATCATCTTCAGAAAGGAGCATACGATGCGGACACGATATTATGGATTTATCGGCACAGTCCTGTGCCTTTCGCTTGGCCTCGTGGGATGCCAGACGACGGCAGGATCATCTGGACAGGCCTTCTCCTACAAAAACATGCCGGTGGCGGACGGAAGCGCGGCCGCTGGAGAAGGGAACAAGGTCTTGTTCAAAGGCAGTCCACTAGCGTTGAGCGGCAATGGGGTGAAGGTTGGGGATAGCCTACGGGACGTCAAGGTTACACAGAACGACTTGACGCTCGTCAATATCGTGGAAACGCAAGGCGCGGGAAAAGTACGCATCATCAATATTGTTCCCTCCCTTGATACGCCGGTCTGTGAGCAACAGACACATCTTCTCAGCGAGAAAAATAAAGGCCTTGATAAAATGGTCGAACTCATCACAGTCAGCGTCGATACCCCATTTGCGCAGAAGCGTTTTGCCCAGGAAGCTAAGATTGCCAATGTGACATTCTTGTCCGATTATCGCGGCGGCGACTTCGGAAAAACCCATGGCCTCTTTCTGGAAGGTCCGCACATTTTGACCAGAGCTGTGATGGTCGTTGATAAAATGAACACCATCCGCCATCTTCAAATTACACCTGAACTCACCCAACTGCCGGATATGGAAGAGGCTTTTCAGATCGCCCGCCGTTTGGTGACGGAGAGCTAAACTGACTCGACCTTGGAGCCGAGGTGACGGGAACCCCCATGATCGTATGCCGGGCACACTCGTCACCTCAGCATACCTGAAGCGCTGATGGCTCGTTACGATCTACTCGTCATCGGTACAGGACCGGCCGGACAAAAAGCCGCCGTTCAGGCGGCAAAGCTCGGTAAGAAGGTCGGCATTATCGAGCGTAAGATGGTCCTCGGTGGCGTCTGCATCAACACCGGCACCATTCCCAGCAAATCCCTCCGCGAAGCCGTGCTCTACCTCTCCGGATTCCGCCACCGCAACATCTATGGCGGCGCCTATCGACTGAAAAAGACGATCACCATCGAAGACCTGGCCTTCCGTGCCAACCACGTCATCAAACACGAGATCCAGATCGTCCAAGATCAAATGGCGCGCAATCGAATCGACATGTTTTTCGGGACTGCCGGTTTTCTCGATCCCCATCGTCTCCGCATTCACACAACCCGGGGCGCGCTCGAACTCACGGCCGACTTCATTGTGATCGCCGTCGGCACGGAGCCGGCTCGACCGGCTCACATTCCTTTCGACAACCACACCATCATCGATACCGACGGACTGCTGACGCTTAAACGGATTCCCAAGTCCCTTGTCATCGTCGGAGGCGGCGTCATCGGGACTGAATATGCGTCCATGCTCGCCGCCTTGGGAACTCCCGTCACTCTCATCGACAAACGACCACGGTTACTGGAGTTCGTCGATGCAGAGATTATCGATGCGCTGCAGCGACAAATGAAGGAGTTAGGCGTCACGCTGCATCATGATGAAGAAGTCCTTGCGATCAAGCGGAATTGGGACAATTCCATCCACGTCTCCTTGCGAAACAACCGGCCGCTTCGAACATCGACACTCATGTATGCGATCGGACGTGTCGGGGCCACCCGCACGCTCAATCTCGACGCGATCGGACTGCAGCCGGATACTCGAGGGCGGTTGACCGTGAATGAACACCTCCAAACCGCAATCCCCCACATCTATGCGGCCGGTGATGTCATCGGATTTCCGGCGTTGGCTTCAACCTCGATGCAGCAGGGACGCCATGCAGCCAGCCATGCCTTCGGTCATTTCGATCGTACCGATACCTCGCTGTTGCCATATGGAATCTATGCGATTCCAGAAATTTCCATGGTGGGACGAAATGAGGAGGAACTGAAACACGCGGACATTCCCTATGCCATCGGCATCGCCCGATACAAGGAGATCGCCCGGGGGCAACTGATCGGCGACGAAACCGGCATGCTCAAACTTCTGTTTCATCGAGACACCAAACATCTCCTGGGAGTTCATGCGATCGGCGAAGGCGCGACGGAGTTGATCCACATCGGCCAAGCAGTCATGGCCTTTCATGGAAAGATCGACTATTTCATCGATACAGTCTTCAACTATCCAACCTTGGCCGAATGTTACAAAGTTGCGGCGCTGGACGGCATGAATCGGTTACCGAGACCCTGGATTCCGTACCTATAAGTACTTATAAGGTTATGACAGATCTTGCACGCTGTTCCCTTGGAAGCAATGCACAGAGGGCGATTGCTGAACCTCAAAACCTGTGACCGCACACAAAAGACACTTCGACCTTTAGGAGGGACCTCATGTCGTTTTCAAACCATCTGCGAAAACTCACTGTTTCAATCTGGGACGCTCAGTTAAGCCATCCCTTCGTTGCTGCGCTTGGCGACGGAACGCTGCCTGAACAGAAATTCCAGTACTACATTCTGCAAGACGCACGATTCCTGGGAGATCTCTCTCGTGTCTTTGCCGCCGGTGCTCTCAGAGCTCCGGACTCCGACAGTGCGCTTCGTTTCGCCAAACTCGCCGAGGAAACCATTACGGTTGAGCGCAGTCTGCATGAGAACTATGGCAAGCGCTGGAACCTGACATCGAAGCAGATGGGCTCGGTACCCATGGCACCGACCAATTATGCCTATACAAGACACATGCTGACGGTCGCCGCTTCGGGAACAGCCGCAGAGGTGACAGTGGTGGCCCTGCCCTGCGCTTGGGTCTACTGCGTCGTCGGACGGCACCTGTTACGAAAGGGCCAGCCCGCCAAACATCACCCTTACCGTGACTGGCTGATGCTCTACGCCTCGCCGGAATTTGCCGAGGTGCAAGTGTGGATGCGGAAAAAGGTCGATCAATGGGCCAAAACCGCCGGGAAAGAAGAACTGCGCCGGATGGAAGAATCGTTCATCATCAGCTCACGGTACGAGTGGATGTTCTGGGAAATGGCGTGGAACGAAGAACAGTGGCCGGTGTAGCTCAACAGGTTCCTCAACGGTGGCTATCTATCGCCACACTTCATATCTCTTCCATCTCGGGCCCAGGACGTCCTAAGAGATGTAGACGATCAACAGCACCAACTCAAATGGCAGCAACGTTGCGATGATATGCCTCATAAAGCTCCTTGGCTTCTCATGAAGGACCACCACGCGAGCCGTCGCAATTGAACTACCCGACATTCCCGCACCGGGCTGATACTCTACACGCTTCTATCGGATGTGCAATCCGGCAAGATGGCTTCAGATAAATGGCCTTATGCCATGAGGACCATTCGGACCTGGTTTTGAGTCATGATTGAGTCAGTGCACGTAGCGCGTGTGGGCAGGTACTTGTTAAAAGCATCTCGTCGAGAGTGCGAAGAAAGGAGGCCTGGCCATTCGTCAGAGAGTGGTCATGGATACCCACTCCTAACAGGCTGCGAGAAATCCATCCCTTCATTGTTCGAGGGCCTCAGGACGAACGGAGCAGTCATTGAATAGACTGGTGTTTCCCGTTCGTGCTGATCCTGTCGAAGCACATAAATCGAGCTTTTCCGCAGTCTGCTAGTGCGTACTATGACTTTTGCCTGGCCTTCGCCAACGCTAGCGCCATAGCTCCGATCGGATGGGGCGCTCGTGCCGCAGCTTGACCGGACGGCGAGGGTCGACGACTGCGTAAGTCACGAGTTGCCTGGCTCCCAGGCTGCGCCTGACCAGATGGATGGCTCGCGGCATCTTCAAGTCGCATCGTCAGCGCAATGCGCTGACGCTTCAGATCGACGTCGATCACCTTCACCTTGACGACTTGACTCGGCTTGACCACCTCGTGAGGATCTTTGACAAACCTATTGGCCAATGCGGATACGTGCACAAGTCCATCCTGGTGCACCCCGATATCGACGAACGCGCCGAACGCCGCCACATTCGTCACCACCCCCTCCAGCACCATGCCGGGCTGTAAATCATTCAGAGTCTCGACCCCCTCGCGGAAGGTCGCCGTCTTGAATTCAGGACGCGGGTCGCGCCCTGGTTTTTCCAACTCGACGAAAATATCCTGCACCGTCGGCAGTCCGAATTTCTCATCGATAAAGTCACTGGGTGACAATCCTTTTAGAACAGCCGGTTGACGCATCACCTCGACAATCCCTATTCCCAACCGAGCCAGAATACGTTCAACGACCGGATACGCCTCCGGGTGAACGGCAGATCGATCCAAGGGATTATCACCATCAGGAATTCGTAGAAAACCGGCCGCCAGCTCGAACGTCTTCTCGCCGAGACGAGGGACCTTACGGATCGTCGTCCGATTTGGGAACGGACCGTTCGCATCCCGATAGTCCACGATATTCTTGGCCAGCGCCTTGTTAAGACCAGACACCCGTTCCAATAGGGGCGCCGACGCCGTATTGACGTTGACACCGACGGCATTTACGCAATCTTCCAGCGTTGCATCGAGCGACCGCGCCAAAGCCCGCTGATCCACGTCATGCTGATATTGGCCGACTCCGATTGCCTTCGGCTCAATCTTAACCAGCTCGGCCAGCGGATCCTGCAGGCGGCGAGCGATCGACACGGCGCCCCGCACACTGACATCCAACTCGGGGAACTCAGCCGCAGCAAACGCCGACGCTGAATAGACCGATGCTCCTGCTTCACTCACCACGATTTTTGCCACCGGCCGTTCAGGCTTCTGAGCTGCGACCAACTTAATCACCTCACTCGCCAGCTTGTCTGTCTCTCGGCTCGCCGTCCCGTTGCCGATGGAGACCAACTGCACGCCATGCTGAATAATAAGATGCGCAAGCATTGTCGACGACCCCTGCCAGTCGTTGTGAGGTTGATGGGGATAAATTGTCGCCGTTTCCAATAATTTCCCCGTCGCATCCACCACCGCCACCTTGCAACCGGTCCGAATGCCAGGATCCAAACCGAGGATGGCCTTCGGCCCAGCCGGCGCCGCCAACAACAGCTCATGCAGGTTACGGGCAAAGATCTTAATTGCCTCGGCCTCAGCTGCTTGACGCAACTGTACCAACAATTCAGTGCTCACTTGCAGATGCAACTTCACGCGCCAGGCCCAATCGCATACGCCGACCAGCCATGTGTCGGCAGGTCGACCGCGGCCCTCAATATGCGCATGAGCTGCAACCATCGACACGCAGGGGTGAGGGACGACCGCATCAAGCACTTTCCCCAAGCCCAACTCCAGCTTTAACACCCCAAGGGCCCGACCACGAAGCAGCGCAAGTGCCCGATGCGATGGAATGGTCTTGATCGGCTCGGCATACGCATAGTAATCACGAAACTTCTCCGCCTCGGCCGTTTCCTTGTCTTTCATCACGATCGAGGTTAACACCCCTTCATCCCACAGCC
Source organism: uncultured Nitrospira sp. (assembly GCA_902500755.1). Lineage (GTDB taxonomy): Bacteria > Nitrospirota > Nitrospiria > Nitrospirales > Nitrospiraceae > Nitrospira_D. Next base: position 20,772 of record CABVRV010000011.1, read on the forward strand.
GCGTTCGCAATAGAGCCAACAAATCGGCGGTTTCAGCAAATCGCTCCGTGAGAATATCCCGCGCTCCTTCCAATGCCGTTTTCACATCTGGCACAGTGATCGCCTCCACGCCTTCGGCGGCAGGTACCACACGAATGTACTTGAGCGCTTCTTGTTCGGGATTGAGCTTTGGATCGGCCAAGAGGCTATCGGCTAACGGCTCCAACCCTGCCTCGCGCGCAACCATGGCACGAGTGCGGCGTTTGGGCTTAAACGGGAGATACAAGTCTTCTATGGCTTGCTTCGTCGTCGCCGCCTCGATATTCGTGCGCAATGCATCCGTAAGCTTCCCTTGTTCTTCGATCGAGGCCAGAATTGTTGCTCGTCGCGCTTCGAGTTCACGCAGGTAGAGCAGCCGGTCTTCCAGCGCTCGCAACTGTGTATCGTCCAGATTGCCGGTCGCCTCTTTCCGATAGCGCGCAATAAACGGAACCGTCGCGCCTTCATCGAGCAGCGAGATCGCCGCTGAAACTTGATGAACTCCGACGCCCAGCTCCTTGGCAATAATGAGCGGAATCTTGCGGTTCTCTGTTTCTGATGAAGTCTGAGTCGTTGCAGCCGTCATATAGCCTGATAACCGACCTTTCTGAACGCGTGAGCGATGCGCGCGCTCGGACCATGTGGTGAGAATACTGTCCGCTGATGGATGGAGTGACGAGTATTCAGGAAACTAGGGCAAACAATTAGTCAAAACCTCAACGAGTCAGAGTGCCAAACGCCGCAAATAATTGCCCCGACAGATAGCGGGTTCCCTGAACATCACCCAGATGTTTGCGACGCAGGAAGTGGTTCAGCACTCGCCCATCGGGAGCCTTGTGGATGTCCGGATGCTGAAGGTTCATTCGATAGCGCTCGATTCCCCTTGAAAGCGAGCTGACGAACAGCACGGTTCCATCGGGCTCCACTTTCTCCACGACACCGACGTGTGTCAGCGGATCATTGGGCAAGCCGTCCCCGTTGAAATCCCAGGTATTATGGAAAAAGACCAGGTCTCCCGGATGGACAGTCGGTCCGTAGTGAATCCGTCCATGCTCGACGACATGCGTGTAGATACGTCCGACGCCATTCCCTCCGTCCAGTTCCCCCAGTCCACCGTACAAGTCCACACGCTGTGACGCGTACACGCCTCGGACAAAACCGGAACAGTCAGGGTTGTAACGCCGCCCATCAACTTCAACCTGGGACTTGCCGACGAATCTCACGGCCGTCTTCGCCAAAGCCTTCTGTTTCTGGATTCCCTTGGCCATGGCGCAGCACAGTGCTCCACGAGCACCCATGGTGGGAATCACGAGAGGTTCATCGGATGCCGACTGACGTCCGGTCGTTGCACAGCCAGAGAGCACAGCTGAGGCCAACAAGGTCACACAACTGATCGTAAAGGAATACCTACGGTTATGTGCACTCATAATGCTTGAGTATACAGGCCCGCTGCTGCAAGGCAAGACCTACTGCCGCTCGGTCATCCCCCCGCACTCCCGACTGGTCCGCCCGGCTCAGTCATGCGCCAAGGATCAAGGAGTTGAGTAAGGCGCTTATCAGGCAGCACTTTCTGCTCTTTTGCCACCTGCCTGACGGTCTTTCCAGACTTGTAGGCCTCCTTGGCCAACTTGGCCGCCGCTTCGTAGCCGATCTCAGGCGCCAGCGCCGTACACATCGCCAAGCTTTCCTCGATCAAACTCTTACACCGTTCCTCGTTTGCCTTGATCCCCTCGATACACTTTGCCGCAAAATTGGTGGAGGCCGAAGTCAGAAGCTCAATAGACTGGAGCAGGTTATAGGCCATGACCGGCATCATGACGATGAGCTCAAAATTGGCTGCCTGGCCACCGACTGTCACCGTGACATCGTTTCCAATCACCTGGGCACAGACCATCGTAACGGATTCGGCAATCACAGGATTCACCTTCCCCGGCATGATCGAAGAGCCAGGCTGCGTTTCCGGCAAATTGATTTCGCCAAGCCCGCACCGCGGCCCGGAGCCGAGCCAGCGAATATCATTTGCAATCTTCATCAGACTGACGGCCAGAGTCCGAAGATGGCCGCTCGCTTCAACCAGTGAGTCCTGGGCCGATTGTGCCTCAAAATGGTTCTTGGCCTCTTTGAACGAACAACCGGTCTCTTTCGAAATGATGGCCATCACTTTGGCCGAAAACTTTGGATGGCAATTCAACCCTGTGCCGACAGCCGTTCCGCCCAAAGCGACTTCACTCAGTGCCGCCTGCGCCCGCTTGACACGCTGAATACCGAGCTCGATCTGACGGGCATAGCCACCGAATTCCTGGCCGAGTCGAACCGGCGTGGCATCTTGCAAATGCGTCCGCCCGATTTTCACGATCTGATCAAATTCCTTCGCCTTCCCCTTAAGTGCCTTGTGCAACCGGGTCAACGCCGGCACGAGCTGATGCTCCATCAATTCAGACGCGGCGATGTGAATGGCCGTGGGAATCGCATCATTGCTCGATTGGCCGAGATTCACATGGTCGTTCGGATGAACGAGCTTACTCCCCCGTGCGCCGCCAAGCAGCTCAGTCGCGCGATTGGAAATAACCTCATTCGTATTCATATTGGTCGACGTGCCGGAACCGGTCTGAAAAATGTCCACGGGAAACTCGGCATCCAGTTTTCCCTCCACCACCTCCGTTGCCGCCAGCTTGATGGCTTCTGCCGGCTTCTTGTCCAATAAACCCAGGGAGTGATTCACGGCAGCTGCCGCTCGCTTGATCATACCCATGGCTCGAATCACCGACCGTGGCATTCGCAGCGGACTGATCGGAAAGTTCTCAATGGCGCGGGCTGTTTGCACGCCGTAATAGGCCTCGGCGGGAACCGCCAGCTCACCCATCGTGTCTCGCTCAATTCGAGTCGACCCTGACGACTGACCTTGATTCGTTTTCATGCGTGGGGCTCCATGGGTAAGAGGTTCCAACTCCTTGCGGGGGTCATGATAAACTCAGCCTATTGATTTTCACAAGAGTTGTCCGCAGGTGTTGCGATACGACCTTAACCAAGAAGCCTTGGAACTGCTGATGCAGGAACGAAGCGTAGAAAATAAAAAGGCCCGCCTGGGGAGGCGGGCCTTCCGGACTACCGGTGCCCAAGCGATCCATTGTAATATCTCGTTGCTGCTTGAGGGACGGGGCAACTGCTCCTTTGCAGCTGATCAAATTCGAGTCGCTTCTTTCCCGACAGCTTGTACGGGATTTGCCTCTGATTGTAACACCTGCGCCCCTTCGCCTCCGGCCATCTTGAACAAATGTATGATGTCTATCCCCATACCGACCAAAGCAAGGCACCACCCCCCGACAATCATCCACCAAACCAATGAAAATAAGTCTGCCGGCTGGTCGAAGTTGAACACGGCAACGACTCCCCCGAGAACGAGCATAATCCCGACCGTCATCAGCGAATAGCTGAGAGTCTTCATCGTCACCTCATCAAACATGTTCAGTGCTTAAACAAGTTCGACCATTAGGCAGAGTGCTCCCCTCCTTCCTCATCTGCCTATGACAGCTATGGACACCTCCATCTGTATGTGGCCCCAGCGGGGACAGTGATTAAAATTATGGAGACTCTACTTGTTTTCCTCGAATACGCAATCCGTCAAGATGCCCCTGTTCAGTAGATCCGATTGGTCCTTCCTGCACGATGAACCGAACGACCCGAGGAACACTCGCGGGAAGCCGCGCATGAGGTGGGGAGATATCAGTCCTCACCATATTCCCCCGCCTAAGAGACCACCCATTGAAAGGACGGAATGCACAGATTACAATCCAACGACTTGTTCGTTCAGTCTGGCCAACGCACACCACGATCAGTGGGACGATGGGGCACAGCATGCGGAGAGCAACTCATCCCTGCACAAATAGCTTCTCTTCAGAGAAACGCAACATGATTCGGTCTCTTCTCATCGTTTGCGGAGTGCTCATGGCATCCTCCGCCCATGCGGCAAGCCCTCTGGCGGCTCAAGTCTGTAGCCTGCTGACAGTCCCTACCTTATCGACCCTCCAGTCAAGCAAGGGGACCGGAGAAGGCTGCGCATGGCAATGGCCGGATGCTCAGGCGCTGTCGGTCTATGTCCACATCGAGCAGCAAGACGAAACGGTGGAGGCGATGAAACAGGTCATGGAAGCGAATTTGCAGAATCCGGTCTTCAAGAAAACTTCCTTCCCCGTCTGCACGGAAGGCGACATGGTGGTCGGTGATTTCAAGAACGGGCGTGGCGCCGGTGGAGTGGGATACACAAAATGCTCTGGGTTTGTGTTGACGTTCGGCTTCCAAGGAACGGAGGCCCAAAAGCACTTACCCAACGTCGCAAAAAAACTCACCAGCACGACCTTTGGTCGCTGAAGGTCATCCATTTAAGGTCACCGTGAACTGTGCGCAGTCGGCTATGTGGCGATGGACCTGAAACCCGGGGCAGCTCACCGTATGTACATATGGTACATCGTATGGTACACAGAGTGCTGTAGCAAACAGACTCTAGCCAAAAATGGAAGGCATCATGGCGAGACAGCTTAAGAAACTCACGGTAGAAGTTCCGGCCGACCTCTTGGCACGTGCGACCATGGCAAGCGGCGAAGGGGTCACTCCGACAGTGCGAAGAGGACTTGAATTGGTCGCTGCCGGAAGCGCCTATGGTCACCTGCGGCGATTTCGCGGCAAGGTTAAGTTTGGGATCAAGCTTTCGGAGCTACGGCTGGACTAATGCTGTGCCTCGATACGAGTTCCCTTATCGCCTACCCGCAGGGCGAAGAAGGGGCCGATGTCAATATCATCGACCAGGCTCTCATTGATCAAGTTGGAGTTCTTTCGCTGGTCACCGTGGCGGAACTTCTCAGCGACCCCGATCTCTCGCCCGCCTTGAGACGGACGATTCTTGAACTTCCCACTCTCTCGATGGCCGAAGGCTTTTGGGAACGTGCCGGACTACTCCGAGCAAAAATGCTCAGAACCGGTCGTCGAACCAATTTGGCCGATACCCTCATCGCTCAAAGCTGCCTCGATCATCATGCGACACTTGTCACACGCGCGATCGTGACTTCAAGATTTTCGTCTCTGCAGCCGGACTCCGCGTCGCCTTACCGTATTCGTAATTCAAATCTGATCAGGCCCGCTCGTCACTTAAATATACTGAGCCAGCGATCAGCGGCCGTATGGGCTGCGATATCACTTCGATGACGAGGCCTGAGAAGTGGTGATACATGAATACAGTGCCAAGAAAGAGAAAGGCCCGCCTGGGAGGCGGGCCTTTGTTCTCAGGAACCTTTCAGAGCAGCTTACGCCACCTTCACTTCGATAGCCTTCGGTTTCGCCTTCTCCGACTTCGGCAGATGGAGATTGAGGACTCCATCCTTGAACTCGGCCTTCACCTTGTCGTCGTCAATCACATCGGGCAAGGAAAAGGTCCGTACGAAACTGCCATAGGATCGCTCGATCCGATGGTACTTCTTCCCCTTCTCTTCTTTCTCGTGCTTGCGCTCTCCCTGAATCGTGAGGACCCCATCTTCCAATGTGACTTTCACATCCTCTTTCTTCACATCAGGGATTTCGGCTTTGATCTGATACTCCCCTTCCGTTTCACTGATATCGACGGAAGGCGTCCAATCCGCGACAATCATGGTTTCCTTGCCGTTGGACGATCGCGTCGCCGGACGCGCAAACATGCGATTCAACCGATCTGAGACTTCTTCCAACTCTCGAAACGGATCCCATCGTACCAGTGCCATGGTAACCTCCTTCTGGGTTTGCCTATTGAACTGTCAGGTTATCACTATTGGCGCTGCGTCGACTCAACTGCCTGATTGGTAGATAAATCGACCCTGAGGGAAGTCAAGGGCCTGGTGGAGGTCCTGGTAAATACAGGTGTTAGCGTTGGTCGATGGGCACGTAGGGTCGATTATGCTCGCCGGAGTAGATTTGGTCGGGACGGAACAACTTATTTTCCCGTAACTGCTCCAGCCAATGGGCGAGCCAGCCCGAGACTCTGGACATCGCAAAGAGCGGGGTAAAGAGGTCTACGCCGATGCCCATTTTGTCGTAGATGATGCCCGAGTAAAAATCCACGTTCGGATAGATGCCTTTGCTGTTCAAGGATTCTCCGGCCACAGCCTCCACTTCTAATGCCACTTCATACAGCGGCGAACTTCCTGATTCGGCAAACAGCCGGCGACAGAGTTGCTGGAGCACCGTCGCGCGAGGATCTTTTATTTTGTAGACACGGTGACCGAATCCCATCAGTTTTTTCTTGCTCTCCATGGCGCGCGTCACATACGACTTCGCCTTCTCGGCGGTGCCGATCTCTCTGAGCATAATCACGACTTCCTCGTTCGCCCCTCCGTGTAACGGACCTTTCAAGGCGCCGATGGAAGACGCGACGACGGTATAGGGGTCCGCCAGTGTCGACGCCGTCACCAATCCGGTAAAGGTAGACGCGTTCATCGTATGCTCGGCATGAAGAATGAGGCAGTCGTCGAAAATATCGGCCCACAATGAGGGAGCCACGGACTCTGTCAGCATATACAAAAAGTTTTCGCTGAAGCCGAGATCATCGCGCGGAGGAATGGGATCGTCACCGTGCCGCAGTCTCGCCCAGGCAGCCACGATCGTCGGTAATTTGGCAACGAGCCGCACCGCGCTCCAATAGTTATTCTCCACGTCCTTGACGTTGCGGCCTGGGTAGAACATGCCGAGCGCCGCTACTGCCGCCTGCAGCGCGTCCATCGGATGACCTTGTTCAGGCAAACATTTCAGTAAATCGACGATGCGGAACTTGATGCGTCGATGATGGGTGACGTCCTTGTTCCATTGTTGGAACTCGGTTGCCGACGGGAGGTGCCCAAAGAGAAGAAGATACGCTGTTTCCAGGTACGAGGATTCGGCGCACAGCGTCTCGACTCGAATCCCGCGATACTCAAGAATCCCACGCTGGCCGTCCACATCGCTGATCGATGACGTAGCGGCTGGAACGCCGGCTAACCCCGGCATGAAGTCATGCGGCATAACCCACCATGAATTAGAGATGAGGTCCTACGTTGATACGTTCGGTTACCCTATCATAGCTCCGTGTCATTCTTGCAATGGAATATCGTGGTTGGCATACTGGCCACAGCCAACGTGCGAGAGCCATCAGGGAATGTCGAATGAGGCACGAGAGACGTGGATGCCACGAACAGCCGTCATCGTCTGCCTGCTCATTCTGGTGATGGAATTCCTCGGGCCGTCTTTTGTCATGGCCGACGATGCGGTTGTGGCCTTCGCGGTGGTCAGCGAGGATCCCAAAGATACGGCACGAGTGTCCGCCAGAATCGCCATCGACGGTGTGGTTTCAGAGATGAAACTGCTGGCATCGGAACAGATTCTCTCCAACCTGATTTGGAAGAAACTGGAGATCTGCCACGCGCTCAAGTTGGAAGGGCACAAGTCTCCAGACGGATTCCACGTCCTGTCGGTTCGTGCCATTGATGCGGCCATGTTGCCGATGGTGTTGCAGGGATTTGCGGGAGATTGCCTGCTACGAAAGGCTTTGGAGATCGCTCCCTTTGTCGATTGAGAATGGGGGCCTTGTCGATCAGATCATGCAGTCTGGGCAACGATCGGGCTCCTGGTCTGAATTGCTTTCCTCCATCGTCAACGGGAACAATATCTCGCAGGATCGGCAAGGCCGAATTTCGAAATAGGGAACACCATGTTCATCAATGTCCGTAGGAAGCAGAAGCTCGCGCGGATCATACCCTACGAGCCCTCCGTCATTGAACTTCACGACAGCAAGGCGGTCGTTAAAGGCTTCGAAGATAGCTTCCTGCTCCCTACGCGCAAGAACATGGCCGAGCACAAAAACCGGCTGCCCCTTACGTTTGATACGAAGATCCTTCAGGGTCCGCTCCGAGGCGGTGGTGCAGGCAAACTGACCGGCTGAGCTGGTTCCGACCCACGGCATGGACAACCCTATGGCACGACAGTTACTGTTCGAGATCTAAGCATAGACTGAAAAAAATCGTCAAGGCGCGTTTTTCTCACCAAGGAGTTACTATGGCGGATATCACGATCTATCACAAACCAACCTGTACGACATGTCGGCAAGCAGTCCAGCTGCTCAAAGAGAGCGGCCAATCCTTTACGGCAATCAACTACTACGAACGCTCATTTACCAAGGCACAGTTAAAAGCTCTTCTGAAGAAGGCCGACTTGTCCCCTAGAGACGTCCTCCGAACCAAAGAAGAAATCTACCAGGAGCTGGGTTTGGGGAAAAAACAACTCTCCGACGACCAACTCCTCGATATGATGGTCCAACACCCGGACCTGATTCAACGACCGATCGTCGAAAGGGGCGACCAGGCGATGCTTGCGAGGCCTGCCGATTCAATCAAGAAACTCCTGTAGATTCTGAATCGCGGGCTGCATGGCTTTAGGGGGCTGGTGTTTCGTCCGAAGGTGACCACCGGACGGCCCGGATGTTCGGATCGACCGTCACGGCCAGCTTTCCGTCCAGCGCGTTGAGCAGGACATCTCCAACCAGTATGCGACGCCATCCTCGCAGAAGTGGAAGCTCCAGAGCAGCGCGATCGGTCTTGGCATCGACCAATGCCTGCAAGTCCGCCGTGGTCGCCAGCAGAGTCGGCGCAATCTCTGCTTTGAGTGCGCAGGCCTTCACGATCGCCTGTAGGAGTTCGACCAGCCCGGTGGACTCCGGTTCCGGTTTGCGTTCTTTCGAGAGCACGGGCCAGGCGGAGGGAGGAAGCGCCAGGGCCGCTTGGATTGTGCTTAGCAACACCTCTCCGTTGCGATCCGCCTCTGAGCTATGAAGGCCTCTTACGTTGCGCAACTCGTCCATCTGTCGTGGGGGATGCCGCGCTAACTGGAGCAGGACTTCATCCCGGACGACCCGACTGCGAGGCACATTTCGACGTTTCGCTTCCCCTTCCCGCCAGGCCGCGAGTTCACGAAGGATCGCGGCCAACTTCGGCTTGAGCTGATCCCATCCTCGGATGCGCTGATAGCGTTCTTGCGGCTCGCGCCGAGTCTCGGCGACAACGCCCTCAAGGCGAGCGAACTCTTCGTGCGCCCATGGCAACCGTCCAAGCTTCGACAACCGGCTGTGCAAATGATCATGAATCGCCAACAGAAAGGTCACATCCTCCAACGCGTAGGCCAGTTGCTCATGAGACAGCGGGCGGGCACTCCAATTCGTAAAGGTATGCGCCTTGTCCAACTTCTTCCCATGCACTCGCTGAACGAGATTGGCATAGGCGACCTGCGAGCCAAACCCCACCATCGCCGCGGCGATCTGGGTATCAAAAAAAGGTTTGGGGATCTGGCCGGCATGGACCGCAAACAGATCGAGATCTTGCCGGCCCGCGTGCACCACTTTTTCGACTCCCGGATCACAGACGATCTCCCAGAACGCATCCAGCGCTCCATTCGACTGGACGACAGGAAAATCGATGATGGCTGCCGTGCGTTCCGTCGCGACTTGAATGAGCTCGAGCTTCGGCACGAAGCTGTCTTCACCCACGAATTCCGTATCCAATGCCAAACGCGGGCTATCTTTCAGTTGTTCGCACAACTCGCTCAACCCGGTCGCGCTCGTAATGTAGTGATGCGGAGTCGGTATTGTCACAGGCCTGTCACTCAGAAGGGGAATAGGGTCGATCCGGAGGCCGCATCGGTTCCGTGTTGCTGAGACTCAGATATTCTTTGAGAAATTGATACGCTTCAAGCATCCGGCGGAGCTCAGGCTCGGAACTCCGGTCGCCGTGGTTCGAGTCAGGATGGAGTTGCTTGGCTTTGGTGCGGAAGGCCGCAGTGACATCAGCGAGGGAACTACCGAACTCCACGCCCATGATGGCGTAGGCGTCCATCGCATTATTCACGGTTGTCGGATTTTCCGATAAACCGCCGCTCCCACTGGCGGCTTTCAGCATGTCCGCAAGACTGATTCGTTTACGCCGGCGTCGCGGGCGTTCGCGAATTTCGCTGTCGAACTCGTCCCAACGGTCTTCCACGAATTCCAGCCGGGACTCGAGTCGCATGGCGCCGCTCAGGTCGCGGATCACTTCCAGTTCTTCTTCGATTTCGATCAGCGACTTAATGATTTCCTCCAGCCCATGTTCCACCTGAAAAAACCCATCTACCCGGTCTTCCATCATCGTCTCGACGGCACATTCCAAACTCTCTTCGGTTTTCGATCGCAGGGAACCAATGCGCGTTTGCATCCCGCTTCGAAACTTGAGAAATTTTGCCGTTGAAAATGGCATCGGTCCCCTCTGATTTCTGAGTGGCCGCATTCTACCACAGCCCCAGCCGCGGTCTGAAGGCTACAAAAACAGATCCACGGTAGAGAGGTCACCGGCGGAGGAGCTACTCGATTTCGGTTGGATCGTCTGGTTTGGCCCGTCTTCTGGCGACTCCGGTCGCACGGGCTGCTGCAGCGACGGCTCGCGCAACACGAGGAACGACTTCTTTATCGAAGACACTGGGGATAATATAATCTTCGCTTAACGTGTTTTCGGGAATGACGTTGGCGATGGCTTGGGCTGCGGCCAACTTCATGGTTTCGTTGATCTCGCTGCTTTGCACGTCGAGCGCGCCGCGAAATATTCCGGGAAATGCCAATGCATTGTTAATCTGGTTGGGATAATCGGACCGCCCCGTCGCAAAAATTGCGGCATGAGAGACCCCAAGCTCCGGCGGAACTTCCGGATCCGGATTGGCCAGCGCGAACACGACCGGATTGGGCGCCATGAGATCGAGATCATCGGCGGTGAGCACATTCCCCACCGAGAGGCCGATGAAGACATCGGCCCCTTTTAACGCCTCGCGCAACGTCCCTCTTGGGCGATCTCGGGTCAAACAGGCACGAAGATCGGTTCGGCAGGCGCGGAGTTGCTCGGCTTCTCCGTAGAGAATGATGCCCTCTTTGTCACAGCCCAGCAGATGAGTCGCCCCGGCAGCCAGCAAGATGCGGCAACAGGCCGTGCCTGCGGCACCCAGACCATTGACGAGGATGCGAACTTGGTCCAGTTGCTTTCCTGTGACCTTGAGGGCATTGGTCAACGCAGCGAGCAGGACCACGGCCGTGCCGTGCTGATCATCATGCATGACGGGAATATCAAGTGCTTGTTTTATTTTCTGCTCGATCTCGAAGCAGCGCGGCGCGCTGATGTCTTCCAAGTTGATTCCGCCGAACCCTGGTGCGATCCCTTGAACGATCCGCACGATCTCATCCGGATCCTGGCTATTCACACAGATGGGCCAGGCATCGATCCCGGCGAGTTCTTTGAAGAGCATCACCTTGCCCTCCAAGACCGGAAGCGCCGCTTCCGGTCCAAGGTTCCCCAACCCCAACACCGCAGATCCATCAGACACAACGGCAACGCTGTTGCTCTTGCTCGTAAAGGTATAGACCTTGGACTTGTCTTGGGCGATCGCTCGCGACACACGACCGACGCCCGGGGTATAGACCATCGACAGGACGTTTCTGGTGCTGATTGGAAACTTGCTGCCGACTCGTATCTTTCCTCCGAGATGAAGGAGAAAAATGCGATCAGACGCGGAAAGCACGGTGACATCGGGTAACTCGCCGAGACGAGCCACGACCTTTTCCCCATGTTCCTCGCTCTGCACGTCGAAGGTGATATCGCGAACCATGCGGGTTTTTGTTGCGGAGACAAGATCGACGGCCCCGAGATTCGCCTGCTCCTCCGCAAGGAGTGCCGCTACCTTGGCAAAGATGCCAGGCGTGTTCGACAGTTCCAGACGGACCGTCAACCGATAGTTCGAATAGGGGCCGATCTCGCTCATAGACGTTGCTCATCGGTAGCCTATCATAAACACGACGACCGGCAAGAAATTACGTAGCCTCATACGTGCATGGGCGCCTTTTGCGTTCTGCTATACGTTGACGCTGTTCTCACCGCGATGCTAGGGTGAACGAATGTCATCATCTTCTGAAAAACAAAATCCTAATCGGCTCATCCACGAAACGAGTCCGTATCTACTCCAACATGCCTACAACCCGGTGGACTGGTACCCCTGGGGGCCGGAAGCGCTGCAGTTGGCCAAAGACAAGAATCGCCCCATCTTGCTCTCCATCGGCTACTCCGCCTGCCACTGGTGCCATGTCATGGAACGGGAATCCTTTGAGAACGAGACGATCGCCGAGCTCATGAACCGCTGGTTTATCTGCATTAAAGTCGATCGTGAGGAACGCCCCGATCTGGACGAAATCTACATGGCCGCGACGGTCACCATGAATCATGGACAGGGAGGCTGGCCAATGACGGTGTTTTTGACACCGGATCAAGAGCCTTTTTTCGCCGGGACCTATTTCCCACCGGAAGATCGATGGGGACGTCCAGGCTTCGGCTCGGTTCTCAAGAAGATCGCCGACTATTGGGAAACCCGCCCATCGGAAATTCACACCCAAGCCAAGGAACTCACCCGTCAACTACAAGGAACGCGCCAGATCCCCTCCCCCATTTCGATCAGTGAATCGCTGCTCCACGAAGCCGTCGGCCAATTTCAGGAAGAGTTCGACGAGGCCCATGGCGGATTTGGAACGGCCCCGAAGTTTCCTCCGGCCATGGGATTGTCGTTCTTGCTCCGAAGTCACCGACGCTCAGGCGATCCCAGGACGCTCGCGATGGTCACCAAGACCCTCGATATGATGGCGGCCGGAGGAATTTATGACCACATCGGCGGTGGATTTGCGCGCTATTCGACCGACGCACGATGGCTGGTTCCTCACTTCGAAAAAATGCTCTATGACAATGCGCTCCTCGCTCGCATCTATGTCGAGGCCTATCAAGTTACCAAGAAGCCGCTCTATCGACAGGTTGCCACCGAAATACTCGACTATATCAGACGGGAAATGACCGGACCGGAGGGTGGAATTTATTCCTCCACCGACGCCGATTCCGAAGGGATCGAAGGAAAGTTCTTCGTCTGGACACCTGATGAAGTCGGGAATGTTCTCAAGAACGATGAAGATGCCCGACGTTTCTGTGCCTTGTACGACATCACGGCATCGGGCAATTGGGAACATACAAGCATCCCCAATCGCTTACGACCCATCGAAGAGGTAGCGAGGCAACTCAACCTCACACCGGACGAGTTGATGGAGACCGCCTCCCGTGTACGACCTCTCCTCTATGAAGCCCGACGTCAGCGCATCCCTCCGGGGCTGGATGACAAAGTGATCACCTCATGGAACGGCATGATGCTGTCGGCCATGGCTGAGGCGGCTCGAGTCTTCGGAGAAGCCCGCTATCTTGACAATGCCAGACGAACCGCCGACTTCTTGCTGCGAAGTCATGCCAAGCCCGATGGCCGGTTACTTCGCACTTCACGAGCCGCACGCGCACATCTCGATGCCTATCTGGAAGACTACGCCTACCTGGCCGAAGGACTGATCGACCTCTATGAAGCCGGCGGCGGCGAATCGTACCTCCAGGCCGCAGCACGACTCGCGGAGTTCTTGATCACGGACTTTATGGATCAGGAGCAAGGCGGCTTCTTCACCACGGCGAAGCACCATGAATCACTCATTCTTCGACACCGGGAGGGTACCGACGGAGCGATTCCCAGCGCGAACGCCGTCGCCGCCTCAGCCCTTGCCAGGTTGTCGTTCCATTTTGATCGCGACGAATGGCGCTACACTGCAATTTCTGCCGTCCGTGCCTATGGGCGGCCCATGACTCGCTATCCCCGGGCCTTTGCCAAGAGTCTGACCGTACTGGACTTTCTCACGGAGGGACCGGTGGAACTGGCCATTGTAGCGAGCGAGTCGCTCGATGAACTCCGCGCCATTCGCGAAGCGGTGGCACAATGCTACCTTCCCAACCGCGTCGTGGCAACAGGATTGCCAGGACATCCCTCTTCTCTTCCCCTCCTGAAAGACCGATCAGCTATTTCCGGCAAAGCAACACTGTACGTGTGTCGGAATTATAGCTGTCGCCAGCCGATCACCGACCCTCGCGTAGTCGAAGACGCATTGGTGAAAGAGTTGGCGACCATGCCGGGCAGCCAAGACGACCCAAAATTATTGCAGGGTGCCACCCTTTCAGGGCATGCCACAAGCCGAGGCACTGCCGCCTATGCGTCCCGCATGATGGCGCGAGAGGGAGAATCCAGTCTCGTGCACGCCTTTACGACACTGGGCACAACCGGTCTGACCACCACACGCATCGGGTTCGGCACCTACCGTGTCGATATGCACAACGCTGAATATCGCGAGGCTCTGAGAAAAGCCTTGCGGACATCGTGTAATCTGATCGACACCTCGACGAATTACATGGACGGCGACAGCGAACGGTTGGTGGGATCCGTGCTGGCTGAGCTTGCGGCATTAGGCGAGATCCGACGCGATGAACTCATCGTGGTCTCGAAAATCGGGTATGTGCAGGGAGAGAATCTAAAGCTTGCCGAGTCCAGAGAAAAAAGTGGCCGCCCCTACCCTGAGGTCGTCAAATACGGGGATGGGATCTGGCACTGCATCCACCCCGAGTTCTTGGCGGATCAGCTGATGTTGTCACTCGATCGGCTTGGTGTGGCCACACTGGATGTCTGCTTGCTGCACAATCCGGAATACTACTTCTCAGAGGCGACGCATCGTGGCGAAACAGACTTGGAGACACTTCGCGCAGACTTTTATACCCGACTCGAACGAGCCTTTGTCTACCTTGAATCTCAAGTGTCGGAGGGGCGACTACAGTATTACGGTGTCTCCTCAAACACCGTCGCGTCTCCCAGTGACGATCCGGAAGCAACCTCCCTCGAGCGCATGATCCAGGCGGCAAAGACTGCAGCCCAACTAGTTGGGTCGGCCAACCATCATTTTCAGGTGCTTCAGTGCCCGATGAATCTCCTCGAATCCGGCCCTGCGCTGACCGCCAATACCGGCCTCTCTCATGCTCACACCGTCCTTGAACATGCTCAGCAGAACCGGATTGCGATGTTGGTGAATCGACCGTTAAATGCCATGCTCGGACAGAACAGAATGCTACGCCTTGCGGATCTGCCGCTCGAAGATAATCCCATCGATTTCAATACACATCTCGGGGGGCTGGGTGCGCTTGAACAGGAATACCGAAGCTCCATCGCGCCACATGTCCAAGGTACTGGGACTGAAGCAGCGCCCACGGACTTCTTCAATTGGTCGATCGAACTGCAACGGCTACGTCCCCAGATTCAGGGACTGGAACATTGGGAACAGATCGAACATCGCATGATCGCTCCCCGAATCAACCAAGTATTCCAGCTGCTTGACCGTCAACTTGCAGGAGATACGGCTGAACAGTGGGGAAACTGGCGTCAACGCTATGTTCCCGAGCTCCTGACCCTGCTGCGAGGCCTGCGGCATGAAGCGACCGTCCGAAGTCGAACCCGAACCGACCAAGTTACGCAAGCAATCGACCCGTTCCTGCCGGCATCGCGTCGAGCCTCCTCACTCTCTCAAAAGGCGCTATGGGTCCTTGCCAGCACGCCAGGGGTCACCTGCGTTTTGAACGGCATGCGCACGACTCGCTATGTTGAGGATACCCTCTCCGTGTTGAAGTGGGAACCGCTCAAAGAGGCCCGGCCTATCTATGAAGCCGCAGCAAAACTGCCTCGGTGACGTACTCCCCCTTATTTCATTCTAGAAGATCTCTTAGGAGGTCTGCTGCCTTCTTAGGTTAAAGACCTCGATCACCGTTTCCAGCACACAGAGGGTAGCCCTGACCTTCTCCGTGCTGCTCCGGCGCATGCGCCTATCACAACGCAACATTTAACACATGACTTCTTGACAGCCCCTCGCTCATTCACTAAGGTTCATCCGTTCTTACCTTGCAGGATATTTCTGTGTCAAAACTTGCCGTTATCGATATCGGAACAAATTCCATCCATATGGTACTGGCAGAAATTCTGCCGGATGCCAGCTTCAAGATTCTTGATCGGTTCAAGGACATGACCCGGTTGGGTAACGGCGCGTTTGCGAGCAAACGACTCGCCGATGAGGTCATGGCTCGAGCCCTTGAAGTCCTGAAGACGTTAGTGACGCTGGCCCGCAACAAAGGTTTTGATCGTGTGATCGCCGTTGCCACCAGCGCGGTGCGCGAAGCCGAAAACGGCGGTGATTTTGTCTCCATGATCATGGAAGAAACCGGCCTGAGAGTGCGCGTGATCAGCGGGACGGAAGAAGCTCGGCTGATCTTCCTAGGGGTCAAAAACAGCATTGCACTCACGGATGAGCCCACATTGGTCGTGGACATCGGCGGCGGTTCGGTGGAATTGATCGTAGGCCATCGCGAAGGGATGATTCATGGAACAAGCCTCAAGCTCGGCGCGATCCGATTAGCTGAACAATACCTTCCTAAGACTCCGCCGTCAGAGCACATGATGCAGGCGCTTAAACAGGCCGTGCTCTCTCCCTTGCGCGAGGCAGTCGCATCGTTCAAGACGAGGAAGTTTCGCTCACTCGTCGCCACCTCCGGGATGGCTGCCAACATCGCTGAAGTGATCCATTTGCGCCACACGGGACGACCGCTGCCACAGCATAATCTTGCGACGGTGTCGCTCAAAGATATCCGTGTCCTTGAAGCAGAGCTGGCTCAAGCCTCAGTGAAAGCTCGCTTGTCCATTCCTGGCCTGGATCCCAAACGTGTCGATACCCTTCTCCCGGCCACCGTTCTACTCCGCTGCCTCTTGGAGCTTTCCGGCCTCAATGAACTGACATTATGCGACAAGGCTATTCGCGAGGGTGTGATCTACGACTTCATTGTACGGCATCGTGAGGGCCTGAAGGCTGAAAACGAGATTCCCGACATTCGTCGCCGCAACGTGATCGGCCTCGCGCGTCGCTGTCACGCGCCTGAATCGCATTCGCTGCATGTCGCTGAGCTCGCGCTGAGCCTGTTTGATCAAACGCAGCGGGTGCATCGCTTAGGGCCGCAAGAACGGACCTGGCTGGAGTACGCCTCGATCTTGCACGATGTGGGATATCATATCAATCCGCGACAACATCACAAGCACGCCTATTACCTCATCACACACAGCGATGTAGCCGGGTTGGCCGCAGAAGAAATCGACGTGGTTGCCACCGTCGCCCGCTACCACCGGCGTGCGCTGCCGGCCCTCAAACACGAAGAATTTGACCGGCTCACACCTCGGATTCAACGGGTGGTTAAGATTCTTGCATCCTTGTTACGGATCGCCGACGGACTCGATCGCACTCATTTCTCCCTTGTCCGGGCCGTGCACGTCAAATTCGGAAAACAGATCATGATCGAGGTACATCTCGCGGGTGATGCGGAGATGGAGTTGTGGGCGGCGAAGAGTCGGGCTGATCTGTTCGAACAGGTATTCCACCGACGGATCCAGTTCTCAAAAGTGTTGTTGGAAACCCGCAAATCATGAGTGAGCCCCACTCCACCACGACGGCGCCTCACCCTTATCCAGGCAAGCTGATCATCGTCGAAGGCATCGATGGATCAGGAAAGAGCACTCAACTACAACTCTTGCACAAGTGGCTCGAGTCAAAAGGCTATAAGGTCTTCTTTACTGAGTGGAATTCCTCGGAATTGGTGAAGGAGACCACGAAGCGAGGGAAGAAATCAAAGAGCCTTACCCCGACCACATTCAGCTTGCTGCACGCCACGGACTTTGCCAGCCGACTCTATCATCACATTCTCCCTCCTCTGAAGGCCGGGATGATTGTCTTGGCTGATCGTTATATGTACACGGCGTTCGCACGCGATGTCGTCCGCGGCGTGTCGGCTGAGTGGGTCCGCAAACTCTATGCCTTTGCCATCACACCCGATATGGCGTTCTATTTCAAAGTTCCGATTGAGGTCGCCATCTCCCGACTCCTGCGAGGGACGCGCGGTCAATTCAAGTACTATGAAGCCGGTATGGATATGAATCTAAGCCCTGACCTGACCCAGAGTTTTCAGATCTTTCAATCGCGAATTCTCACGGAATACGACAAGATCGTGGACGAATTCGGTCTCTTGACGATGGATGCGACCCAAGACATCGAGACGCAACAGGAGCTCATGCGGACGCTGGTGTCCGACACTCTGCGCGGCTACAAACCAAAACGAGGCATCTATGGTCGACGCACGCTTTTTTGGCGACGGTTTGACGTACATACATCCGAGTGAGCTCAAAGGAAAACTGATCGCCATTGAAGGGACCGACGGAGTCGGCCGCTCGACTCACATCGAGCTGTTGCAAGAATGGTTGGAGGTGCAAGGGTATGGGGTGATCACGACCGGATGGACTCGATCCAATCTGATGTCTAAAACTATCGAAATGGCAAAAGCCGGCAATATCGTCGACCGATGGTCTCTCAGCCTGCTCTATGCAACGGATTTTGCCGACCGCCTGGAACACCAGGTCATTCCTGCTCTCCGATCGGGGTTTGTCGTCTTGGCAGATCGGTACATCTACACGGCGTTCGCGCGAGATTTCGTGCGCAGCGCCGATCGCGCATGGATTCGTGATGTATTCGGGTTTGCGCCGATTCCAGACCTTGTCTGCTACTTACGGATTGATGTCGAGACCCTTGCGCTTCGTGTCATCGAAACCACTGGCATGAATTATTGGGAATCCGGCATGGACCTTCGGTTGGGATCCGATCTGTATGACAGTTTTAAGAAATACCAATCCCTCTTAATAGAGGAATTCGACAAAATGGCCATTGAATTTCGCTTCAATGTTGTCGACGCGAGAAAATCGCCCGAAGAGATCCAGGATGAGCTCAAAGGCTATATCCTCCCCGTCTTGCAGAACCACAAGCCCGGTATCAGCGCTGGAGGGGGCGGGGCCTAGGATTGTTCGCGTTGTCGTCTTATCCCTGCCCGCTTGCCCAGCACCCGCAGCTGCATTGGTGGTAACCACCAGCGCAACCTGCACTGCCCCGCCCTGCCCTTCCCTTCCACTTCTAGACAAGCGGCCCCGGCTTTCTTGATCGGGAAATTCAGAAGCACTTTCCCGCACAGAAAGAGGCTCACCACTTCGCCGAGAAAGGGCTCATGGCCCACGCAGAGCACCACAGCGTCCGAAGGCAGCGTCCGGAGAATATTCACAAGCTGTTCAGGCTTTGCTCCAACCGCTAACTCTTCACGTGTCTCCACCTTCAAACCAGGACAAACCACCGTGCGAAGCAGCCTGGCAGTATCATAGGCCCGTACGAATGGGCTCGTGAATAGATGGGTCGGCTTACAGCCCAGCGCGGCAAGCCCCGCAGCGGCTTGTCGCACCCGCTTCTTTCCCCGCTCTGTAAGAGGGCGATTTTCATCCGTTCCTTCCCATTCGTCTCGCTCGACGGCAATGCCGTGGCGAATCAGAATACATTCCATAACATTCCCTCCACGCAGTGAGATCTAAACTTACCGGGAGACCAGTCTGTCGTTAACAAAGATTTTACCGAGTGATGACCATGTCGAAACCGAGATTGAGTACGCTGACGTCAGCCTCTACCAGAGAGATCGCCCAGATTATGGTTTTTTCTTTTGATGTTGTTGAGCGACGTCTAATATGCCCTAGCAACCGTGTGAATGACTTCGTCTTGGCACAACGACGCCATAGACAATTCGGTTATCGACACCCAATCTTAGAGAAGAAAGCTGGCATAACACAAGACAACCACTATCATCATGGAGATATGTCATGACTCAACAGGCGAAAGCTAAATTGCTGGCGATTGTTCATAAACACCGACACATTGCGCTGGAAGAACTTGTCAACAGCCTCCCCGAATTAACCTGGAACCAAGTGTTTTCCATGGTGGATGAACTGAGCCGAAGACGATTGATCTCGTTGCGCCGACGAGGATTCGATTACGAGCTGCGGGCATGTTCGGCATCGGCCTAACGACGCACGCTCCCGCAGAGGTACTATTGGGGAATCCGGCCTGAGAAGGGAAGAGAACGCCCAGCCAGTATGTGACGTCGCTCGCCGGCTAGTCGGTAGGCTCAGCAGCCTCTTTGAGCTGGGCGACTCTATGAGCTACGATTTTTTCCTGGTACCGTTGGCCGTCGAGCGCTGAGCCGTTCTATACGTTCCGCCACATCTCGATACTCAGAATCCTCCCGCCTGATCCAGCGGTAGGCCTCAAGTGTTTCTGCTACCCGTCCCAATGATTCCAGTGTGCGACCTAGAACGTAGAGAATCTGGACGGTTTCTTTCGAGGAGACCGGAATGGCCTTGAGGGCTCGTTGAAATGCAGGAACAGCCTCCTCATAACGACCGGACAATTTGTAGCAAAGTCCGATCTGGGCATGCGCCTTCACGGCCAATGACCTATCGACGGTAGCCAGTTCCAACTGCTCAATGGCAGCTTTGTACAAACCGGCCTTCTTCAGCGCAATTCCACGCTCATAACGTTCAGCAGGCTGCACCGTCTGATCAGATGCGTGCGTGACAGGGTCTGGCATGATTGTCTTGAATGATCCTCCCAGCTCTCACAAACACCGATCTATCAGAACGAACATGCAGAACGAACATGAGTGTGTTGAAGGGAAAAGAGAATCAGCAGCAAGACGGAGATGTGAATTACCAGAACAGTCCCGAACATCTACTTCTGGCTACCAATTAGGAACCGCTGAAAATTATCAACCACGCCGCTGAACCACGAATGCTTTCCTGCCGTGGATTGTTTGGTTTTGCGCGGCTGCCTTGGAGCCCCCTTCAACTCCTCCAATCGAGCCGTGACATCTCTGAAGGATGGGGCCGAATGATCGATGCGGTGATAGATTTCCACTGCTTGACTCGTTTTCCCGATAGACTCGAGGCTGCGCCCCAAGAAATAGAGGACATCCGTCATATCTCGGGGAAGTGCCGCCGTATCGTCCAATGCCGTATGAAATGCCTGTATCGCAGCATGCGGCTCCCGCATTTTTACATGGCAGAATCCGACTTGTGCGTAGGCTTTGAGCCACAGCGCCTTATCCTTGGCTGCTGAATGGAACATGTCGATTGCCTCTTTTAGCCGCCCATCATCTTTAAGCATCATCCCCCGCTCATAGTCTTCTTCCGGGGAGCTGACCGGACTGGTCTCAGGAAATTCATCGGCAGCTATGGTCGGGGCAGGAGCCGGAACGGAATCCTTGAGTTCGGTCGGATCTTCCGGCGCAGCCGCCAGGTCTCCCAACTCTTCCTTCCCGGCCAGGGGGAGAATCCCTCCGTTGAGCCGATCAAGCGCTGCTTGAGCCACCAACTTCGAGGTAACGATGGGCGCTTGCTCCGCGTATCCATAGGTCAACGTGATATCGGACACCTGATTGATCAATCGTGGGTTCCCTCGGCTCAATCGATGTATCAATGCGCAAGCCTTGTCGGTGAAGAGCCTCCGGTGCCTGCCCGCAACTTGTATTCGATGACGAATAAAGTTGGCGGTATCCGCTTCTGACAGCGGTTTCAGATGATAGTCGACGACGATCCGTTGCGCGAATTGAGTCATGTCGACTCGTTGGAGCAAGGTATACAGATCCGGTTGACCAGAGAGGATGATCTGCAGCTTTAACGTTTTGCCGTCGTTCATGTTGGACAATAACCGCAATTCTTCGAGGAGTTCGGCCCCCAGACTTTGGGCTTCATCCACGATGAGAATGACGCGTCGAAAGCGCTTCGCCTCTTGCGTCAGAAACTCCGAAAACATGTGGTAGGCTTCGATCGGATCAAGACGCTTGGTGCTCAGCCCAAGAGCCAATAGGATCCACGGCAAGAGCTGCTCGATATCATAACGCGCATTTGTCACAAGCCCAATCTTATGCTTGCTGCCGTGCTCAGCGATAAGTTTCTGGAGCAGGGAGGTTTTCCCCATCCCAGGATCTCCGGTAAGCACCATGAAAGGAGCCTGACTCACAATGCCGTACTCCAAGAGGCTGTACGCGGCCTGATGCTCGGACCCCGAATACAGAAAACTGCTGTCCGGCAAGAGCGCAAACGGCTTGGCCTTCAGGTGATAAAAGGATTCGTACATGGGTGTGTCTTTCGCCCCTCGATAGATTCCCCGATCAAGACAGCATGGCTTTCATGTCGGCGAGGCCCAATGATGATCGGCCGGCTTTATTCAATACTGTTCCTAAGACAGGACGCGAGTCTCGCACCAACCCCAAAGCCCGCTGGAGTTCCTCGCCGGTGGTTTTGCCTTCTTCGACGACCATGAGGAGCGCATCCGTGTATGGAGCGAAGGCCAAGACATCAGCCGTATGAAGCAAAGGAGGAAGATCGAAGATGACGAAGCGCGAGGGGTATCGATGCTTCAGCTCCTCAACAAGGGCGACCATTTTCGGCGACGTCAGAATTTCGGTGGAATTTGAAATCGCTCTCCCCCCGGGCAGCAAGACAAATCGCCCGATGCCTGGATGGAGGAGGAGGTCTTCAACAGGTTGATCGTCCAACAAATAGTCCGCGAGGCCCAGACAGTCCTGCACGCCGAACACCTTGTGCACACTGGGGTCTTGAAGGTCCGAGTCGACGAGGAGCACGGTCTGCGTCGTCTCCATCGCAAGACTCACGGCTAAATTGATCGCGGTTAACGTCTTCCCTTCGCCGTATCCCGGACTTGTGACTCCCACGACGTTCCAGCCGTTTTCTCGCAGTCGATGTGTCACTTGCGTTCGTAGGATCTTGTACGCATCGACGAACGGCCCTTTGTTGTGAGCGGCCATGACGCGATGTCCCTGCAGAACAGAACGTGGAACGGTCAGTGACCTGGTTCGCGTATAGGTGATGGGGGGCGGTACGGCCTGCTCCCCGGCAGACCGCTTTGGCGTCGCCTCCGCGGCAGATGTGCTTTTCAATTCTCGATAGAGATCAAGCGCTGTTCGAATCCGATCCATGATGTTCCCGTTCCTTATTCCATACCGACCCGTCTCAAGGCGGCAAACCACAACACGTCCAGAGGAATGACGTACACATGCAAGAGGGCCAGGGCAGTCCCGAGGACTCCCACCCCTGCCGTTTGAGCGAGGCGTCGCTTGATTCTCACCCGTGACACATCTTCCTCATTCGGCATAAAAGGAATCACCGCCAGCGGAAAATGTTGAGTCAACGTGAGAAGCTGCTCTGGAGACCGGATCGAATGATCCAGCGATTCCGCCACCGCTCCGGAGCCGATTCCGCCACCGACGGCTAGAATGACACCAAGCAGAACGATAGCCATGCGGTTAGGCTTGAAGGGTTTTTCGGGGAGACTCGGCGGATCGATCAAAGAAAACCGCTCACCTTTTCGCTGCACCTCCAAACCTTCCGCTACTTTCGCTTCCAGCAACCTGGAACGGATCTCTTGATACTTTTGTGCCGTGGTGTCACGGTCACGTATGAGCACCAAGTATTCCGGCTCGATCCCCGGAGATCGTTCCAGACGGGTCGCGTATTCTCCCAAACGCCGCTTCACCTCGATACGCGTCTTACGAAGTGCGTCCAATGAGGACAGAGCAGAATTCAATTGCGCCTGAAGATTAATATAGGCTGGGTTTTCCGGTCGTTGATTCACGGCCCTGTTCGGCCTCGCGTTGAGCCTCAACACTTCCTGCTCGAGAGCTGTAACTTTTCGCTGCGCCTGAAAGATGTCAGGGTGCGCGCTTCCAAGTCGTTCTAAATCCGCCGACAGCGCGACACGGGCATCGATAAGCCGCTTCGATGCCTCTTCCGCGTCAGGGAGTTGGCCGGTCTCCTTCTCCAAGGCATCGATCTCCTGTTTCATCTTGAGGATATCCGGATGATCGGCTGAAAGATTAGCCGCAGCTGCCGCATATTCGGCGCGAAGAGCCCGTAACCGCTCGATGGAATCCAAAATCCGCTCTCCCGTAACGGATAAGATCGGCGTATTCGGTTTAATCGTGGCTAATTCTCCCTCAAGATAGGTCCTTCGTTCGTCCAGACCACGAATCTGCTGATCGATATCCATCAACTCACGTTCCGCTTGGTTCATCAGCTGTTGATTCAGCGGTGTCAACTCCGGAAGCGCTCCATTGGCCCGCCTCTTGAACTTCGCGACCTTTTCGTCGATGTCGTTGATATGCCGCTCCAGGTTTTCCGCCTCTTGCTGAAGAAACGTTGTGGCCTCCTGCGCTTGTCGCTCGCGGCTCTTGAGATTTTCCCCTAGAAACAGGCTCGTCAGCTCATTCGCCACCTTTTGCGCCAATTCTGGAGACCGGTTTTGATACGCAACCGTAAAGGCGATAGTCGCCTTGGTGGCATGCTGCGTGCGCTTGTCCACAACATCCGCGCTGATGACTTCGACTTCAATATCCTTGATGAATTGTTTGACGATCTCTTCGGCGGGACTGTTCTTCCGTTGATCGTGATAGAGACCGAATTGGTCGACCACTTTCCAGAGCGTGGTGCGGCTCATGACCTGTTGTTTGATTGTCTCAATCCTCTGATCGGCATAGCTTGTGATGGTCGACCGAACGAGATCAGATGGGATTTCCTGTTCCTCGATCAATATCGTGGCCGTTGATTTAAAGGTCGGTGGCCAGAGGAACGCCAGAGTTAACGAGACCGCGAGAAGCCCTGCGCTCGTGAAGACGATGAGCGTGCGACGTCGTCGAAACGCGACGACGTACTCAGCAAAACTTTTGCTCTGTTCGGATGCCCGTATCGAAGTCTGTGTCTGTGCCATAGTTTTAGTGGAAGAACGTCCGTTTAGGTGGATAATAGGTCACCATGAATGTCGTGGCATGGGAGCTCGCCGAATCAGCTTGCGTATCAATGTCGCGCCATCGGTACATGTATGACACCTCGGCTTGACACCACTCGAGAAACTTCCAGGACAGTTTCGGCGCGACGCTGACATAGCTGCTGTCGGGAAAAACTCCGCCGATCGCCACTCGTGTCTTTCCTGACGTCAGCACTCCCACCACATTGACTGAGAAGGCGAGAGTTTCTGAAAGGTCGTATGATCCTGACGCTTCCGCTCGATTGGTCTGGATGAGCAATCCAAACCCACTGGGAACCAAATCCCGGGCGAACGCTACCTGGAACGCGGCGCGCTCAAAATTCTTTCTCAGACTCGCCCCTGCCAACCATACCGTATCGTGAGTTGTAAGGTTTCCGCCTAACAGCTGCGAGCTGGACCGCAGGAATCGTGGGCCACCGTGGACCGTCCCCGTTAATGATTCACTAAAGGCATGCGTCAGGCTGAGATCGACCCCCGGAAAGCTGGCTCGAAATGGCGATGGAGAGTCAGTCGTATGAAAATCGGTGTAGCTTCCGGTTATGCGCACTTGGTCTCGCTCAGTCATGTGATACAGAAATCCACCCGAACCGCCCAGCAGTCGGTAGTCGACCAACCGTCCGCTTTCATATGTCGTATCTGAAAACTGCATGCCTGATTGAAACGACAACTTTTCAGTGAGGCTTCTTGTCCATGTCGGGTTAAACGTCCACTGGTTGCGCTGCGCAAACTGCAGGACGACCCCGGTCGCTTGCAACTCACTGATCAGCGTATTGTCTCGACTGAGA
Source organism: uncultured Nitrospira sp. (assembly GCA_902500755.1). Lineage (GTDB taxonomy): Bacteria > Nitrospirota > Nitrospiria > Nitrospirales > Nitrospiraceae > Nitrospira_D. The sequence goes on from CABVRV010000011.1 coordinate 46,263, forward strand.
CCGCCGGTGAAACCTATGAGATCCTTCTCAGTCCTATACCGGATCGATACAGGCACAAATGCGTTTGTAAAGTGCCGCTCTTCTCCACCGAAGTACCCGACAAAATCCGCCGCGACCCGGCTGCTCACATCCAGACGTTCGGTGTTGCCGGATACCTCCATCGCCGGTGTGACCCAGTATCCATAGGTGTCATCATGAGGGAAGGGAGTCAGCAGCAAGTTACTGTTATAGACACCCTTGGTCCCCAAGGATGGCGCCAGCGACCACTCAGCTGCCTTGATACCAGGCACCCCTTCCGACGCGAGGAGCACCAAGACGAACACAACCTTGGCGATACGCGCCCTGCTCCAGACTCGACTCCACCACGTACAACTCGGTTGCATTCGGACGGCAATCGTCACGGCACCATCACGACATCACCGCGCTGGAGGACGATATTTTGCTCCAGCTCCCTGCCTTTTCGGATATCCCCGTAACGGAAGGGAATAGCATGCTGCTCCCTTCCCACTCGCCGCATCACCTTAATATCGTTTTCTGCGGCAAATGGAGTCAGCCCTCCGGCAAGACTCAGCGCTTGGAGCACATCGGTGTAATGCCCGATCAAATATTCTCCGGGTTTGTTGACTCGGCCAACGACATACACCTTGTAGCTGACCACCTTCGTCACTGCCACGGATACGTTTGCATTCGGGATATACTTCGTCAGGCGATGAACGAGATCGGTACGGATTTGATCGACCGTTCTGTCTTCAGCCTGGACGTCGCCGATGAGGGGAAAGGAGAACATCCCGTCTGGGCGGACCACGACCTCCCGCGTCAACTGTTCGTCTTTCCAGACGGAGATCAGCATGACATCCTCGGCTCCCAAGCGATACTCTGGATCGACCTGCGAAGCCATGGCGGATGTCGTGATCTCACCTCCAAGGACGGACAAACAACCGACCGTTCCTAAGAGAAGCACTACTCGATTGATCAGCACACGAACGGAATACAACATGGCCTCTCCTTATCCTCTGAGCTGTGCTAAAGCCTGTTCAGCCTCTCGTCGTCCATCAAAAGCATCTGTTCCCTTGAGCGCCTTCGAAAGAAACGTCCGCGCCTCGGCACGTTTTCCTGACTGCAAAAACGCTATGCCAAGATGGTAATTCAGAACGGCGATTTCCGGGGATTTGGCCACTGCGTACTTCATCAAACGAATCGCCTCTTCCTGCTGTCCCATTTTAAATCGCACCCAGCCGAGCGTATCGATGAAGAGAGGATGCGGAGCGTCTTTTTCAAAATCTCGGCTGAGGGCAAAGGCTTTTTGCAGGCTCGATGGATCACCCTTCCGATCCACCAGCAACACGGCGAGGTTATTCGCAGCCAGCACATTGCGCGGATTGAGACGCAACACCGTGTCATAGGCAGCCATGGCCGAATCGATGTGCCCCTGCTCCGAGCGAGCCGAGGCCAGCAGCATGTACAATTCTTCACTGTCCGGATTGGCTTTGAGCCCGTCTTCTACGATCTGCGCGGCCATTTCCGGTTTCTTCTCGGACAGTAATAACGTCGTCCAATTCAACCACGGTGTCATCCACTTGGGGTTCAACCTCACCGCTTCGCGATATTCATGAAAAGCCGTTTCACGCTCGCCCGTCAGTGACAACACCTCGCCGAGTAATCCATGCGCGAATGGATGGTCGGAGCGAGCGGCAAGGAGAGCGCCCAACCTCGTTTTCGCGCGAGCCGTCTGACCGTCGGCAACTTCCAGCCTCAGAAGAGACAGTAAGGGTTCCGGCTCGTTTGGAGCCAGCGTTGTCGCGCGCTCATACGCGTGTCTCGCCTCAGTCAAGCGACGCTGCGCTTCAAAAAAACGTCCTTCGGCCACTACCGCAACATAGTTCTCAGCCGACAGCCGACGAAACCGTGCCAACGTTAGCTCAGCCCCTTGCCAGTTCTTCGTTGCCAAATCGAGTGTCATCAACATGTCAAGCGCGGCGACGTCATCGGGACGCTGTTTCAGGAGATCGTCGAGTCGCGCGCGCGCTTGCTGATGGCGACCACTCCTGCTCTCCAACACCGCGAGCGATCGTTTCGCTTCGACTTGGTCGGGATACAGCGCAACCGCTCGCTCAAAACTTTCCTTCGCAAGATTGGTCTCTCCGGTGAGCTGATAGGCTTGCCCGAGTAAGTACTGTACCGTCGCCAATTCCGGTTGATCGTGCAGAACCGTACGAAATGCCTGAACTGCGTCCTTCCCATTCCGCCTTGCCAACGCCATACGGCCTAAGAGGATCAGTCCATCGGAAGATCGAGGGTTCTCATTCAACACCTCTTGCACCTGTCGCTCCGCGTCGCCGTGCCGTCCTGCGAGAAGATCCATCTCTGCCAGCTTCACTTTGGCTTCCAACCCAACCGGTTTGGTTTTGAACTCCTGTACCAACGCGACATACCGATCTCTGGCTTTGTCGCCTTGCCCGCTTTTCCGGTACAGCGCGGCAAGTCCGAATTGGATTTGGCTTGAGTACGGCAATTGAGCGGCGGCATCGAGAAGCACCCGTTCCGCTGCAGGCATATCCTTCCGACTCACAAAAAAGTCGGCCAACGCAAGATGACGCTGTTCGCTGTCCGGCTCAAATGCAACCGCCTCGCGCAAGACCGCTTCGGCCTTATCGTAAGCATGACGACTCATATAAAATCTGACCAACCGTATTCGATGGTCCATGGATTGAGGTTCAGCCTCGATCATCCGACGAATGATGCCTTCCGCGCCGGACCAATCCTTCGCTTTCGTCAGAACGGTATTCAAATTATTGAGAAGATCCAAATCTCTTGGATGATCGGCTAGGGAGCGTGTCAATGTGCGTTCCGCTTCACGGTGCCGTTCTTGCTGGCTATACAACGTCGCTAGGAGGATGGCGACGTCCGGCTCTGTCGGAAACTCGCTTGCCAGTGCCTCTGCCTTGGGAATCACCGTCGGGACGGCCTCTCTGGTTACGGCCTGCGCGGCAATCTTCAGGGCGTGAGCCTGAGGATGGCGGGGCTCCTTCTTCAGCACCGTATCCGCCGCCTCGATCACCTGTTCCGTCAACCGAGCCTCAAGGTAGTACTTACCGAGCGTAATCAAGGCAGCCGTGTGATCAGGGACCAACCGGACAGCTTCTTGGTAGAGCTGAACCGCATTGCGCCAGTTCTTTTCCTTTTCTTCAACCTGAGCGAACAGATAGTAGGCCTCTCCCTCTTTCGGGTCGATTTTCAGGACGTTCCGGAGCGCCACCCTCGCTTTTGGATAATTCGCCGCGTCCATGTACTCGTGCGCCCGCGCAAAGTACTTGGCCTTCTTTTCCTCAGGGCCGCCGCAAGCCGTCACTGTCATCACGGCCAGAAGCAGAATGCCGATTCCATTACTCATGCTGAAAGTTCACCCCTGTACGTTGTGCGTGAATACTGCGTCATGGACTTAGGTTATTACGTAACTGGATTCGCTACAACAAAATCCGAATTCCGAGTCCGAAGAGGATCCAGAGCGACACGAGTCCCAACTGTCTGACGCGGCTGGAAAATGCGTGGAGCAGCAATTCGAAGGAGAAGAACAAGACCATCAATTTGGCCATAAAGACGCCCAAGTGCGAGATGTCTGCGCTGACCTCCGGCAAAAGCGGGAAGGTAACGGCCAAAAATACCATTAAATAATCGAGCGGCGTCGTTTGAAACCGATTCTCCTCATTGAAGCGGAGACTCAACAGCACCATGACGGCGACGACCACAAAAAACGCGTTATGCGCCATCGTGACGGCGGACACCGACGACGCTCTCGATCCTTCACAGACATACAGCAAAAAAGTCGTTCCCACATACAGTCCGCCCCGCACGAAGTACGGCGCGACGTTGGATGAAAAGGAGAGGCCGAGCAGCACAATCCCAAACAACGCGATCGAGAGATACCCCACGTCGTTTGGCACGGTCGATGGAAGAAACACCAAGGCGATGAGAAACAACGGGACAGCCACGGCTAAAAATCGAATCGGCATATCCGTGAGCCATGGGCCGCTCACGAACCGCGTGACGGTGCGATTCGACAGAAAGACCCCCTCACGCGATGCGGGACCAGGAAGAAGCCCTCGTCCAGCGGCGATAAAGAGCACCAAGACCGTGACCGCGAGTGCAAGGTAGAGCGGTAGGATCAATGTATCCGTTTCCCATCGCAGCACGTACGCGACGCCTAACATACTTGCCTGAATGAGATAGATCACGCTCACGGCTTCGTAATGAGTCAATCCGACTCGCAGGAGTTTATGATGGACATGAGCGCGATCGCCGACGAATGGAGACCGCCCCTCAGCCAACCGTTGACCCGTCACGCCGAGCGTGTCCAGAAACGGCAACCCCAAGAGGAAGAGAGCAAGACTCGGACTGAACGGACCGCGCGACGAATCCGTCAGCAGAATGGCCAGCACGCCCATCATGAATCCTAAAAGCTGGCTCCCGCCGTCTCCCATAAAAATTCGGGCGGGGTACGTGTTGTATCGCAAAAACCCCAAGAGCGCCCCAAGGAAAGGAACCGTGAGCATCAGGACAGTGGAGTCACTGGAAAGATAGGCCAAATAGGCAATTCCGCTGAGCGTCAGAAATGACAGTCCACCGGCCAGACCGTCTAGCCCATCCGTGAGGTTCACTGCGTTTGACACCCCAATGAGAAACACAATGCTGAGGAGCATCCCGGCCCACGCAGGCACTTCCGTGTCAGACAGGAATGGAAGGCTGGTGAACGAAATGCCTCCGCCCAGGACAACGGCGAGAGCGCCAAGCAACTGCCCGAGTA
>CABVRV010000011.1:51163-56643 GCA_902500755.1 uncultured Nitrospira sp.
AACGAAATGCCTCCGCCCAGGACAACGGCGAGAGCGCCAAGCAACTGCCCGAGTAATTTTGTCCGATAGCCAAGATCGACCCGATCATCCCATACACCGAATCCAACAATGATCACGCATCCGAGCAACACGGAGAGCGTGGTGTCATCCTTTGCTCCCCACCAGGCGATCGACGCGCACGCCCCGATGGCAAAGGCGAGGCCTCCGATACGCGGGACAGGATGCTCGTGCACTTTTCGTCCCCCGGGCAAATCCATCACCTGAAATCGTTCCGCCGCCAGCCGTAGGGGCGGAATCAATCCCATGCACAGGAGCAACGCGGTCATGGAGCTGAAAAATAGTTCGTTGATCATCGATCAGACTCTCACTCGTTTGCCGGTTCCTAATCAGTCCGGCACAAACCGACTCAGCTCCGGCCCAATCTCAGCCGCAAAATCCTGAAGGCGTTGGTCGACCGTCGCCTCTGTTTCACCCGGCCCCACGAGCGAGGCCATTCTCACCAGCGCGCCGTCGGTGCGTTGACGTGATACGGCATCCCACAGCAAGTACACCTTCACCAGATACTCATCCGCGAGATATCGGTCTCGTTGCTTGAACCAGTACAGCACGATTTGCCTCTGATCACCCTTGTGAATGACGGCACGATTGACCATGAGCGGCTGCAGTATTTTCGCCGACGACGGCAATTCCTTATGGGTAATGGAGGTGATTTCCCAACCGCCCCCAGGCAGACAACTCTTCGGGGAGTGGGCGGACTGCCCTTTCCGTTGTGATTGATAATAGGCCGAATAGAAGTTGACCTGATGTCCATGGTTGGAACGATAATCGGCCAACACATAGTCGTCGAATCGGAGCGCATCGATGTACTGCTTCTCCAGTGGAAAGCGCTCGCCTCGCCATCCGGCGATTTCCATCGGGAAGTCAATGAATGCAGCGCGTGACGGAGGTGTTTCTTCACGATCCACCAGAGAGGTCGAGAGCAGCGTGAAGGGCGCGAGAAGCGCCACGCTGCAGAGATAGGCCGGACCTGGAGATGGCAAGATGCGTCTTGGCATAGACCGCGCACCCTCGTGCCCACTCTCTTCGTATGGAACACGCCAGGATAGTTGCGCCAGAAAGGGTCGGTATGGCGCTACCTTCCCAATCCGTCCCAACAGTCCCATTTCTATAATCAGCAACGCTAAACTCACCATGAAAATGACCCACCCCTCGAAGAGATGGTAGAACCCTTCTGCAGCGCCCTTGCCGTAGAGCTCAACCAGCACGCCGATCATGCCGATCCTGAAACCGTTGATGACAATTGAAATGGGAATCGCTGAGACCACCAGGACCACTCGCTTCCACATCTGGTCCTTAAAAAGATAGGCACAGAGCAACGCAAGCGATGTCAACGGTAGGAGATAGCGAATCCCGCTGCAGGCTTCGACAACTTGGAGCTGCACCTGCCCGAGATCGATGACATTCCCTTCACGAAACGCCATCACCCCCACCAGCTGTAAACACCCGACCCCAAGAGATGAAGACCACAACTGCAGTTGACTCGACAGGTTGGCGTAAAAAAAGACGGGTAACGGAATAGCCGTCAGGAGATAGCCGAGTGGAAACGCAATAACCTTCGCCCCACGAATTCCCACCAAGGCAATGACTAGCCCTACCATCACGGTCCAGAGCGAGAGATGGAGAACCACATACAACGTGGCCAATTCGCCGATCATATAGAGCATGAGCCCCACGAAGATGACGCCTAGCCCCCACCATGCTCTCTCTCTCGGGACTTGCATGAATCGATGCCTCGCTTGCCAGACTAAAAACCCACTAATCAGAGGCACAAACATTCCGTGGCTATAATCGTCGCTCCCAATCCAATAATTGAACAGAAACAGCAGGCTGTCCGAATACATATAGGACAATAAGGCGATGACCAGGACTGAACTGAAGATAAGGTAGCGTGTGCTGGTCATCATGAACTACTCATTCGAACGTTGATAAGGAATGAGCCGAACAAGCTGTCGGTCTAGAAGAGCAGGTCGACACCTGATTTTCTATCGGAACCTGCTACCTGTCGATTGATTTCGAAGAAAGAACAGGTCTGATACCCCCCTGAGGGGTATCAGACCTTAGCCGTCAGAAGCGAGGTATTCGACTAGGCCCTGGATCCGCGGAGATTCCTCAAACCACCTGCGCCCAGCCCGACCAGCGAAATAAGCCCCGCACCGAACAGAATCACAGCCGCCGGCAAAGGTACGGCTGTCAGACTGGTGATCGATCCGCGCAACGCGACTGGATCGCCAAGACTATCTTCAAACATGAGTCGCCATCTCGCCGCGCTCACCGTCGACAAACTGGGCGGATCCTGGAGGTTGGTGTTCGTAAATAATCCACCACCCTCACCGTCGAAACGTAGATCGAACCTAAACGGGGTAAAATCACCGACCTGAGGCCCTGTCGCAGCCGTCACCAAGGCCCACCGATCTCCCACCAACCCGCCACCAAGGTTGATATTCTGCGAGATCGTCACTGCATTCTCGCCGGGAGCCAAGACCGACGTATAGCTTCCGGAGCCACTACCGATCGTCAGGCTCATGCCGGTCACTGCGCTGTTGTAGACCCCCCCGCTGCCGCTCGTTCCATTGTCGAATTGAAAGGATCCGGTAATTGGGGTCATACCAAGAGGATCACCATCAAAGTTTCCAGTGAACGAGTAGGTCACCAGAGCAGCGTGAGCCGCAGTCAAAGGAACCAAGAGGGAACACACCGCAACAGCCGCCAGTATGCCCCCTCTCCTAAACCATGGATTAATCATCCGCATATCACCGCTCCTTCTAGAGGTTGATCGTTAGGAACACACATGAACAGGAACCACCCAGCAAATCTCAGGCCATCGCCCGATCTGACTTATGTTTCTGAAAAACCAAGAATCACGATGGGAACTCATTGCAGCACCTGTGTCCGCATTCCTTCAACAGTGTTCAAATTTGTATGAGCCGTTGATGAGGCGGCAACACTTGTCTCAACGCTCAGGCTCATATACGAGTCCCTTCTATGGTTCATCGCACAGAGATCGGCATCTCGTCTTCCTGGAGGGATGACCCGAGACCAACTGTCTCAATTACTGAAGTCAGCTTTCTAGCGAGCACGGTACGATCAAAATGTTCAATGACATATTTTCGTCCATTCTTGCCTAGCTGCCGGCACAACTCAGGATTTTCAGACAGCTCCAGTACGCAGGCCGCTAACTCATCAGCTTGTTCAGGCTGAATACAAATACCTGCCTGAGCTGCTTGGATGAGCTCTGCGCTTTCTCCTTCTACTCCTAGAATTATTGGCTTCGCCATGGCCAAGCTCTCGAAGATCTTGGACGGAATGACCGTCTTGAACAAATCTGACTTCTTGAGTAGAACAAGACTGACGTTGGACAGCGCCCAGAGCTCGCGCATACGGCTTTTGGGTTGCTGATCGAGCATCATCACGTTGTCGAGCGCCATCTTGTCTCGCATCTGGACAAGCGCCTGGCGTTCCGCTCCGTCGCCCACCATCAAAAAGACAATGTTCTTTGAATGACTCAATCGGCGAGCCGCCTGAAAGATGGTCTCAAGGTGGTGCGCCATGCCGTGAGTTCCGAAATAAGAGACGACAAACTTCCCTCTGACACCGAGGTCTTCGGCAAGAGAATTGACGCCATCAAGCGGCGTGTATTGATCTAGATCCACACCGTTTTTGACGACCGCGATCTTGCTGGCCTCAATGCCCTTGTTCAGCATGTACGTCTTGAACGAATCGGTCACCGGCACAATCCGATCCGCTTTCTGATAGGCGAACCGCTCGACCCATTCCAGCAGCTTGATGACCGAGGGGTTTCTTATCGCGCCGACGGCGACAATTGATTCCGGCCATAGGTCACGAATCTCCAACACCCAAGGAATTCTCATCAGCCTGCTGACAATGTAGCCCGCGAGGCCATTGAAGAATTGTGGGGACGTTGAAAGGACGATGTCTGCCTTTGATGACAGGAGGGAACCGATGACCGCAGAACACATGTACGAGACGTAGTTCAACGTTCGTTTGAAAAACCCCTCGTTAGCCGTCACGAAGGTCCACACCCTGATTACATTGATTCCGTCTCTTGTTTCTTGTTGGTACAACCGATTGCGGTAGCCTTCATAGACTCTTCCCTGAGGATGATTTGGTGCGCACGTAACCACTGTGACCTGGTGCCCATCTTTCACCCACTGCCGACAATGTTCATAGGTTCTGGTCGCAGGCGCGTTCACCTCGGGAGGGAAATAATGTGAGAGGAAGAGGATTCGCATACCTGTGTGCCTGGCTTTGTTCGTCTTTCGTTTTCTGGATGCGATAATTCAGCTGGAGTGGGACTTCTCCATGACAAGAAAAGGCTAACACAAGGTTCTTCTGGCTCAAACCAAACTCAGGAAAATAGCAGCCCTCCGCAATTGTAGTCTGGCAGGCACTCAACGCTTGAATTGTTGCAATAGCCTCCCCACAGCGCTCAATTCTGAAACTATTCGATCCGGACTCTACAAGCGCACAATCAGGATGAATATGAACGAAACTTTCCATTCGATGGATTCCTGCTCCTTCCAAGACATCGGTGATGATCCAACTTCCCTCCTCGTCAACGTAGGAGATCCGTCTCTTATGAATCGGTCTTCCGCTCAATCTCATGTATCCATCATGGGCGCCTTCGAACAGAACCACTTCGCGTGCGTCCGCTTGGATATGAGGACATACAGGTCTCGCTCGGCGCGCGACCCGAAACACTCCCCATAGTTCCGATTGTTCTTCTCCATCAACCATGACAGTATTGTGAGCCCTCGTGCTCCGTGCATAGGCCCGTTCTTGGCTCGGCTCATAGTCGAACACCCCGCTATCGACAACAACTCTCCGGCCGTCAATCGCGAGCTCATAACTGAGCGTATCGCAGTGGGCGTGGCCAGGCTGATAGTCAGGACCAATCGGTCCGCAATCAATGATGATCATGTCTTCTGCCTTACGGCAGACATAGTAGCCACTCGCTCCCAATGTCTTGACCGCTAAATTATCTGATGGACATTGAACCGCGTATCCTATGACTCTCTCAGCATAATCGAAGATCTGAGATGGAGTTGGAGCGATTTCGAACGCAGAATCATTCAACAAGGGAATGGTTCCATCGGGCAAACATATGTCGCTCAGGAAATCGAGGCTTCTTGTCATTCTCTGTGCAAATGTGCCCTGATCCTCCGGGGACAGCACCCCCTGTGAGTGCCGGGCAAGATTCAACCCATCGAGATAATCCGTCACGCAGATCGAGTGGTACATGGGGCTTCGCTCGAAGTGTCCACCATCGGCAAGAAACTGCTCTTCCAATTCCTCACGCAGGATCTGCACCCCTTTCTTGAGCCACCTGTCCGCATCCACTCCCTGGAAATACGCCCCGGCAAAGAACAGCGCTATGCCATTCTTCAGATAGTGATTCGCCA
>CABVRV010000012.1 GCA_902500755.1 uncultured Nitrospira sp.
TCGTCGTATTTTTCGTGGCGCTGCCCTTATGTCTCGGAATCGCACTCGCTTCCGGCGCCCCACTGATTTCAGGATTATTGGCCGGAATCGTCGGCGGAATCATAGTGGGACTTCTTAGCGGATCGCACACGAGTGTGAGCGGTCCGGCTGCTGGACTGTCGGCGGTCGTGGCCGCACAAATCCTCTCACTCGGTTCTTTTTCAGTGTTTCTGATGGCCGTGATTCTTGCAGGCTTCATTCAAATCGGCTTGGGCCTCGCAAAAGGAGGGTTCATCGCTTCGTTCTTTCCATCCAGCGTGATCAAAGGACTGTTGGCAGCGATCGGTGTGATCATTATCTTGAAACAAATTCCACATCTTGTCGGACATGATCTCGATCCGGAAGGAGAAATGTCGTTTTTTCAACCGGACTTCGAGACAACGTTTTCGGAACTACTGCTGACGTTCGGAGACGTTCAATTGGGGGCCGCCATCGTCGGTTTGACCTCCGTTGCGTTGCTTGTGCTCTGGGATCATTGGAAGCCGCTGAAGACCTCTCTCTTCCCCGCTCCCGTCGCCGTGGTGCTGTTCGGTATCGGAGCGGGTTTGTTGTTTCAGCAACTCGGGGAGCCCTGGCTCATCAAGCCGAGTCATCTTGTTCAAGTGCCAGTAGCAAGCGACTTAGCTGAGCTTGTGGGGCTTCTTCCACGACCTGACTTTTCGCAGTGGATTAATCCGGCCGTCTATACCGCTGCGTTGACCCTTGCGATCGTGGCGTCTCTGGAAACCTTACTTAATCTCAACGCTGCTGATCGACTTGATCCACAGCAACGCACCTCGCCTCCGAGTCAAGAACTGTTAGCGCAAGGCATCGGGAACGTGGCGTGTGGATTGGTCGGCGGACTCCCGGTCACCTCCGTGATCATTCGCTCCTCCGTGAACGTCATCGCCGGCGGAAAAACGAAACTTGCCACGGTTGTGCATGGCGCCTTGCTGCTGGTGAGTGTGCCGCTCATCCCGGCATGGCTCAATACCATCCCATTATCCTGTCTTGCCGCGATCTTGCTGATGACCGGGATCAAGCTGGCGAGTCCGGTACTAGTCAGGCAAATGTGGTACGAGGGGCGCTACCAGTTCATTCCGTTTGCAGCAACCGTGACGGCCATCGTGTTCACCGATCTTTTGATCGGTATCATCATCGGGCTCGTCGTAGCCGTCGGGTTCATCCTGAATAGCAGTATGCGCCGCCCGGTGCGCCGGTTTGTGGAAAAATATTTGGGCGGCGATGTTGTGCACATCGAGTTGGCCAATCAAGTGAGCTTTCTGAATCGTGCTGCTTTGTTGAGCGCCTTGGCTGAAGTTCCACGCAATGGCCATGTCCTTCTAGACGCACAAAACACGGATTACATCGATCCAGACGTTTTGGATCTGATCCGAGACTTCAAAGAAAAAGTGGGACCGGCTCACGGTATCGAGATCAGTCTTGTCGGCTTTCGGAGTGCTGAGTACAAGTTCGAGAATCATATCCAATATGTGGATTACTCGACGCGTGAACTTCAGGATGCCATCACGCCGCAGCAGGTGTTGGAAATTCTCAAAGATGGACACGAACGGTTTCGCTGCGGGCGGCGGCTGACGCGAGATTTCACCAGACAGATACGCGCCACGGCGGAGGCACAACATCCGTTGGCCGTCGTGCTCAGCTGCATCGATTCTCCAACACCTGCTGAGCGGGTATTCGATCTTGGTATGGGCGACATCTTCAGTGTGCGCATTGCGGGCAATATCTTGGGCCAAAAGGTTCTCGCCAGCGCGGAATACGGATGCGCTGTAGCCGGCGCAAAGCTGATTCTCGTCATGGGGCATACGCGATGCGGCACCGTCGGGTCAGCTGTCAAGCTTTTGTGCTCGCCTCAAACGACCGTCGAATCGACATGCTGCGAACACTTCCATCACATTATCAACGAACTTCAACAATCAGCCGACCAAGAGATCTGTCGAGCGTGGGATAAGAGATCGATTGAGGAAACAGAGGCGCTAGTCGATGCCGTGGCTCGTCGGAATGTTGTAAGAGTGGTTGACCAGATGCATAAGCAGAGCAGGACCCTCGCTCGTCTGATGAAAGAAGGACGGATCGAAATCATGGGAGCGATGTATGATGTCGTCACCGGGAACATCGTGTTTGTACCGAACGATCTGCGGACTTATGAAGAAGCGAGGGAGTCGATATAGCGTGTGATACAGACGGCAGGGTGATGGCACATGTCTCTTGGTCCGCTCAGCGTCGGTGCTAAAAGATCATGAGATGCGTCCGTTCTCGATCTGTCTCCAGTGAGAGACTGGGTGCCTTCTATGGCTAGCATGATGATTTCACCCACTTGAGTAGACGATCATAATAAGGCTGGATCATGGAAAAACTTGTCAGAGGTTTCTTGAAGTTTCGCAGCGAAGTGTTTGGAAAAAAGAAAACATTGTTCACGCGGTTATCATTGAGTCAGGCTCCTCGTGCGCTCTTCATTACCTGTTCCGACTCGCGAGTTGATCCCACGCTCCTGACACAGACCGAGCCCGGCGAACTGTTTATTCTCCGCAATGCCGGGAATATTGTGCCGCCGTACGGGTCGATGCAGGGCGGCACGACCGCAACTATCGAATACGCGATGGCGGTCTTGAAGGTCCCGCACATCATTGTCTGCGGCCATACCGATTGCGGTGTGATGAAGGCCCTGTTGCATCCGGATGACGTGCAGAACTTACCAGCCGTGAAAGAATGGGTGGGGCAAGCTGAAACGACCAGACGGTTGATGCAGGAGATCTATGCGGATGTCACAGGCACTGATCGGCTCATCAAGACGACTCAGGAGAATGTCCGCGCCCAACTTGAGCACCTACGCACACATCCATCGGTCGCCCTTCAACTACGTAAGGGCACCGTCGATCTGCATGGATGGGTATATTCCATTTCGAGCGGGGATATATGGGTCTACGACTTCAATTCGCAGGAGTTTGACTCGCTCTATGAGAAGGCTTCGCCTGGTTTAATGGACGCGGATAATTCATGAGACGCCGTGCTTGAGGAGGTGGTTCAATGATTCGTCAAGCCAGCCCTTATCGGATCACCTGAATCTGTCGCCAGCGCTCAGATTGGTAGCGCCATAACAACACTCCCATCCGGACCATCCAGTCTGCAATCATGGTCGTCCACACATAGTAGACTCCTAGCTCCAGCCATATACCAAAGACAAAAGCCAGAGGCACTCGCACCCCCCACATGCCGGCGGTCGTCGCCCACATGATAAATCGTGTGTCACCGGCTCCCCGCAGCGAGCCGGCCAAGACCATGGTGAGAGCCAGGGGAATCTGGAGCAGTGCGACGATCTTGAGAAACATAGTGCCCAGTTCGATGACGGCCTCGTCTGTGGTGAAGGCACGAAGCAGGGCGTACGGAAAAAAGAAGAAGATGATGCCCATGCAGGTCATGATCGCCATGGCCAGCCGGTTGGCTTCCCAGTTTTCGAGTTTCGCTCTGGTATATTTGCCGGCCCCGATGCTTTGTCCCACCATGGTGGCGGCGGCAATGGCAAGACCATAGCCAGGCAGGAACGAAAATGATTCGATCGACAAGCCGACCTGGTGGGCGGCATAGGCCACGGTGCCGTAGAGTAGAACAAGTTTGGTATAGATAAAAATTCCAGCCTGCTGGACGACCCGTTCGCCGGAGACCGACGCACCCACATCCCAGATTGACCGAATGAGATCGAGACGTAGTCGTACGGACGTCTTTAAGATGGGGCGACAACGCAGCAAAAGATACAGGGCGCCTGTTGCTTCAGCGAGGCCGACGGCAATGGCTGCCCCCTTGATCCCTAAATTAGGTGCGCCCCATCGTCCGTAGATTAAAGGATACGCGAGGAGCCCATGAAGGAAATTGACGCCGATCATGGCAAACATGGGTGTCTTGGTATCGCCGACACCCTGAAGAACAGACGACAGGACTTGGATCAGGACGGTACAAGGGATGACGAGGAAAATAAGTGTTGAATAGGGGAGAGCCAGCTCAATGACGGCCGGCTCCGCGCCCAACTGTTGCATCACCAACCGATTACCCGCTATTCCAAGGCCGGCCAACACGAACGACAGGCCAAGGGAAAGCCAGAGGAAATGCCGTGCAGCTTCTCCTGCATCCTGCAGCCGTCGAGCGCCCCAGAGCTGGGCGACGATGACGTTGGTCCCGACCGAAAGCCCAGAGACTAAGGTCGTCGCGACAAACGCCAGCAGTTGGCCCAGACCAACCGCCGCGATTGAAGTGGCACCCAGTCCGCCGACCAAAAATACTGCTACAATGCCTTCTGCCCGCTGAAGGAGGCTGCTGACAGTGACGGGAAGGGCGAGAGTCAGGACGGAGCGTCTGATCTGGGCGACACCGTTGGCCATGGGGCGCTATCCTAACAGAGTTCCTCAGCACAACCTGATAAGAAATCAGTGATCGCACAAGAGACAGGATGACGATGGCTAATTCTCACAACGGAGTACCGGGCAGTTCCCTACCACCCCGTTTGTCAAAATCGAAATTCCTCTCAGGACTGCAATGTCACAAGCGGCTCTACTTAGAGATTCATCAGCCTTCATTGGCCGCCCCACCGGATGCGTCGATGCAGGCGATCCTGGATATGGGAACGGAGATCGGCATCCTTGCGCAGCAGCGTTTTCCCGGCGGCGTTCTGGTGAAAGCGGGCTTCCGTCAGCGAGAGGCGGCGATTGCCGAGACCGCTGCCTTGCTTCAACGTTCCGAGATCCTCGCCATCTTCGAAGGGGCGTTTGAATATGACGGCGTGCTTGTGCGCGTGGATGTGTTAGAGCGAGTGCAGCGCCGTGAAGAGGGATCGCCGTCCTGGCGTTTGATCGAGGTGAAGTCATCGAGCAGAGTGAAAGATGTTCACCTTGATGACCTCGCCATACAAAGCCATGTTGTACAAGGGACGGGGTTGAGGCTTGATGCGACTAGTCTGATGCACATCAATACGGGGTACCTCTACCAAGGTGGGGAGGTTCATCTGGAAGCGCTCTTTTCAATTGAAGACGTATCGGAAGCCGTGACAGATCGTCGAGGTCAGGTGCTGGAACGGTTGGCTGCTATGAAAACAGTATTGCTGAAATCGGAGCCACCGGTGATCGAGCCAGATCAACATTGTCATACTCCGTATGAATGTCCATTTTGGGCTCATTGCACGAAAGAAAAACCGTCGCGCTGGATCTATCATCTGCCGGGGAAAAAAGAAATGGTGAACCACCTTGTGCAGCAAGGCATCACGACGATCGACGAGATTCCGGATGGGACACGACTATCGGATGCGCAGCGAAGGGTCAAAGCCAATGTCGAGTGGATCTCCTCTGAATTGGAGAAAGTCCTTCGTTCCGTCACCTATCCCGTGCATCACCTGGACATCGAAACCGTCATGTTGGCGTTGCCGCGGTTTCCCTTGACCAGGCCCTATCAGCCCATTCCTGTCCAATGGTCCAATCACATCGAACTGGAATCCGGTGAACTATCTCACCAGGAGTTTCTCCACAGCGAGGCCTCGGAGCCTCGTAAACAGTGGGCGCAGGCATTGATCGAATCACTTGGGGAGAAAGGTAGCATTGTTGTCTACTCCGCGTACGAAGAAGCGATCATCCGGCAACTTGCGGGTACCTATCCTGAGTTCAAATCGGCATTCAGATCGATTTTGAAACGGTTGTGGGATCTCCTCCCGGTTATTCGTGGGCACTATTACCATCCAGACTTCAATGGATCCTACTCGATTAAATCCGTCCTGCCGGCGGTTGTGCCATCGCTTGGGTACGACGATCTTGCGATTCAGGCAGGAGGACAAGCCGCCGCCGAATACTACCGCATGGTATTCGTCGAAACCGATTGGGTGGAAAAGGCTGAGCTACGGGAGTCATTGTTGCGCTATTGTGCGAGAGATACGTTGGCAATGGTGGAATTGCGGAGGGTGCTGAGAGAGAAAACAAGAGAGGTCGAGTCTTGATGAAAGATGAACAAGGTGCTGGTTCAGAGACGGAATCAGCACCTGAACTAACGGATGTTTACTCTGGGACAGAAAGCATTTGCTTTAGCCTACGGCGACCAGAGCTTGATTTATAGAACCGTTCCGCCGCACACGCCTCGCTCAAAGTTTGAAACGCTTTTGTATAAAGTATTCCGTATGGGCGATAGGAACGGGAGGATTTTACTCTGCCACTATTAAGGAGCAGGCGGATCCGTCAGCTTGCATTGCAAGCTGACGAGATCTCGCCACAAGATACCTTAAGACAAAGAATCTTTGTCTTAAGGTATCTTGTGGCGGAGAGGGTGGGATTCGAACCCACGGTCGAGTTACCCCGACAGCAGTTTTCGAGACTGCCCGATTCGGCCGCTCTCGCACCTCTCCGTTTTGTCGATGCTCGGCTGGTTGGCCTATCGCAAGCGCGATAGCAAGTGAGGTCAAAGAACGTGCCGAGCTTACCTTGGCCATTGATGTTTTGCAATGGCTTCATACATCTCTCTTGATCTTCATTTGCCGGCATGATGAAAAGAAATGACCAACTACCCGGTTGCTGAAGGGAATGACAACTCGGTCAGCTCGACATTCTCCAGCCCTCGCTTGACCAAAGTCGGAATATCCAGTATGCGTTCAATCTTCCTCACATCCTCCATGCGAGTTTTGGTGCTCGGGTGGGGCGGGACAAAGAGTTTGCAGCAATCTTGGTCCGGTTCGATTGAAATGTCGTACGTGCCGATACGTTTCGCCTCATCGATGATCTCGCGTTTATCCATTCCGATCAGAGGTCGGAGAATCGGAAATTCAGCCGCGTCTTCGATCGCGCATAAATTGTGGGGAGTCTGGGATGCAACCTGACCGAGACTATCGCCGGTCACGAGTGCCCAACAGTGCTCCTTCCGGGCCAATTCCTCCGCTATTCGCACCATCATCCGCCGATACAGCACGACTCGGAATGGGGCGGGTGTGCCGAGGACAATCTCACGCTGGATCTCCCCAAACGGAACGACATAGAGCCGAGAATCGTATTGATAGGCAGTCAAGGTTTGGACAAGGTCGCGGACTTTATCCTCAGAGGCTCGGCTGACCAAAGGGCGACCAGAAAAGTGTATGAAACTCGCCACGCACCCGCGCTTGATCATGCGATAGGCGGCGACCGGAGAGTCGAGTCCACCTGAGGTCAGGCAGGCAACCTTGCCGCTCACGCCGACCGGCATGCCGCCAGGACCCTCGATTTTCTCTGCGGAGCAAAATGCTTCCTTCGACAGAAGTTCGATGTAAATCGTTACATCAGGGTTCTTCAAACTGACTTTCTTTCCGGTTCTGTCACAGACTGCCGCACCGAGCGTCCTTTCAATATCCATTGAAGTCAAAGTCAGACGCTTGTCGGCGCGTCTCGCGGTCACTCGGAAGGTCGAAAATGAATGTGGCGCGATCTCCTCGAGGACAGCGGCGATGAGCGTATCCAGATTAGGGTCAGAAAGCCGGAGCGGGAGTACTCGGCCTACTGAAAAGTTCGCGATCCCACAGACACGCCGTAACCGGTCTCTGACGACTTCCGGGCGTACTTCCAGCGG
The DNA here is from genome assembly GCA_902500755.1 of uncultured Nitrospira sp. Classification (GTDB taxonomy): domain Bacteria; phylum Nitrospirota; class Nitrospiria; order Nitrospirales; family Nitrospiraceae; genus Nitrospira_D. The sequence continues at coordinate 7,600 of CABVRV010000012.1, forward strand.
GAGTCGAATGCGGATGCGACTATGGAGGTTCTCAACCTGTCGGACTCCTACATCCTTGAGGGCGGTTCGAATGTTTCGGATGAGGCAGTGCTCAAAGTATTCGCGATTGCGGCCCTTCAGTGCAAGCTCATGATAGTGAACGATAGCGCAACGCATGTCAGCGTGAAACGTGAGACGTGAAAAGTGAAAGGTGTAAAGCGTCTGGTAACAGGCGGCGATAATTCAGGGCTCTCACCGTTTGGCTCGCAGGTGACGAATAAGCCCGCTGAGCATCTTGTCCACCCGTTCAAGCAGCTCGTTGAGGTTCTCCCATTCGTTCTGTCCCAGGTACCCAAGCCGTCTGGCTAGTTCTAGCTGCGTATCCAACTCACTTAATGAGCCTTTCGCGATATGGAGGAATTGGAGAAACTCCTTTCTTGATTGTCGAGCAGCTCCTTCGGCTATATTGCACGCAATACTTACAGCCGCTCGCCTGGCTTGATTTGTCAAGCCGAACCGCTCATTGGTGGGGAATCGGTCTGTGGTTGTGTAGACCAGTTGCGCTAACTCAACAGCAGAAGTCCAGGCGTCAAGCCTCTTATGAGGTTTATTCATGCTTTTCTTCTCGCCGGGATCGTTTCACCTTTCACGTCTCACGTTTCACGAATTTCGAGGAATCGCTCCGCGTCGATGGCAGCCATGCACCCGGTGCCGGCTGCGGTGACGGCTTGTCGGTATGTTGAATCCTGGACGTCCCCGGCGGCAAAGACACCGGAGACACTCGTGGCCGTTCCGGCGTGAGTGCGGATGTACCCTTTCTCATCCATCTCAATGTGGCCGTGAAACAGCGCAGTATTGGGTTTATGCCCGATGGCCACGAAGACGCCGGCACAGGCCACCTCGGACACTCTGCCGGTCGCCGTATTCTTGAGTCGGACGCCGGTCACCACGTCGGTCCCGAGGATGTCTTCTACGACCGAGTTCCAGAGGAACGAGATTTTTTCGTTCTTCATCGCTCGATCTTGCATAATCTTCGATGCACGAAGCTTATCGCGTCGATGGACGATCGAGACTTTCGTCGCAAACTTGGTAAGGAAGGTCGCTTCTTCCATCGCACTGTCGCCGCCACCAACCACAATGAGTTCCTTCCCTCTGAAGAAAAACCCATCGCAGGTGGCACACGTGGAGACACCATGGCCGGTCAGCCGCTTCTCATTGGGGAGTCCAATTTGAATCGCCGAAGCACCGGTGGCGATGATGATGGTCTTAGCCTCCACACTACTTTCCCCGTCAATAGTCAGCGAGAACGGCTGGTGTCTGAAATTGACGGAAGAGACATCGCCCGTGAGGAACTCCGTCCCAAACCGTTCTGCTTGAGATCGCATCTCCTTCATCAACTCCGGTCCCATGATGCCCTTAGCAAAGCCTGGGTAATTCTCAACTTCCGTGGTCGTCGTGAGTTGCCCGCCGGATTGCCACCCTTCAATGAGCAGCGGCGAGAGGTTGGCTCGCGCCGCATAGATGGCGGCAGTCAATCCTGCTGGACCCGAACCGATGATGACAACATCGTGCATGCGGCGACTGTATCACAGCGAGGGAAGCAGAGGGTAGAAGGTTTGTTACGGCTTGGCAGAAATCAGCACGTAGTGCAGTTCGCCTTGCAGTCCGAGGCGTTCCGCCCAGGACCAGAGATGGTCGAGATCAAGTCGGACCTTGGGATTCGCAACAATCGTCACCACGTCATCAAAATCGTGAGGGCGACCCGCGGCTAATTTGAGAAGAATCAGATCTTCTGGAGAACTGACCGAGACATCAATGCCATTAAGAGACTGCAACTGCCGCCTTTTCAGCACAATGTGATGAAGCTCCGACGTTGCAAAAATTAGATCCAGAGGAAAATCGGGAGCCGATGGGTGCTCCAATCGTAAGACAACGTCTCGCGCCATGGGATTCGCCTGTTGCCAAGCGGCCGAGACCTGAAACCCTCTGGCGACGAGCGGTTTAAGATATGTGTCGCAAGCTGTTCGGTCGGCCAGTATCAGCAGGTCCAAGTCATGTGTGGCGCGGGGACGCCCATGGGCACCTAATGCGACAGCGCCAATAAGGCAATAGGGCAACGCTTCCGCAGAAAAGGCTGAAACGACCATACTCAGTAGCTCAACGTAGCCAAGTAGCGGAGCATCATGTGAGGCCATGCGGGATTAGTTCAATGTTCAGTGTGAGGTGCGTCTGAACCACAATTGAGAGACTTTCCAAACTCCTGAGAAAGAGCCAGTGCTGCATCCGAGAGCCGGCAGACTTGAAGGATGCCTTCTTCGGGGGTCGCTGGATAGTCGGTCAGACTAATCTGCGCGGCGCTTACATGCAACTTGCGCAACCAGATGGGGGGATCGTCAGGATCAATCGGCATGGGGTCATGATATCGCAGAAGACGGGAAAAACCTATCGGGGAGAGCCAATAGATCGATCACTTGATTGGTGGCGGCTCTTTGCCTTCTTCCACCTCAGCCATGGAGTCCACCATCTTATCGATGGCGAGTTCAGTGAGTGTTGGTCAGGAAGGGATGTGAAACTGACCAAGAAGGCTGGAAACTTTCCGAACTAGCTGGCTTCGCCGCATTGTTCCATCAAGGACATAATCTGCCAGTTTGTTCTTCTTGGCGAGGGGCATCTGGCTTTTGATCCGACGGATAGCTTCGATTCTCGTAAGTCCGTTTCGTTTCTTGAGACGGGCGATCTGGGTTTCGCGATCAGCCGTGACGACGATGATCTTGTCCACTCGTTTGTCGATGCCGGCTTCAAAGAGAAGGGGGACGTCATAGACCACGATTGCGTTCGGGTCTTCACATGCTGCCTGTCTGGTCAGGTTGGCTTGCTCTCGGGCGACACGAGGGTGGATGATTCGTTCGAGTCGTCGAAGCTCCACACGATTGCCAAATACGATCTGGCCGAGAGCCTGCCGGTTAATGGTTCTGTCAATATTCAACACGGATTGTCCAAATCGGCGAACAATATCCCGCCAGGCTGGTTTGCCAGGTTGAACCACCTCTCGAGCCAACTTATCAGCGTCGATGACAATGGCACCACACCGCTCGAACATCTTCGCCACGGTGCTTTTCCCGGTGGCGACACCTCCGGTGAGTCCGATCAGAATCATGACGGCGGAGCTTATCATGTGGCGTGCCATCGAAGGAACCGCGATTGACATCCTCAGTTTCCAGCTTGTAAGACCTTCCGTATGCGAAACGCTTTCCTTGCAATGATCGGCATCTGGATCGCCGGGACTGGGTTAGGTATTGCTGGAACCGAAAACACTGTGCTCGGCTCACGGACGATCACCGTCGCACTCGACGGTTCAGGGGATTTCACGTCGATTCAAGAGGCTGTCGATAGTGCCAGGAACGACGATACCGTGGTGATCACAGCTGGGTCCTATGCACAGGATCTGACCATCCATAGCAAGGAGAAGATCAAGATTGTCGGTGCCGGGGTCGATAAGGTCACACTCCAGGGGCAAGGAGAAATGGTCGGTGTGCTGCATGTCGGGAAGTGGCCCTATGGAGCAACGGACATCGAGATCAGCGGGCTCACCATCAACGAACATGGAGGGCACGCTGTCGGCATCTTCAACGGAAACCGCATCACGCTCCGACAGCTTCGTGTGAAGGGAATGGTGTTTGGCCAGCAGGTACAGGATGTCCGAATCGAAGACTGCATGATCGGTGGAAGCGAGACGACGGGTGTCCACTTCGCTGATTCTCAGGCCCTACTGATCGGAAATGTTATCCACGACAACGATCATGGTGTGAATGTGAGTGGGAAGTCTACCGTCCGGCTTGAACGAAACGTCATCACGAGAAGTCTATTCGAGGGGGTCGTGGTGAGCGATCAGGCAAAGACGGTGCTGATCAACAATACTCTCGTGAAAAACGGTGGGGGAGCAGCGTTCCTTGGCTTATCTATCAACGAGGTGTCGGGGAATATTTTCGGTTTGAACAAGGTTGGCCTGCTGATCGCTTCATCGAGTCGGACCACGACTTCGTATAACGCATTATTCAATAGTGAAGCCAACTACAGGAGAGTCGGACCGCCCAATCTTCATGCCCCGGAGCTTGAGGTCGAGTCGGACATTACCGCCGATCCACGTTTTGTCGATGCAGAGCATAATGACTTCCGCTTAAAGTCCGACACAACTCTGGTCGATCTCGGCGGGTTTCGTTACCTCGGAGCGCTCCCCCCTGTTCTGCCGCCGGTATCGACACGCTAATATCTTATAAAAACAAATAGATAGCTGAGCTCATGCTGGGGAGAATGCGTATGGTATGCTTTCTCAGTGGCACACGGGCCTCAGAGTCATTTTCCTCAAGTATTGACGTGAGCGTGCCGAGAAGGATTCAACCAGGAGGTTTCCTTGGCTAGCTTCCGCAGCAATCTTGAGAAACTGTCGGGTGAAGGGATTCCTTCGCTCATGGATATGGAATCCGGCAAGTTGGTCGGTGCAGTGTTGCCGATGTCTGAGCAGGCACAGATCCAAATGCGCAATAGTATCGAAGTGATCGACTACCTCTTAAATCAGGAACGCGTCGTCTGGAGTTGAGCCCTCGATTCCTGAATCCCTCATCATACTGGCTCAATGCTCACACGAATGTAGAGTCTTCCAGCCCTCCCTGGTAAGACCACCTCGTGCAGGTCATGCCCTTCTTCCCTCGTTCTCGCAAGCACTGTACTAAGTTCAAACCCTCAAAAGACCGAAGAAGGAGCGAACGAGCTCTTCTCTCAACTGAGGCTCGACTTGATTCTTGTCACGAGCAGGTGCATGGTGGCCAGCGTCGGCTCGTCATGGCACCGCTGAATGAGGTCGCGTGGGACAAACAAATCGGACATCTGCTCATTCTAGCGCCGCTCAAGGCGCTGAGCGTCAGAGGCTCGAAGAGGACGCCGTCCGCAAGCAACATTGGAAACGGTGGGGGCCATATTTGAGCGAGCGTGCCTGGGGAACGGTACGCGAAGACTACAGTCCCCACGGAACTGCCTGGGAATCGTTCCCCCATGACCATGCTCGCTCACGCGCCTACCGCTGGAACGAAGATGGGATTGCCGGGATCTCTGACCGTCATCAATATATCTGCTTCGCTATTGCCCTCTGGAACGGACGCGACCCCATTTTGAAAGAACGGGTATTCGGGCTAACGGGAAACGAGGGTAACCATGGGGAGGACCCCAAGGAATATTATTTCTATGTCGATTCAACACCAACCCATTCGTACATGAAGTATCTGTATAAGTACCCGCAGGATGAGTTTCCCTATGCAAAACTGGCTGAGGAGAATCGACGCCGACAACGTGGAGAATTGGAGTATGAGTTGATCGATACCGGCATCTTTGACGAGAATCGTTACTTTGATGTCACCGTGGAGTACGCGAAGGCCACACCCGAGGAGATACATATCCGCATACAAGTCGTGAATCGCGGGCCTGAGCCCGCAGTACTCACACTCCTGCCCACACTGTGGTTTCGAAATACTTGGTCGTGGGGACTGGATGCTCGCCGACCGAGAATGCGTGAAGGCACCGCAGTTGATAACTGGAGTGTGATCGAGCTGGATCATGAGTACTACGGAAAACGCCGACTCTGGTGCGAGCGAAAGCCCCTGTTACTCTTTACTGAAAATGAGACAAACTCCAGACGATTATACGGCGATCAAGAGGGGGCCAAGTACGTAAAAGACAGCTTTCATGATTATGTGATCGGAGGTCAAACTGATGCGATTAACCATGAGAAGTTTGGCTCAAAGGGAGCTGCCCATTATGTCTTCACGTTACCGCCAGGGAAATCTGACGTGGTGCGGCTACGGTTAACGAACGAGGTAGGGTTGGGTGGATTCGATGCTGCGGAGTGCGATCGTCTTTTCACACAGCGAATTGGGGAGGCCAATGAGTTCTATGACGAACTCGCGCCGCCTGATCTCTCCGAAGATGCAAAGCAAGTCCAACGACAGGCCTTTGCCGGATTGCTGTGGAGCAAACAATTCTATCACTATGATCTGAAGCGCTGGCTCGTGGGTGATCCGGGGATGCCGGATCCTCCTCCTGAACGACTGCGTGGAAGAAATTCAGACTGGTCCCATCTGTACAACGCCGATGTGATCTCGATGCCGGACAAGTGGGAGTACCCGTGGTATGCCGCTTGGGATTTGGCATTCCATTGCATCCCCTTGGCCCTTGTCGACTCGACCTTCGCCAAGGAACAGCTGATTCTGATGCTGCGAGAATGGTACATGCACCCGAACGGTCAGATTCCGGCGTATGAATGGGCTTTTGGAGACGTCAACCCTCCGGTCCACGCCTGGGCAGCCTGGCGAGTCTATAAGATTGAAAAAAAGAGGAAAGGAGTCGGCGATCGAGTCTTCCTCGAGCGTGTGTTTCATAAGTTACTCTTAAACTTTACCTGGTGGGTCAATCGGAAGGACGCCGAGGGCAAGAACATCTTCCAAGGTGGATTCTTAGGACTCGACAATATCGGGGTCTTCGATCGAAGTGCACCCTTGCCGACCGGTGGTCATATCGAACAGTCGGATGCCACGAGCTGGATGGGTATGTATTGCCTGAATATGCTCTCAATCGCACTGGAGTTGGCACGTGATAATAGAGCGTATGAAGATGTCGCAAGCAAGTTCTTTGAACACTTCGTCTATATCTGCAGGGCCATGAACAACATCGGCGGGGAAAAAATCGAATTATGGGATCGAGAAGACGGTTTCTTCTATGATGTGCTGCATCTGCCTGATGGGCAAACCTGCCCTCTCAAAATTCGCTCGCTTGTGGGATTAATCCCCCTGTTTGCCGTCGAAACGCTGGACTCTGAGTTGATCGACAAGCTTCCACGGTTCAAGCATCGCATGCAGTGGTTTATCGAAAACCGTCCTGATTTCAGTGCTCACGTGGAGACCCAGTCCCTCAATGGCGAGGTACGAAGATTTTTATCGCTGGTCAATCCAACGCGTCTTCAGTCCGTGTTGCGCTATATGCTCGACGAGGAGGAATTTCTGTCGCCCTATGGCATCCGCGCGCTCTCTCGTTACCATAGAGACCACCCCTATATACTCTCCATCATGGGGCGTGAATACCGTGTAGATTATGAACCTGCCGAGTCTAGGACCGGGTTGTTCGGAGGCAACTCAAACTGGCGTGGTCCCATTTGGTTTCCAGTCAACTATCTGTTGATCGAATCACTCCAGAAGTTCCATTACTTTCTTGGCAATAGCTACAAGGTTGAGTACCCGGTTCGAAGCGGCCGATTCGTCTCTTTGAACGAAGTTGCTTCAGAGCTCTCGCGACGACTAACCCATATTTTCCTTCGTGATGGAACCGGACGACGGCCTGTCTTTGGAGGGGCCAGGAAGTTTCAGAAAGATTCGCTCTGGCGCGAGGCGATACTTTTCTACGAGTACTTCCATGGCGACAACGGGGCCGGTCTTGGAGCCAGCCATCAGACAGGATGGACCGGGCTTGTCGCCAAGTTGATCCAGCAATCCGGGGAGTAGTGTACAGCCCAGATCCATTGTATCCTCACTCATCTAGAGACTTGTTCGGTCCACTACACAAACCCAGTAATTTGGTCTTTCTCGGCCAACACTACGGCTGAATCCGGTGCGCTCCAAGGTACGGCTCGGGACATGAGGATTGGAAAGGAAGACTGTCAGAATTTGGATCGTGCGCTCAGCCTCGAATGGCTGGAGACAAACGGTCGTGGCGGGTTTTCGTCTGGGACGATATCCGGCGCCAATACCAGACGGTACCATGCCCTATTACTCACATCACCGGACTCAGAAAGCACCCGGTACGCGTTAGTCAATCAGATTGAGGAATGGCTCCAGATCGACGGAGAGAGGCATTCTCTCTCCACAAACTTATATCCGGAGGCAGTTCATCCTCTCGGATATCGTCACTGCATCTCGTTTACATCGACACCATGGCCAACATGGGAGTTTATGTATAACGGCACGGCATGTCGGCGTGAACTCATGTGTGTTCAGGGCTACGATCTTGTCGTTGTGCGTTGGACGGTCGTCGAATCAACAAGTCAGATGCTCACCCTCCTGGTGCGGCCGATGTTGACGGGCCGCGACTATCACGCCCTGCATCATGAAAACCGACAACTTTCGTCTGCCTCCACCGTGAGACCCGAATGGGTAAGCTGGCAGCCCTATCACAGCCTCCCGCCCGTGCATAGTTTCCACACCGGACTCTACCACCATACTCCAGACTGGTACCGGCAGGTGCAGTTTCCTCTTGAAAAAGAACGTGGCTTGGAGTTTCAAGAAGACTGGTGGTCTCCTGGTGAATTTACTTTCGAGTTAGATTCTAGCAAGGAGCACGTGCTGGCATTTACAAGTGAACCGATTGATACCCTCGACGTGATGAAGCTCCTTCACAGTGAGCAGAACCGACGAATACATGTACGCAAGGGAACGGCAGGATCTGATTGCTTGCTCGAATCACTTCGAGAGGCGACAACTCACTATGTGGTTCGGCAAGGGACCAAGCAGACCGTGATAGCTGGATACCCGTGGTTTACAGATTGGGGAAGAGACACGTTTATCTCGCTCCCAGGCCTCTGTCTCGTAACCGGTCGGCACGAAGTGGCCTGGGAGATCATTCGATCGTTTTCCTCCTTCGTGTCGGAAGGCATGGTCCCGAATCGCTTTCCCGATGCTGGCAAAAACCCAGAATACAACTCCATTGATGCATCCCTCTGGTTCATCTACGCCATTGACCGATACCTTGCATATAGCGATGATATGAGGCGCGTGCAGTCTGTGGCTTGGCCCACGATCAAACAGATTCTCGACGGCTATCGAAGGGGTACGCGATATTCCATCCACATGGACATCGATGGGCTCGTCGCTGGTGGAACACCAGGCACTCAACTCACGTGGATGGATGCGAAAATCGGCGACTGGGTTGTCACCCCACGGCATGGGAAGCCGGTCGAGATTCAAGCGTTATGGATGAAGGCCTTGGAGATCGGCGCGCGACTCGCGACACAGTTTCGGGAAGCACACTACGCCAAAGACTGTCGCGAAGATAGGGCGCGGGCGGTAGCATCCTTCCGTGCAAGATTCTGGTATGAGAACGGCCAATATTTGTACGATACGATAGATGGACCGGCCGGCAACGATACATCGATACGACCAAATCAGCTTTATGCGATCTCTCTCTGTGATGATGTACTCACGAGAGAGCAGGCAAGGCGGGTACTTCTGGTTGTCAAAGAACATCTCCTGACCCCTGTAGGATTGAGAACCTTGTCACCCCAAGATGCTCGATATTGTCCACGCTATGAAGGCGGTCCGGTGGAACGAGATGGAGCATATCATCAAGGAACTGTCTGGCCGTTTCTTTTTGGCCCCTTCATCGCTTCCTGGGTGAAGACATTCGGATCGACGGGTGATCGAAAAATCGTGGCGCGGTCGTTTCTCCACGGGCTAGAGGATCACATACACGAAACTTGCCTCGGGCAGATCTCCGAAATCTTTGATGGAGACCCTCCACATCACCCGCGAGGATGTCCGGCTCAAGCCTGGTCCATCGCTGAACCTCTCCGAGCGATGGTGGAAGATCTTGGGTACCCGATCACGGCCTTGTCTGCCATGCATCGACAATAGTGACCTGCCGCGCTCTTGACAGCGTTTCCCCTGCAGCCGTAGTGTAAATACGAAGCCTCGGAGGTAGACAGATGGCACAGTTGCTCATACAGTTACGATTGAGTCGGATCTTCGTAATCGGCCTATTGACATTCGGGACATCGAATCTAGATGAACATCATGTTGGGGCTGCTGATGAACTACCGAAAGAATCCCAGTTGCCACTTGGTCTCGCCAATAAGGCAATCCAAGCGGCCGTCGATGCCTGTAAAAAAGATGGATATCGAGTAAGCGTTTCAATTGTGGATCGTACCGGCGTCCTTCGCGCGATGGGACGTGCTGATGGATCAGGACCACATACAGTCGATAGCAGCCGAAAGAAAGCTTATACGGCGGCAAGTGTGCGCCGCACGACGAGCGAATTAGCTGAGCTGATTGCAAAAACTCCCACTCTGCAAGCCTTGCGAGACATGAACGGCGAAATTCTTATTTTGGGTGGCGGACTCCCGATTGAAATCGGCGGAGAAGTAGTTGGAGGGATCGGTGTCGGTGGAGCACCGGGTACCCACCTCGATGATGCCTGCGCTCAGGAAGGCCTTGATTCCATTGGAGCGGCTCCCAAGATACCCACAGCAAAGTGAACACACAGCCATGGCTTTTTATCATTGGGAGTGCGGTGCTTTTATCTTGCATCGCGTGCAATCGTAATGCTCCTGAGCCCGCATCAGCAGACATAGCCTCTGCGAGACTTCGGTTAACAATCGTTAGGATGGCGACCGACCCATTCCTTCAGCGTTTCAATCTCACCATGAATATCAGTGGAACTGAAGGATGTTCGTCCTCAACCGAGTTGTTTCCTGATACCGGCTACGCAGGGAGGCGGAATGTATATCAGGCCGCCGAGGGCATGGTGTATGTGGTGGGACAGTTTGATGCGCGAGTCATTGATTCTCGGACGTGTCGAACGAGTCTCTCAGAGTTTCGTCATCTTGATCGAGATGTGATATTCCTTGGAAGCTTTGACCAGGATGAGGAAAAGCGATGGAGGTATTTCTCTTCCGCTCAGCGGCTGGAACTGCCGTTCGTCAAACGCTAGCCGATACGGGCAGTTATGAGGTTGAGGGTAGAACCGTCGTGAGCTTCCACGTTGTGTTGTGTGATTCTGCTCTATTTTCCTAATATCAAACGATTTGGGATATGCAACAAGCAATCACTGGATATCACCAAGACGAATACGGAGATTGGGTAGCTGAGTTGGCCTGTGGCCATGGACAGCATGTGCGACATCAACCGCCTTTTATCAATCGTCCATGGGTAGTCGGCGCTGCCGGACGCGAACAGCATCTCGGTACGTATCTCAATTGTAAAAAGTGTGAGGAACCAAGTTCGTAATGTGTCTCAAACCCCATAACAGACCCTCCCGTAGTCGTTCGTCCTCCTCAAGGGAGTCGATATGAAAAGCAATGGGTCTTGCATAAGAAGTTCTTCTTTCCACATATTTATTGTAAGGCGCGATGATTAGACGATCATGGGATATCGAATCTGAGGGCTTGAGGGAGGCCTGATTGGATCTTGTCCTAGGTCAGAGCCGTTCGGACCTCTTGACAGAGGCCGCGTATTTGCCCGAAAACCATTGCCAAGTGCCACCTCCTAGCTCTCTAGAAGAGAGCGGTTCATGCTGACTCAACGATACCAAGTCGCCGTACTATTCGGACTGGTCGTCATCATTGGCTGCTATCTTCTGCTGCCGTTGGGAGCATCCTATTTTCTGGCTGAAGGGCTTCGTCACCGCGGATATAGCAATGTGATTTTGCAATTGGGTTACCCCGGATGGAAACGACTGCACATCCCCGTCGTCTCGTTTCAGGAAGATTTGAGTGGGGAGCGATTGATTGTCTCGTTGATGAACGCGGAACTCCGATATGATCTGTCTCAGCTGCTTCAAGGCCGCGTGAGTCGCATTGTGCTTCGAGACGCAGCAGTTCAGGTGCTGAATACTCCCTCAATGGGTTCATTTAAAGAAGGTAACAGAGATATCGACAAGACCGATCACCAACAGTCACCCGGGAGTTGGCTCACAGCCGGTGATCTCTTACGAAGTGTGCCGATTCTCCCATTCGATGAGTTGCAGCTTGATCATCTCACCATCTTTCGTGAGCAAGCGACCGGCCCCCTCCGTAGGGTCACGATTACCGGAAACCTGACGTACAGTGGCGCAGAGTTAGGTGGTCATCTATCGTTTCAAGGCCTTGATACTGCCTCGTATGGACTTGTGATCGTGGGGAATTCTGCGAGCACGTGGTCGGCAATCTTGGCATCCCAACGGCCGCAAGCGACCCCGATAGTGGCATGGCAGTCGCAGGCCCATCCAAGCGGCTCACAGGTTCAGATCACTGGGCGCCTACAGGTCAATGTACAGGAACTCGCTCCATTTATCGCGCTCATGGTCCCAATCGGCCCAGAGCTGGAAAAGGTGACAGGTCACGTAGCGATCGATTGGGCTGGAAAGGCTGACACAGATACCACGCTCAACGCTCTCAAGCAGGATGCACAGACACATGTGGAAGGTACTATGCGAGTCAATGCCACACTGCCGAGTCTGAAAGGGATTGCGAAGGATATCGCAATTGCGTATGAGGGAACATTTAGAGGAAATGCCTCTCAGCTCGAATGGTCTCTGAGTCCTGGTGTCCTGCTGGCAGCAACGGTCAATACCCAACCGAAAATCATCCCCGAAATGATTCGGTTGATTCTTCCTCTTGGTGATCAACCCGTACGGATGGAAAACACGAAACCCGTGCAAGGGACCTTATACTGGAGGGAAACTCCTATTCGAATGATTGTCCAGGGCCCGCTGCTTGTCACCTATGGTCAGAGTTTAGGCTCGTTGGTCGCACAATTCCAATCCACTCGTGCTGAAGGGGTGGGCGATGAGTTGGTCCTGGCCGAAGGAACCTATGATCTGGAGGGAGCCCTTCCGCACGCTATCACTAAAGTCTTCTCGGCCAAAGAAGCGATGGGAGGTGTTCGTGGCACAGTGAAGATAAGCAGAACGCAGATAAAGGGAGTGCTGTTGCCTCGATCGTCTGTAACAATGAAGCAGATCGGAAGAGGGACGACCAACATTCCAGGTCTCACACTACAGCTTTCAGAGCCAATGACAGTTGAATGCAATCTGACGGCGTCGCACTGTGACGGAGGACCACTGATCGCAACCGTGCATGCACCCACTCTTAAAATAAGCGGTCGGAATGTGCATACCAGTCAAGGCCTCGTGCGTTTTGAGCACGTGAAAACCAGAGGGTCTGAATGGCAGGCAGAAGGAACCGTATCAGTCGATGGAGTACGCTTGAATTTAAGCTCTTGGGCCATGTTACCCACCACGTGGGCCGTTACGTTTGCTGCAGATCAGACCAAGATCAATGCCAACCTTCGTATTGAACTGCCGACACGCGCCGAAATTATCACGGGAAGGATCGAACAGCCGCTGCAAGGGAAATCGGGGAGGTTCCACGGGACGATTGGTCCGCTCACGTTTAACAACGACGAAGGTCGGCTAAGCAAAATCATCATGGGACTTCCTCCGTCGACAGATATCGTCGAAGGGACATTCAGCGTGACGGCTGATGCGTCTTGGTCCGGCGGCCTCGGCAATTCCATGAGCGGAATGAGGATCATATCAACCGATGCCAAGGTCGTGGGGGAAAAGCTGTCGGGATACTACTCCGACTATGTTGTGAAGGGTCTCAGTACCACGATGGCTCTGCACTTAGACGAAGCCGATTCAGTATCCATGATTCAACCGGCCTCCATCTTGGTGACATCGATGCGCAGCGGCCTTGAAATTTCCAATCTGGCAGCTCTCTACCAAATCCGATGGCCATTCGAAAATACGCTGCCGGTCATCGACGTAAAAGATTTTCAGTGCGACGTGCTCGGAGGACGAGTCACGAACCCTGGCCTTGTGGTAGACTTAGAAAAGCCGCCCTTTTCCACCACTTTCTTCTTACATAAACTGGATCTTGCAAAAGTTCTGAGCGTGGAACAGCAACGAGGGCTTCATGGCACTGGGACACTCAATGGGTCGGTACCTGTGACCTTCACGTCCAGCGGGGCCATTGTGAAAGATGGGCGCATCGAGGCTCAACCTCCGGGAGGAGTGTTGCGGTACATCTCTTCGACGGAACCATCACGAGATGTCTCGGAATCAGGCCATCAACTTCGGTTCGTAGAGCAGGCGCTGAACAACTTTCACTATACACTCTTGCGGGTCGGTCTGAAGTACGAAGAAACGGGGATGTTGGATCTGGTCGCTCGGCTTGAAGGAAAGAATCCGGATTTGAAGAACACTCCGCCGATTCATTTTAATTTAACTGTGCAGGAACACATTCCCACCCTTCTGAAGAGTCTGCGTCTGGTTGATGAGATTCGTGGCTCTATTGAGAGAAAGTATGGACGATTATGACCATCATGAGGCGCACTATACGGAGCGGAGCCAGGATGATCGGTACCGGAATGTTGCTGTGGGGAGCTGTGCTCGCCACCCTGGGCGCATGTACTCCACGTGTCGAAGTGGCCCCATCGGACAAGCCGATCACGATCAATCTCAATGTGAAGATTGATCATGAAATTCGACTAAAAGTAGAAAAAGACCTCGATGAAGTCATCTCGAATGATAGCGGATTGTTTTAGCTGCGGGAGGGACTGATGTTGATTATACGGTTGGCCATGGCAACATGTGTGGCGATCCTATGGGCAACGATGGCATCGCCGGTTTCCGCGCTGTCACTGGACGAAGCCAAGGCAAAGGGCTTGGTCGGGGAACGAACCAACGGCTACCTTGGAGCGGTCAACACATCCAATGCCGATGCCCAAGCATTAATCTCGGATATCAATGGAAAACGTCGGCAGGCGTATGAGGATATTGCCAAAAGAAATCGAACGCCGCGGACGGTGGTAGAGACACTGGCAGGTGAAAAAGCCATTCAGAACACCAAACCGGGACACTTCGTCGAAAGTTCGGGCGGCTGGATAAAAAAATAACGGTTAGCCGTACCGATCGTTCTTCCAGGGAAAAGCTGTGTTGGAGTAGCCACGAACCTCCCAGAACCCTTTTTCGTCCCGATCTGAAAACGTAATCTCCTTCACCCACTTCGCTCCCTTCCACGCATACCGTTTTGGAACAATCACACGGACCGGCCCTCCATGTTCCCGGGAGAGCGGTTTGCCGTTCCAGCTGTGGGCAAGCAACACATCGTCATCGTCACAGGCCTCAAGCGGTAGGTTCGTGGTGTAGTCGTCGTAGGACTTGAACAGGACAAATCGCGCAAGTGAGAGCGGTTTCACAACGGCGATGAGGTGTTTGAAGCTGATACCTTCCCAGTCGTTGTCGTAACGGCTCCATGACGTGACACAATGGAAATCCGACCGATCTTTGAATTGGGGCTGTGCCAGGAATTGCTCCCAGGTCCATGTGATGGGCTCAGCCACAAACCCGCCGATACTGAGCGTCCATTCACTTAATGAAAGCTCCGGCTTGAAGCCTAGATCAAGCACAGGAAAGTTGTCGACAAGATGTTGGCCTGGAGGTAATCGATCATCGCCTTCATAAAAGACTTCTCGTTCTTCTCCACCTCGCCGAGCCTTTGCCCACTGTTCTTTGGTCCTGGTCAGTCTGCTCGATTCATCCATTGTGATCTCCTTCCGACAGACTACGAGAATTCCAGTCGATCTGACAACTCCTTTCTGGGTGGTGGACGCTGCGGCGGATTTCAAGCACGGAGTCGATGCCTATGTCGGAACCGGGCGATTTCTCGGTACCGATACGATCCAAGTGAGTGGTTCTGCTGGTGATCGGATTCTGACATTCCTGAAAGCCGCCGTCTGTACCGGAGCCCGCGCTTCGGGACCGCCTATACCAGCCCTCCAGGAGGGGCGGGGTACCTCACGAAACAGACCATCTTTTCCCTGACCACACTACCGCAGCGGATTGGAGTGATCGGGGCAGGTCCGACTGGATGTGAACTGGCGCAGGCCTTCGCTCGGTTTGGAAGCCACGTCTATCTCATCGAGGCCGCACACGGCATCATGCCGAATGAAGATCGAGATGCCGCAGACATCGTGGAGCGCACCATGCTACGAGATGGAGTGACGCTGCTCTGCTGCGGAAAGGACTTGCACGTGAAGAAGACCGAAGCTGGCAAGCGCTTAACAGTCGATTCACATGGGCAGCAGTATGACCTGACTGTCGACGACATTCTTGTTGGGGTCGGGCGGGCTCCGAACACAGAGGGGATTGGCCTCGAAGCAGCAGGGGTGGAATATGACAGAAACGGCATCAAGGTAAACCAACGGTTGCAAACGACGAATCCAACGATCTATGCGGCGGGCGATATCTGATCACGGTACAAATTTACCCATGCCGCCGACGCGATGGCTCAAATCGCCATTCAGAACGCCCTCTTTCCTCACCCCTTTGGCTTGGGGCACGCCAGCGCCGAGTCGTTGACCATGCCATGGTGCACCTTCACTGATCCGGAAATTGCTCACGTCGGCATGTACGAGCAGGATGCCGAGGAAAATGGTCTCGAAGTGGAAACTTACACCTACAAACTCGACGAGGTCGATCGGGCAATTCTCGACGGAGACGATGAAGGGTTTGCACGGGTTCACATCCAAAAGGGGACCCACAAGATCCTTGGGGCCACGATCGTCGCAAGTCATGCCGGCGACATGATCAGCGAGTTCTCGGTCGCCATGAAGACAGGAGGTGGAGCTAAACTCATCGCGGGAACGATCCATCCTTATCCGACTCAAGCCGAAGTGAACAAGAAAGTGATTACTCTTTGGAGAAAAGCGCACTTTACGCAGAGAACGAAAGACCTTTTGATAGAGCTCTTTGCCTGGATGAGACGCTAAGCATTGAGACCGCATCACCCGGTGTCTGATCCTTCCATCGATACCTGCCTAAGCATGTGAATTTGTTCCTCATCAACTCCGGCCATCCGTGATGCTTTCGTGATAATCGCCTGTTATCCTAGCAATCATGGCAGACGAAGCACAGCATCGGCAAAGCGTAAAGCCTCGCAATATTCTGGTAATTGAAGACGACAGGGACATTGCGCGTCTCCTGGAGCTCCATCTCCATGATGGAGGGTATGACGTCCATGTGGCGCAGGATGGCGCGACAGGGCTCAAGCATGCACTGGCTCATGCCTACGATTTAATCATTCTCGATCTCATGCTTCCAGGGATGGAAGGTTTAGACGTATGTAGAAACGTACGTGCCAAACCCGACTACACCCCTATTCTGATGCTGACGGCTAAGTCGACTGAATTGGATCGCGTCCTTGGTCTCGAGGTCGGCGCGGATGATTATCTGACCAAGCCATTCAGCATTCGTGAACTTCTGGCTCGGGTGAAGGCGTTGTTCCGTCGCATGCAGGCGCTTGAAGCGCAACGAGCTCCCGACAAGCCACCCATAATTCAGACAGGCGATCTCATAATTGATACCGAGAAACGCAAGGTTACGTTGTGTGGCAAAGCGGTGGACTTGACCGCGAAAGAGTTCGATCTCTTACTTCAGTTCGCCCAACACCCAGGTCGCGTGTATACCCGTTCGCAACTACTCGACTTGGTGTGGGGGTATACACATGCCGGCTATGAACACACCGTGAATTCTCACATTAATCGTCTACGGGCCAAAATCGAGCGCGATACGAGCCATCCTCAGTACATCTTGACGGTCTGGGGTATTGGCTACAGTTTTGCCGAGGAACACCAGCAGGGGTAGCTGAATGTTCACTACTCTGTACGGGAAGCTTGCAAGTGTTCTCATCGGGCTGTTTTGCCTCCTAGGCGCTGGAGGCGTCCTGCTGACTGTGTATACGACCCAGTTGCATTTCCAAGAGGTGAACCAAAAGCTTAACCAGACATTGGCCGAACGCATCGTGTCCGAAAAGCTCCTGATTCAGGAAGGACTGGTAAATGAAGAGGCCATCAAGGATGTTTTTCACATGCTCATGGTGATCAATCCCAGTATCGAAGTCTATCTGCTCGATGCTCAGGGAACGATCCTGACCTTTTCGGCTCCTCCGTCAAAAGTGAAACGACATGGTATCGCTCTTGACCCACTCAAGCGGTTTTTGTCTGGAACCGAAGACCTCCCCATCCTGGGTGACGACCCGCGCGATCTCAATCAGCAAAAGATTTTTTCAGCGTTTCCCATCGAATCTCTGAGCGGTTCAATCCAGGGCTATCTGTACGTGATCCTGGGAGGAGAGGAGTTTGACTCCGTGGCACAAGTGTTGGAAGGAAGTTACATTCTCCGCTTGAGCATGTGGGCTGTGTTGGCAACGGTGCTGTTTGCCCTTGTGACCGGCCTCTTCACGCTCAGGATCTTGACTCACCGGCTCAGAGCGCTTGCCGTGACGATGGAGAGCTTCAAACGGAGCGATTTCTCCAAACAATCAGCGGTGATCTACCGATCTCCTCTGCAACCGATGCACAGTCAGCCTCGGGATGAAATTGACGAATTGGACGCGATCTTTAGCCAGATGGTCGATCGCATTCACACGCAAGTCACGCAGCTTAATCAGACTGATCAGTTGCGGCGTGAACTGGTCGCCAATGTCTCCCATGACCTCCGCACGCCTCTGACATCGCTCCAGGGGTATCTTGAGACCCTGCTGTTGAAGGAAGGCACGCTGTCGCCACAGGAGCAGCGAAACTATCTCGAAATTGCCATGAAGCATAGCAAGCGATTAAGCAAGTTGATCGCTGAGCTGTTTGAGCTGGCCAAATTGAATTCGCAGGAAATAATGCCTCAAGTCGAACCGTTTTCCCTCAGCGAGCTTGTCCAAGATGTGGTCCAAAAGCTCACGTTTGTGGCAGCGAAGAAGCAGGTGAATCTTCAGACGGATATACGAGAAGATCTTCCATTTGTCTCTGCTGACATTGGGCTGATCGAACGAGTTCTTGAAAACCTCATCGTCAATGCCGTCCGACATACTCCAGAAAGAGGCGTCGTCGTCGTGGCCCTGAGTCTTAGGAAAGGGACGCTTGTGACACAGGTTACGGATACCGGTTGCGGAATTCCACCAGAGGACCTTCCGTACATCTTTGATCGCTATTATCGAGTCGGCAACAACGAGCAAGGGAGAGCGACTGGGGCAGGGCTTGGCCTGGCCATCTCCAAACGAATTCTGGAGCTTCACGGAAGTTCCATTGAGGCTCACAGTATCCTGAATAGCGGAACAACCTTCACGTTTCATCTCAGTACGGTTCAGCCACCCATCCAGATTCCTGATTCTTCAGCCAGGGCATAGCTCCTCAAGAAGATTTCGATCATGAAGGTCTGCATTTGCTCTTGAGGATGAAGCCAGCTCGGGATCATGCAATAACGGCAAATCCTTCTACTCGGTCAATTGCCTGCCCGTTTGCGAACGACCCCCCGATTCGCCTCTCAATCTGACCGCTTTATACCATCCATCTGCAAAACTGTCCCCACGCCTCCCTCGCGTCTGTGCATTCGTGACCAAGATGTCATGATTGTGTGACCGTTCTGTGATCAACGGTCGCAACAATGGCTCTGGATCATGGCAGATACGTTCAGCGTGGGTATACCAATATCGCGGATTGGAGGTGGAGCATGCATACGGCGGTCGATGATCATGTCGTCTCAACTCACAGGAGGGCAGTCGTGCGCAAGAGATTCTGCTGTATGTCAGCCGAGGATAGGCTCCTCGTGAGACTGAGGCTCCGTGAGGAACAGGCCTTCGATGAGCTTGTAACCCAGCAACATAACCTGCTGATCCGAATAGCCATGCGATATGTCGCCAGTCGGGACGTGGCCGAAGAAGTCGTCCAGGAGACCTGGATAGCAGTACTCACAAGTATAGAGCGCTTTGAAGGTCGATCGTCTCTTCGTGCTTGGATCTGCGGCATTCTGATTCACAAAGCCAAGGATCGCGGTGTTCGTGAAAAACGCTATACGCCCTTCGCAGACTTCGAATTGAATGGTGATCACCATGGTGATGTACTCGACTCATTCCACTTCCAATCGTACGGGGATTGCGCTGGGGACTGGTCATTCTCCAGGTCGCTCTTCGACGATCGGACACCGGAGAAACTCTTGCTGTCAAAACAAGCCGTGCACTGTATACGACGCGCGATGGATGCTTTGCCGCTCAATCTCAAGGAAGTCCTGATTCTCCGCGATGTAGATGGGCTGGAAACCAACGAGGTCTGCACCAGGCTGAACATCTCTGACACGAATTTCTACGTGCGGTTACACCGGGCTCGAGAACGAGTACGAGGGCGGTTAGGGACTCGTTGAGGTGAGTGCGGGGTGTAGGCCTGTAGCAAACTGTGCTCCGATCTTGTGACTGAGATGTGACCGATATGTGAACGTTTTGTGATAACTCGCGATTACGATGAATCCTGTAGCCAGCCATTCCCTTACTTACTAGAGGAGGTAGGATCATGAGAAAGCCTTTCGTGCGTATGATCGCACTCGTCCTGGCCGTATCGGCAGGGTTGCTCGGCAACGCCTTCGCCGGTCAGAAAGGACGGATGGTATATACGATGTCAAATGCCGTGTCCGGGAATGCTGTCTTGGTATTTGAGCAGCGTGGCGATACCTTGATCCCATCTGGAAGCTTTCCTACGCAGGGGACCGGGTCAGGCGGTGGCCTGGGTAATCAAGGTGCGATCGCGATCAGTGACGACGGGGAGACTCTCTTTGCCGTGAATGCAGGAAGCCATGAGGTATCGGTGTTTCAAGTCCATGAGCATGGCTTACGGCTCACGGATAAGGTAAGTTCGGGTGGGGTGAGTCCAATCAGTATTGCGATCCACGAGGACTGGGTCTATGTACTGAATGGGGGTGGGACGGGCAACATTACGGGGTTTCTGTTGACGAAACGCGATACGTTGAAACCCATTCCTGGATCGACGCGTTCGCTCAGTGGTCCTGCCACGGCACCTGCGCAGATCGAGTTTAACCCCGAGGGCGATACGCTGGTGGTGACAGAAAAAGCCACCCAGATTATCGATACCTATACGGTTGATGAGGACGGTGTCGCAACTGGGCCAGTCTCTCAACCTTCATCGGGCGCCACACCATTCGGGTTTTCCTTCAATAAACGAGGCGTGCTCATCGTGAGTGAGGCATTCGGTGGCAGAGCCAATGCCAGTGCCGTCTCGAGCTATGTGTTACGAAAAGGAGTGTTGGATCTTCGGAGCGGTTCAGTTCCTGATTTTCAATCGGCTGCCTGTTGGATTGTGGTCACCAAGAACGGGAAGTTTGCCTACACCAGTAACACCGGTAGTAACAACCTCTCGAGCTATCGTGTTGGGCGAGGCGGGGCGCTTACCTTGATCGAGGGTGTCGCTGCTTCTACCGGAGCCGCTCCAATTGATATGGCATTGAGTGGAAACAGCAGATTGCTCTATGTCTTGAATGCAATCGCGCGCACCATCGATGTGTTTCGCGTTGATCGAAGAAGTGGGGAGCTTACGTTCCTGAGCAGCATGTCCGGTCTGCCGGCAGGGGCCAATGGCCTTGTGGCGCAATAGCGATTCACCGAGAGGATGACCTAATCACTCGGCTTACATTGTACTTGAAACTGTCCTGTAAGAAATAGAACGAGTATCCGACAAACACTCAGGGACAACACAGCCCGCCTAATCGAGGCGGCTGCGCACGAAGCGATCATTGGATCGAATTGGCAAAACCGCTGTGGGTGATTTCAGCGCGAACATGATCGCCAACTTTCTTGCGACCCCCAAGCTGTTTAGTTTCTCGGCTCACGAAAAGTTGAACCTGGTTTCCTTCATAATCTTCGATCGTGTACACCGTGTCTCTCATCTGCTTGACCGTCCCTCCGATTGTCCTCCAAGCGGGACCTGGCCGATTGTCGGAATGGCGTGCAGCTGGAGGAATCAGGCTTTTTGTTGAGGATGAAGGTGAAACGGCTTTTGCCTTCTCCTCATGCTTTTGGCCAGCCATGGAGAAAGAGGGGACAGCCAACAACATCGCGGTCAGTCCTCCGATTGTCGCGAGGTAGATTTTCGGATGATCGTTCTTCATGATGAGCCTCCTATGAAAGTAATCATCTTGGCCGGAAAATTCTCAGCAAGGCACATGCCGGTGATAGAAAACCCATGGACTATGAATTTCAAAGTGTTACAAGGCTTGCTGAAAGGGGATCTGGAGACGAATTTCAGGCGAGGTAAAAAACGGTCAGCACTGTACAGATCTGAGCAGGGCATATCCAGCGTGGCGTATGCTGATACAAATTGAACGAACTAGGCAAAAACTTCATGATCGTGCGATCGAACCCACGACGTTCGAGGGGAGGAGGCCGGGTCTCCACCAAGCCTTATGGGGCGGGTTGACCAATCTTATTTTTCAGCGACCGGTGCTTGCTATTTTTCAGGCGTGCCTTCGCTGTAACTCCTCTTGCGGGTACTGCAACCTTCCCTTGAACGTTGGTCGGTATGAGCTCACCCGAGATGAGATTCGGCAGGCCTTTACAGGACTCTACAAGGAAGGCGTTCGGTTCGTATTCCTACAGGGTGGTGAACCCTTACTGCGCAAGGACTTGGTTCTAATTCTTCAAGATTTAGTTCAGCTTGGGTTTCACATCACGCTCATTACAAACGGCACCAGGTTGACCGCAAGTCTTGTGCAAGCATTCAACACCCTTTCGGTCACGCTTTCGATTAGTCTGGATACGCTTGACCCGATTAAATATGAACGTATCCGAGGCGGCGATCAACTTGATCACGTTCTCGCTGGGCTTGAGCTACTGAGAGACTATCATCATCCCAAATTTCTGACCTGTATCGTCAGTGAAGTCAATCGTCAGGAAGTCACCCAGTTGGTTCGATTTGCTCAGGAGCGAGGTTTCTTGCCGGTTGTCGGCGCCTACCATTGGGATGTCGGACTGTACGGAAAGCAAGAACCTTTATTGATGTATGAGCGTGAACGGGCGCGCGCGGTGTTTGAGGGGCTGCTTAAAGAGAATGTCCTCCCACCTGGTTATCTACGACAATACGCGAAGGACAATGTATCCTGGCTCGGTGGTAAAACACTCAGGCCCTGCGACGCCGGACGATATAGCATTGCCATCGATGCATCGGGTAATGTCTCTCCCTGCTTGTCACTTCCTGAGGCCGGGAATCTCCTCGAGTCTTCGTTGAGCGAAATCCTTGCGCGGTTTGATCGGCAATCGATTCAACGTTGTTCGGATCGATCGTCCTGTAACAGACTAGACGGGCGCGTGATCGGGTCGATATTGCGGCACCCAATTGCTGCATGGCAAACCCCGGTGCAATGGTGACGAAGGCGACGGGCTTCATGAAATGCGTCACCGTGAGCCTCGCGATCGTTCTCGCGGGATGCTCCACGGTTCCGACATCCTTCACCCCTCTCAATCCGACTCCGCCAGAAGAATTCTCACACACGGTTTTTCATGAGGTGGTGCGCGCCCATGTTCGAGACGGCAGCGTCGATTATCCTGCCATCCATTCTGATGATCGGCTACCGATGTATCTCGATCAGCTTGACCGAGTAGATCCCAATGCATTCACGACGCAGAATGAGCGACTGGCCTTCTGGATCAATGCGTACAACGCCTTCGCGATCAAGGGCATCCTCGACAAGTACTCGCCCACGAGTTATTGGGGACGGTATCGCTATTTTATCGGCCGGGACTATCGTGTCGGCGGAGAAATCCTTAATCTGTACGACCTGGAACGAACGGTGTTGATCGCGCAGTTCCATGAACCGCGGATCCATTTTGCAATCGTCTGCGCGTCGTTGTCCTGTCCGAAGCTTCAACCCTGGGCGTTCGAGCCGGATCAGCTGGAATTCCAGCTGGACCGTGTGGCCAGGGAGTTTATCAACGACCCGATTCGGAATCATTTTGACCGTGTGAAGAAAGTAGCGTCGCTCTCCATGATCTTCAAGTGGTTTGATGAGGATTTCACGAGAGTTGCCGGATCGGTTCTGACCTACGTCATCCGCTACGTGGATGATCCTGAACTGGTTCAGGATCTCATACGATCGGAATACCGCATCGAGTATCTCGACTATGACTGGAGCCTCAACGGAATACCCCTCAAGGAGCAGAACCATGTTGGTCCGTCCTGACGAGAAAGTGCCGATCGCGCGACTGTTGACTTTTCTGGAGCATGGCGAGCGGATGGCCCATGATTGCGCAACGGCTCAAGCTGCATTGTCCGAAGATGCCGGAACGCGCCGGTTTCTCCTCAGCCAGGCCAAACAAGAAGCGATGCATGCGGTAGTATTTCAGGGGGCGATCGCCTGGCTGGCGCCGAAACATCTGCGCGATGCCCCATTTCTTGCCGCTCTGGAAGAGTATCGAAGTATGCTGGATGATGCACTGGATCGCCATGATCTTCTGGAAACGTTCCTGGCCGAGCAAGTCGTTCTTGAAGGTTTGGGTGAAGTAGTCCTTACCCGTATCGAGCAGGGGTTGGTAAAGCGAGCGGCTCCATTCGGGCGACTTCGCCGGATATTGTTGCGACAAGAAGAGGCACATCATGGATTCGGCCGACGTCAGCTGGAATGGGCCGTTGAGAGAGGTGAAACCGATCGTGCAACGCTCAAGCAACGGGCTCAGCGCTATCTCGTATTGACCGACGCCATGGTCCTTACCCTCTGCGACCTGTTCGAGAGCATTGATGAGGATGCTGCGGCTTGGGCAAATGACGTCCGGACATTCTTGCCTGACTGGTGCGTGGCATGATCAGCGTCGTGATGCCCGCCTATAATGAGGAAAAGGCGCTGCCGCACACATTGCGCGCATTGTACCTTCAGCAAGGCGAATTCGAAGTGATCGTAGTGGACGGCGGCAGCTCCGACGGGACACATGTCGTCCTATCGAACTTTGGTTTTCAGTGTCCCTCACCCCTTACGCCTTACCCCTCACGCCGGTTGTTAGCGGCTTCCAAGGGCCGGGCCTCGCAGATGAATGCCGGTGCCAAGCAAGCGAGGGGAGAGTGGTTGCTCTTTCTCCATGCCGATACCCAGTTGCCGGTCGGGGCAATTCAGCAGCTCAATGATATGGAGAGCGATCAGACCATTCAGGCCGGCGGCTTCATGCATCAGTTCTCCGGAGACGACTGGCGGCTCCGACTCATCTCGTACTTGGATAACTTTCGATGTGTTCGGAGCCGGATCATCTATGGTGACCAAGCTCTTTTTATCCGGCGATCCTTGTTTGAAGAATTAGGAGGGTTTCCTCATCAGCCGATTCTTGAAGACGTTGCCTTTTGCGAACGACTCATCAAAAAGACATCCCCTCTGATCCTCTCTCCGCCAGTCGTTACGGATGCGCGTAAGTTTCTGAAGATGGGCATCGTTCGAAGTTTTGTTCGCGTCCTCTTGATTATCCTACATGTCGAATTCCACCTGCCGGTGCTTCCTCGATCCTTTTTCCAAGATGTGCGGTAGTGCCTCGTTTCAGCCCAGGCCGGTGCTTACGCTAGATTTGCTGCAGTCCGCCTCTGACGTGTGATAGAAGGCGTTTGGAACCCCATCGCTATCAACGCCCCCTGCTTTTGCTGGGCCTAAGTGTTCCAAGATCCCCGTTTACCTTTCCCTTCCCTCTCCGTCTAACCCATCAGACAAGGTTGGAAGGAGGGGATTATGCAACCATTCTGTTCAAGAGTGTGCGCGTTTGTTCTATCCGCTGCGCTGTTGTCGTCCGGCTGTACCTCGACCTTAGTACGCGATGAGGTGAAACGGACGGCTGAGGTGGAAGGGCATTGTTCAGGGAGTGAGTGGGTCGACGATTCGTCCATAGCAGTTCTGCCAGTCCCGGTTGTCTCATTTGTGACGCCTCATGTCGATCTTCGTAACGTGTCCGGTGAACCATATGTGAGTCGCTGTGGCGCTTCTACTCAGGTCATCAATCGCGATGTGTCGGTGAATCGTGTCGCCTGCATTCCGGCTGGGTTGACCCGGATTATCAGCTTAGGTGTCTGGCAATGGTGCCCGGTGCGCGTCACCTGGTCTGCCGACGTCTTGGCCAATATGCCCAGTTCCACCACCTTTTCGCTCGGTCAGCAACGAAAGCAGAAATCGTAACCACAATTGTTCAACAAGGAATACATGATGAAAACCTCACGATGGATCGTCAGTTGGTTGGGGATGATGGGACTCGCGGGACTCCTTGCGGCTTGTGGCAGTGAGGGAGCGCCATCTGTATCGGCAAGTGGATCGGGGAGCGGTTCCGGCTCCGCGTCGGCGTCGGGCACCATCACCGGCTTCGGTAGCGTCTTCGTCAACGGCAAGAAGTTTGAGACGAGGGGTTCTTCGTTCACCGTCGATGGCCAATCCGGCAGCCAGAGCGATCTCAAGGTCGGGATGACCGTGACGGTCAACGGCTCGTTGAACGGGAATGAACGTTCGGCGAGCACCGTTCTTCAGAAAGATGCGGTCGAGGGGCTGGTCCAATCGGTGGCCTCGGATGGTCTCAGCTTGGTTGTCATGGGGCAAACGGTATTGGTGGACGATGCCACCTTGATCGACGACAACATCCCCGGACGAAATGTTCGCAATCTGGTGGCCGGAACCGATCACGTCGAGGTGAATGGCCACATTCGTTCGAATGGTGTCATTCAGGCGACGGTCATTGAGAGGAAGCTGGTCAATGTTACACCGGAAGTTCGTGGCTTCGTGAGCAATCATAGTGCTGGTTCATCGACATTTCGGATCGGAAACCTCTCGGTCAATTACAGCGGAGCAGACATCAGTGACATGTCGATCCCCAATGGCAACAATTGGGACGGTCGTTTTGTCGAGGCCAAGGGAGCAAATTTCAACAGTGTCTCGACGACGCTCTTTGCAACGAAGGTCGAGCCCGAGAACCAGGGCATCGGTCAGGCAATCGATGAATTGGAGGTCGAAGGGTTTGTGACACAGGCCGGTACACCAACCGGCAGCAGTCTCGAGTTCACCATTGGGACTACTCCTGTGAGGACGACGAACAACACGGAGTTCCGGGGCGGGACAGTTGATGAAATCGTGGTCGGCGCTAAGATGTCCGCCGAGGGTCGATTCGATGGCAGCACACTCATCGCCAAGCATGTGAAGTTCCAAGACAGTGTACGACTCGAAGGCGATATCGCCACGATTGGATCGAATGCGTTCACCATCAACGGTTTGCCTGGGGTCAGCGTCAGGGTGAACAGCCAGACGGATCTCAGAGGTATCAGCCTGGGTGCGCTGTCGCCTGGTGACCATGTGCGGGTGCGTGGTCGCGTCGGCGGCACAGCCTCAGTCAGCGCCACACGTGTCGAGCTGCGCTCAGCCGATACGGATCTGGATCTTCAAGGGCCGGTTCAACCGATCACCGGCAATAACCTGGTCATTCTTGGTGTATCGGTGGATACGAATTCGATCAAGCACTTTGAGAGTGTGAGCGGCTCGTCCATGAGTCGCGCGGGATTCTTGGCAACGGTGAAGGTGAATTCACTTGTGAAGTTTAAAGGGGAATGGAACGGGACTGTGGCGGTGTGGGACGAGGCAGAGTTGGAAGATTAGCTAGGCGCCTATCAGTACGTAAGCGAGACTGTGACGACGTGTGACACAACAAAGGAGATGACGGATGAACCGTATCAGTTGGAAAGAAATCATGGTAGGGACGCTCGCGGGACTCTCGGTCATGGCCTCACCGGCTGTGGGGAAGATGCATGGTCCCATTGAAGGATCAGAGATGCGTATAGACAACCGGGGGCATAGGTCACTCAATAGCGGGCCGGAATCGCTGAATAGTGGTCCTGAATCCATCAACAGAGGTCGAGATAGTGGAGAAACTGGAACAAGACACGGGCGAGACTATACCGTTATGGCTCAAGCCAATGACGTACGCCAGGAAGATCGACGAGCGGACCGGAGAGAGGACCGTCGAGACGATCGCCGGATGGACAGGCAAGAGGATCGCCGTAACAATCAAAGGTCGAACGCCGACGACGAACTCCGCGGATTGGATCGGGCCGACCATGCGGCCGGCGAACATGGCAGAGAGGGCCGAGAGAATGCCCGCATGATGCAGATGGACCGGCCGAACCGACCAGAGCGAATGGAACGATTTGAACGACCAGAGCGCCAAGATCGCCTCGAAAAACCGGAGCGGCCCGAACGCCCCGAGAGACCTGAACGCTCTGGGAGAAACTAGATCGAGTCAACCAGCACAATGTGGAGCGGCAACGGCGTCGAGGCTGTCTCGACGCCGTTTTGCTGTGTGTGCCGACTGTCCATCGGATCGTTGCACGTCGCAAGGGCCGTTGCTAATCTAGCAATTATGTATTGGTTCGTAAGAGATGATATGGCCGAAGAGATCTGCAGCCAGAAAGGGATGGTGAGTGAAGATGCGGAAGCGGATGGTCGCGGTGGTGACAATGCTCGGGATCGTTGGATTGTGGATGGGACAACTGTTTGCAGCAGATCCGATCGACAAGCGACCACAGCCCGCGTCTGAAAGAAATTGGCAGATCGGGATGACCCCCAGTTACAGCAGCGGCAACTTCGGCACCAATACCACCAGTGAATTTGTGTACGTCCCGTTTTCGGTGCGTCGGTACTTTAGAGACGGTGATGTGTCGTTGGTCATTCCGTTTGTGTCCGTCACTAGTAACGGCACGGCGACGTTAGTCGGCGGTCAGCCGATTCAAACCTTGCCTGGACGGTGCCTCAAGAAGGGTGGAACAGAAATCGATACCGACAAGCCGGAGTGTCTTGCCTTGCTCAATGCCGGTCAGGGAGTCGCAGGGCAGGCGGCTCAAAAGGTGACCAATTCAGGTCTCGGCGATATCATCCTCAGGGGGCGCTACTATCTCGTGGAAGAACGTGACTATGTTCCACTCATTGCGATCACGGGGCGATTAAAGATCCCTACCGCGAGTGAAGGAAAGGGTTTGGGAACCGGCGCCCTTGATCATGGGTATGGGATCGAGATGTCCAAGCTCATTGGAGAGAAGTGGTTGGCGTTCCTCGACGGCGGATACAATTTCATCGGAAATCCGAATGGCGTGGAGTTACAGAATCAATATTGGTATGACGTCGGTGCCGGGTACTATTTCACCAAGAACCTCCTGGCGAGCGTCTATTTTGAAGAGTATCGGGCACTGGTGCCCGGCCTGGTGAATATTCGAGATTTCTTTTTTGCGATGAATTACAAAGCGTCCGCCGCGTGGAGATTCAATGGTGGCGTGGCGGTCGGTGTCTCCAATGGGGCACCGGACTATGTCGTTTCAATCGGCACCAGTTACCGGTTTTAGCCGGACCGTCCATCTTTTGAGGCTGTTTACGCCGCTCAGACCCTTGCGTCTAATGACATGTGTAGGCCAAAGCAGACGGTCCTGTGGCATTGGACCAGACTAACCGGAGTCGGAGCATGCCACCGGATCAGCAGGTAGGACCCGATGATGCGCAACTGGTTGCCCGCAGCCTCAAGCACGATCATGAGGCGTTCGGACAACTGATCGAGCGATATGCGTCCACGATTGTGAACTTGTCCTATCGGATGGTGGGCAATCGTGCAGAAGCTGAGGATCTGGCTCAGGAAGCGTTTCTTACAGCCTTCAAGGCGCTACCAACCTTTCGTGCGGATTCCAAGTTCTCGACGTGGCTCTACCGGATCGGAGTCAATAAGTGTAAGGACTGGTTGCGAGCCAAGCGTCCGGGAAAGGGACCGGCCGATCTGGATGTTGATGAGGCTTTGGATAGCCATGTTGCTGAAATGCAGACACCCGAACGGCTACTTTCACAGCAGCAGGTGGCTCAGGAGCTGGAACAGGCGATCGCGCGCTTACCACCTCTCTATCGTGAGGCATTCGTCCTGAAGCACGTCGAAGGGCTCAGTTATGAGGAGATGGAAGAGATCCTTGAGGTGAATGGTGACACGTTGAAAATGCGGGTCTATAAAGGGCGGCTTCAACTCAGTCGAGACCTCGCCGCCCTGAACCCGGCGCGGTAGGACGTGGCGATACGGTGACCATATGATTGAACCAGCGCTCCTGATTCAACGTTTCCTGGATGATGATCTCACGCCGGAGGAACGGGTTACTTTTTTGCAGGCGGTTGATGCCGACCCTATGTTACGTCGGCGTTGGCTCAATCTGGAGATGGTGGTCGCTGAAGCGTCGCGATTACCGAAGTTGATCCCATCGCCGAGGTTCTTGAGTGAGCTCAAGGTCAAAGTTGCCCCACCGGTCCCCAACTGGTGGGAGCGCTTGTGCGCCGCTGTGACCACGTCGCGAACGTTTGAGTGGAACCTGGCCGGTGCCGCTGCCGCGGTTTGCGTCGCAATTGTGGCGGTGGCGGGGCTGTTGACCATGATGCCGGAACGAGTGGTGGAGGTGCCGGTCGCGACGGCCCCAACCCAGACGACTGCAGTCGGGATGAAACAGGAGCCGACGGTGTTTGTCCGGCTCGTCCTCCTACAACCAGAGGCACGATCTGTCTCTGTGGCGGGAGACTTTAATGGATGGAACCCGGCGCGAACGCCCCTGGAACGGTCGGACGGCGGGATGTGGACCGCCACGATTCCCCTTAGCCCCGGTCGATATCAATATATGTTCGTCATTGACGGTACACAATGGATCGCCGATCCGCTGGCGACTGAAGAAGCCACAGATGGGTTCGGCTCACACAATGCGGTGCTTGATGTGGAAATTTAGCGTGCGCTCGGAACTCCTTGCAACAGGCCTAGTCCTTCGGTACTCTCCCGCGTATGCATACGAGACCGACGGGGCTCAGCCTGCAATTTCAGACCCTCATCATCGTGATCATCCTGGCGTGTGGATTCTGGGCCTGTGCCAACCTTCCAGTGATAAAACCGGACATGCCCAAGCCTCTGGCCGGGACTGTGCGTTTCACGGTGGTTGTGCGGGGGGCCAAACAGGTCTTTCTCGTCGGGTCCTTCAATGGCTGGGTCAAGGAATCGACCCCGATGAAAACCATGCATGGCTCCTCGCTCTGGTCGGTTGATGTGCCGCTAGCAGAGGGAGAACACACGTTCATGTATGTGATCGATGGAGTTCGATGGATGACGCCGCCTCAGGCTGAGGATTTCGTCACCGATGGGTTTGGGCAAACAAACGGGGTCGTGATCGTGCGGTAAGGCGATGAGCAAAAGAAGGAACATAGCGATGGGAGTGCTGAGCGTGATGGTCACGTTGACCACTACTTCGGTCTTGGCCGAACCCCTCTCGGTTCAGGATCGAGAAGCGATCAGCCGGCTTGGCTCGGCGCAGGGTCGTTCGGAGAGCGAGATTACTCCCTTACTGGAACACGTGAACAAGGCCGGCGAGCGGGGGCTTCCCACGGAGTCGTTACTGAACAAGGTGAGGGAAGGTCTGGCGAAAGGGGTTGAGCCAAAGCGCATCGATCCGGTGCTGCGGCAGATGACATCTCGGCTTGAGTCTGCTCATGAAGTCTTGGAAGAAGCGAAGGGTCGCGGCATGCCCGAAGGCAATCGGCAGCGCGCGCTGGAAACCATGGCTGAAGCGTTTACGCGAGGAGCCACGCCGGACGAGGTGCGGGAGCTGAGTAGACTGTCTCAAGAAGGCCGTCATAAGACGACGCAGGAAGAACTCGCGGCAGGCGCAAAGGGCTTAGCCGTGATGAAGGAAGGACGAATTCCGTCGAAAGACGGAACTGCCTTGGTCGGAGAAGGGATGAAGCAAGGCTATCGTGCGGCTGAGCTCTTGGACCTCAGCCGAGAAGTGCGACGGCGAGGGTCTGACTTTGAAGAAGGCCGTGCCAGTCTTCAAACACTTCGAGACAAGGTCAGCAAAGGGGAACGAAGCGATCGACTCTTCCATGATGAGCACGGCGGCTCCGGTGGCGATCGCGATCGTGGTCGTCGGGATGACCGTGGTGGGCGAGACGATTCAGACCGTGAGCGGTCTGATCGATCAGACCGCTCTGGGCGCAGCGATCGTCCGGACCGAATTGACCGTCTCGACAAAGTGGACCGACCAGATCGTTCGGATCGGTCAGGCCACGGCAGGGACTGACCGGGCTGAATCAGCTATTTCCTACATGCTAAGAATTTCGACAACGCTCAAGCCGGCTAGTAATGTGCCTTCCCGACCTGTGGAAGGTTAAGTGCCATGTCACCTCCTGAAATCCCCTGCTAGAATGCTCTCATGGAAGTGATCGCTACGCACAGCAATGCGGATTTTGATGGTGTGGCCTCCATGGTGGCTGCGCGAAAACTTTTTCCGAATGCCAAGCTGGTCTTGCCCGCCGGCGCACAGGAAACGGTTCGCAATTTTCTCGCCGAGCACGATCTGGACATCGTCAAGCTCAAAACGATCGACCATTCTCAAATCACCAGGCTGATCCTCGTCGACACCCAAGATCCCGATCGAATCGGATCACTCAAGTCTTGCGTCGAGGATCCCTCCGTTGAGGTGGTAGTGTTCGATCATCATGTTGACGAGGTCTCTCCATGCACCGGTCGTTCTTCGTTGTCGATTGTACAGACCGCCGGCGCAACGACGACGTTGCTCATTGAACAACTTCGCCAAAGAAATATGACGGTGACGCCTTTTGAAGCAACGGTGATGGCTCTTGGCCTTTACGAAGAAACCGGCTCGTTCGGCTTTGTCTCCACAACCGCTCGAGACCTCCAAGCCGGCATCTTTCTTCTGGAGTCCGGAGCAGACCTGACGGTCGTCATGGATGTTCTTCGCCGTCCACTGGATGCCGATACCGTGGCGCTCATGAACGATCTGCTGGAACATAGCGACATACAGTATTTGGAGGGGCGTAAAGTTCTCATCGCAACCAGCACCAGCGATCGACGTCGAGGTGAAGCAGCCGGTGTCGTGCACTTGCTCGCTGAAATGGAGGGTGTCGACGCCGTCCTTGTCGCCGTGATGATGGAAGATCGAGTGCAGGTGATCGGAAGAAGTCGCCGGCCTGAAATCGACGTCGGGTGGATCGCCCGGGAGTTTGGAGGTGGTGGTCATGCTGTTGCCGCTGCCGCGACGGTCAAGGGACAGACACTCTCGGAAGTCAGAGAGCGACTCGTCGAACTGCTCACGACGCGCTATCGGCCCACCCTCTTGGCACGAGACGTCATGACTCATCCGGTACAGTTCATTGGAGCGGATACCACTGTTTCGGCAGCCGGGCAACGGTTGACGACCTATGGGATCAACGTGTTCCCCATTCTCGATGAACATGACCATTTTGTAGGAATGATCGGTCGGGAATTGATTCAAAAGGCCTTATACCATCGGCTTGGCAAGGCAGCTGTTCGGGACATCATGCAAACCGATGGTTACACTGCAGAGCCGGAGACGCCGTTTCATGACATTGAAGTCGCCATGATCGAGCGGAACCAGCGGTTCGTTCCTGTTCTGAAAAAAACACAAATCGTGGGCGTGATTACGAGGACCGATTTGCTGAGAACGATGCACAACGATGTCCTGAAAAATGGCATTCGCGGCGTTCATGATGTATCCCAACTCAAGGCAAGAGGGCCGCATCGCAACGTGACGGCATTGCTTCGAAGCCGATTGCCTAAGCACGTGGTGACCTTGCTGGAAGAAGCAGGGCGCTTCGCCGATCGCTCGGATGTACCGCTGTACGTCGTCGGCGGCTGTGTCAGAGATCTGTTGCTGAACATTAAAAACCTGGATCTGGACTTGGTCGTAGAGGGCGATGGAATCGCGTTCGCGCGACAACTCGGTGAGGTCGTGCATGCTCGCGTGAAGGTGCACGAGCGATTCGGCACGGCCATCTTGCTGCTGCCTGATGGATTCAGACTGGATGTCGCCACCGCAAGGACGGAATACTACGAATATCCGACCGCCCTGCCGACGGTGGAGCAAAGTTCCATCAAGAAAGACCTCTACCGCCGGGATTTTACTATCAACGCGCTGGCCATCCGCTTAAACGGAAAGGGCTTTGGGGAAGTCCTGGACTTCTACAGCGGGCAACGGGATCTGAATGAGAAGGTCATCCGAGTGCTGCATGGATTGAGTTTTGTGGAGGATCCGACTCGCGTCTTCCGTGCCGTTCGTTTTGAGATTCGCTATGGATTCCGCTTAGGACGGGATACCACGGCTCTCATCGAGGGAGCCGTGAAGATGAACCTGTTCAATCGATTATCCGGACATCGTGTACTGGAAGAGCTGAAGTTGCTCCTCACAGAGCGTGAGCCAAAGCTGGCAATCAAACGATTGGCAGACTTGGGTCTGCTGAAGTTCTTCCATCCCAAACTGTCGTGGTCGAATCGTTTAAGTGTCCTGCTCAATGCCGTCGATCAAGCGGTCGACTGGTATCGACTCTCCTATCTCGATCGGAAAATGGACGTGTGGATGGTTTATCTCATGGCACTGTTGGAAGTCTTACCGGAGCGAGCCGTCTCAGAGGTTCTCAAGCGATTTCCTTTTTCTGAGTCAGAAGAGACCAAGCTAAGAACGGCTCGTCGGAGTTGCCACACGGTGATTCGTCGACTTGGAACGCGATCGCCGCTCAAGCCGGCAGAGGTGTATGGTGTGTTGTCTGAACTCTCGGATGAAACGCTTCTGATCATCATGGCAAAGAGCAAGGGCGAGACGGTCAAGCGGCAGGTCTCAGCCTTTCTCACGACGTACCGGCACGTAAAGCCACTTCTGACGGGTACCGACCTGAAGGCGATGGGGATGAGACCGGGTCCACAGTTCAAGAAAGTCCTCGACCGACTACTCGAGGCTCGCTTGAATGGGGACGTTACGACCGAGTCTGATGAGCGGAGACTCGTGAACACACTGGCGGGTATAGGAACACCCGGCTAGTTCATCGGAATAATCGTGGTCGACACTTCATTCGGCAGCAGGAGCGTGACCATCGCCTGATTGTGCTCGCCTGGTTGAATCAATGCGAACAACGGGACCGGCTGAGGAATTGCCCCTGGCGGCATCGACAACATCGCCGGAAAATCAAGCAACGGTGAGAGCGTTCCTTGAGTGGCAAGCCTGAGGCGAAACGCCATAAGAACGTCTCGAAGCCGTATCGACTTTTCTTCGTCTGACAGCTCCTCGGTCGGTGCAATTCCAATTTCCCACAGGGGTTTCGTGACTGTGACAGAGAAGCTCAGTCCAAGTTTTTTCGCATCGGCCGTCACATCGATCAGAAACCCTGAGTCAATGGCTTGCTGTCGAGAGACGCTCTGATTCTCAGGGGTTACAGCCGTAATTGAGACCTCGTCCAATGACTGAGGCACATCGCTCTCTGGCTCTGAATCTGTCGGCAGAGACTGGATGCGTGGCGAGCCTGACTCACTCTGGAAATTCGGCATCGCCCCGATCAAACCTTCGTATACCTTTTTCGCGGACTCTGACCAGGTCGGATTGCATGGACGACCAGCAAACGCCGCGTTAGCCGCTTTTCGTTCGTCATGGGTGAGCAGTCTGGGAGTGTGTTTTGTATCCATGCGTTAAAGATAAGCCGGGAGACCGGAAAGTCAAGGGTGGCAAAGGCTAATCCGGAAGGCGTTGGCCCTTTGTTTCAGGAGCAAACAAAAGCACAATAAGTCCGATCAGATAGACCAGCGCGATCGTGCTGGCTGCACGTCCAAACGTGCCCAATGACGTGACCAGCCAGCCGGTCATGAGAGGGGAGGCCGATGCCAAAACGCGTCCCGCGTTGAAACAGAATCCAGCTCCTGTTGCCCGCAATCGCGTGGGGTACAACTCCGGAAGATAAATCGGAAATCCACTGAAGATTCCGTTATTAAAAAACCCGAGGATCGGCAGGAGCATCAAGACACCACTATAACTCGAGGGCATCAAATAGGTGACCGGCAACATGATAAAGCTCCCAAGGCACATGAAGGCGAATACCGGTCGTCTGCCGAACCGGTCTGCGAGGGGACCGAATCCGAGATAGCCGAAGATCGCGCCGGCGTTCAGCGACATGATGGCATAGCTGACATACTGGGTGAGTGTCGCCGGGTCCTGCCCTTTCAAATCCGGCAATTCACGGATCAGCGTCGGGGCCCAATTTGTCGAACCCCAAAGGCCGAACACAGCGACAAATGCGAGAGCTGAACCGACCAGCGTCGCTCGTCGTAAGTCACCATGAAAGATGGCCGTCAGGGGAACGGCTTGCTGCTCATGCGCATGGGTCCATCGTTCCGGCTCTTTGACCCACCAGCGAACCAGCAGGGCGACGAAGGCCGGAAGGATGCCGATGACAAACAATCCTCGCCATCCATAGGCGTCTTTTAAGGTCAGGTTCATCGTAGCCGCCAGAAAAAAACCAACGGCCCACGCCGACTGAAGGATGCCGGCCGCCTTGGCACGCTTATCTTCCGGCCATGTCTCTGCTACGATTGCAGCCCCCGCGGCCCATTCACCACCGATGCCAAGCGCAGTCAAGAAACGAGACAATGCCAGGTGCCACCAAGTTTCCGCCAATGCGGCTGCGCCAGTGAACACGGCATACATGATGATCGTGGCAATCAGAACTTTGGTGCGTCCGAATCGATCGGCCAGAATACCGAACGTAATGCCACCAATGGCCCATCCGATGAGGAAGATGGAAAAGATAATCCCGCCGTACCAACCGATCTGCTCGGCGGTCGGTGGTCCGGTTTCCGTGTGCAGCAGATCGTGCAACGCCGGATGCAAGACGATGGCATAGATCGTCGCATCCATGGCATCGAAGACCCAACCAAGCCAGGCGACGAAAAGCACCAACCATTGGTACCTGGTGACCCCGAATCGCCATGCCGAACTGTTCATGCTGTCAATCTGCCGCTAGCTGATTTCGTGCCGCTGGTTCAATGGTCCGCACTCCAGCGTCGCCAAGGCTACGGAGGATCTCGGCCACAGTCAAGGTGAAGCGGCAGAACCTCCATGCTATAGTCTTCGCGTGGCACGAATGGATTACTATCAAGTGCTCGGCGTCGCTCGCGAAGCCTCTGACGAAGACATCAAGAAGGCCTATCGAAAGCTGGTCTTTGAGCACCACCCCGACCGTAACCCACACAAGGCGGACGCAGACGAACGCATCAGAGAGATCAATGCCGCCTATGAAATCGTCGGTGATCCGGAAAAGCGTAAGAGCTACGATCGACTGTCCTGGGGAGATGAGCCTCGGGCTACGGCGGTTGATCCCGAGATCATTCTTAAGGAAATGGAGCAGAAGCTCTTCGATGAGGGACGAAAAGAGCTATTCGCGATTTTGATGCAGAATGTCGCGCGGGTGAAGGATGAATTAACGGTGATCCGCGCACGAACAATTCAAGCGCAGGGGTATGATTCATTCTTTGAACCGGTAGTCCAGGCACGAGCATATGAAATAATGGATAATTTAGTCACGGAAGACATAAATGGGCGAATGCAACGCCTCGTCGAGGTGGCCACTGAAATGCTTGTCTCTCAGGGGATCACCAAACGAGGGAATGAAGGTGGGATTCGCTCACTTCGAGCTCGCCTGGAAGAGGGTTTTCACAAAGGCCGTGTTCACGGATTTGCCTCGGCGCTGGAGCTGTTCTACGAAAGACGGTAGATAGATCGCGAATAATGATTGCGTTTGTGGTCGTCAAATGCGTTTTGAGCTTCTTCAAAAGAAACACCGTGCTTCTTTTGATTGAGAAGGTCTTTCCGCTCATCCCATTCAAACTTGGCTTCGGCACTTAAGATACCATATAGTTATATGGGACCATACAACATTGCGGCTCTCCCTGTAAATGAATAAGAAGAGGCTGGTTCAACGCTCCACCGAAGTCAAAACTACAGAGTATGAGTGAAAAAAGGAAGGTCGGGATGGACTTCCAAGGGTTTTGCGGACACAACTGCGCCGGCGGAGCAGTCCCAATCATCGAGTTCCGACTTTGCGTTAATTTCGAGGTATGCCTCATCTAAAAATTGATCCGCATCGTAATCGCGCCGGCATGTATGGTGGTCTGATAAGTGCCGCTCACCGTCGGATTCGGATTGCCGGTGACGGTTCGAGATTCGAACACAAGAGCTTGGTACGCTACATCAATTCCGAGGGCTTTCCTGCCGAAGAAGCCTGCCTCTGATCCACAAGTCAAAACCCCAAAAAATAGTCCGCGCTCTTTGCATAGGAGGCCGACACCGACAGATAAAGTATGGGACGGGGCGTCCGGCGCCGCCGGATTGAAATTCACATCCGGTATCGCTTGCTGAGAATGAAGGTAACCGGTGCGCAAGGCAACATTCCAAGCGGGATAACCAGGGAAAGAGAGCCATCGGTATTCTGTGCCGACGCCGATGCTGAGGGCATTGCTCCACTGTTGTGGGTTAGTCAGGATCACGCCATTCGAAAGACGGACATCGAAATCTCGAATTGATTCCCATCGCGCATAATCCGCATCCACCTCAACCTTCCATTCGCGCTCTGCGTTTCGGATGGGCCAGAAGGCCACGCCCCACGTATAGATCTCAGGAAGGCGAATCGACGAGGCAGCATTCGCTACCAGGGCTCCGTCCACCAGAAAGACCCCGTCAATGGGAAGCACCGCTTGACTGCGCCAGACAAAGGCCAGATTGAGCCGGGGCTTACCTTCATTGGTTTGAAGCAGCGTATATAACAAGCTGGCATTGAGACCGGCCGTGGTGCCCTTCCCATTCAATTCAATGGTGCTGCCTCCTTGAACAGACTGCTGTTCCAAATGACCTTCGCCAAGGAGACTGACAAACGTAAAAATGTCGGCGCCGAGCCCGACAGAAAGTCTGTCTGTCACTCTGTAGGCAAAGGTCGGTTTGATATCGATCAGTGGAAACTGAGCGAACGTGACGGCACTGGCAAACGGCCCATTCCGCGGATACTTGGCCGCGAAACCAAAGAGGTTCTGTAACCCGAGACCCACCGACAAGTTGCCCAACGCCTGAATCCCAAGATCCTTGAGATTGGCCGTGATGAACAGTTGCCCTGGTGGCGGCAGACCAATCGGGAACGGTTGGTCGTTTCTGGTCGAAACGCCGGTCGGACTCGTGAAGTGTGTGTTGACACTGACGAACTGCACACCTGCCGTGTGTTGAACGCCATGCAGCTGTGTCATCCCGGCGGGATTATAAAAGACTGCCGTAGGATCATCGGCCTGCGCCGCGAAGGCATTCCCCTGTGCAATGGCGGCTGCGCCCTGGAAAGGATTGCGGATACCGTCGGCTCGGACGGATGAAGACCAACCAAGCAGATCGAAAAGAACAATGCTCAGCAGAAGCAGGCACGGGGTGTTTCGCAATGTTTTACCCGTATCTCGGATTGCTCGCGTAGAAACGCAATACAGGTGGCCGGATTTCTAGAATGCAGTAGCCATCATCATTATCTACGGCGAGACGGGGAGTCAATGTTTCATGTTGAGTTATTCCGGGCAGGCATGGGATGATGCGACTGCTTTGGTAACCTATTGAGTGCGGGGATGCCAAATGCCACGGGTGCTCCAATCCCGCAAGCCCTCCGGTACTCTGGCCAAGCTTAATCCGCCGCGTCTTCCAGCCATTGTCGAACGTCCCAGACTGTATCAGTTACTGGATCGTGCCCGTAAGCGGCCGGTCATCTGGATCAATGCCCCGCCGGGATTCGGGAAGACCACGCTCGTGGCGAGCTATCTGCGCGCTCGCAAGGTTCGCCCCTTGTGGTATCAGGTGGACGAAGGTGACAGCGACATCGCCACGTTTTTTCATTATCTGAGTGTTGCCGCCAAGCAAGCAGCACCGCGATATCGTACCCCTCTTCCTCATCTGACCCCCGAATACCTGCAAGGTCTGCCGACGTTCACCCGCCGCTTTTTCGAACAACTGTACGCACGACTCAAACCACCCACGCTCCTGATTCTTGACAACTATCAGGAAGTACCCTTGGATTCTCTTTTTCATGAGACGGTGGCGCTGGGCATCGAGACATTACCTGAAAAGATCGGCATGGTGATCATAAGCCGTGCTTTACCCCCATCGGCATTCGCGCGCCTACAAGCAACTCAGCAGATCCACTCCATAAGCGAGCAAGATCTGCGGCTGACAAAATCAGAAGCACGAGCTGTTGTGCTTCTGCACACGGGGCCAAACGAGCCGCCGAGGTCGGTACAGATTGAGGCGTTGCATGACAAACTCCAAGGGTGGGTGGCGGGCCTGGTCCTCGAACTGGAGCAGGCTAAAGCAATCCGGTCAGAGCAAGCAGTCGCTGCTGAAGAGACTCCTCAAGTGATATTCAACTATCTGGCGCGCGAGGTCATGCAGCGGCTCAGCCCGGAAGCACAGAACGTTTTATTGCGCACGGCTTTTCTACCCGACATGACGGCGACTATGGCGGAGAAACTGACGGGAGAGGCGTCGGCTGGTGACATGTTGGCTGGGCTGTATCAATCCCGCTATTTCACGGAACGGCGAGCTGAAGGCGCCTACATTTATCAGTACCATCCGTTGTTTCGAGAATTTTTACGCGCCCATGCCCGCGCTACCCTGCGTCCTGATGAAGTCACGGAAATCCAGCGGGCTGCGGCTTCTCTCTTAGAGGAAGCAGAGAGAATTGAAGACGCTGTGGCGTTGTACATCGAGGCTGGCCAGACCCAGGAAATTATTCGGTTAGTGCTCACGCGCGCTCCAGACTTACTCCAACAGGGGCGGAGTCAGACATTGGAACGATGGCTTGCTCAGCTCCCAGCCATCCATTTCGAGCAAGAACCCTGGCTCTTCTATTGGCTGGCCTC
This sequence comes from uncultured Nitrospira sp., assembly GCA_902500755.1. Classification (GTDB taxonomy): domain Bacteria; phylum Nitrospirota; class Nitrospiria; order Nitrospirales; family Nitrospiraceae; genus Nitrospira_D. The sequence goes on from CABVRV010000012.1 coordinate 47,942, forward strand.
TTGCCGATTGTCGACTGCTCCACTCGAAGCCGAGGACATTTATGCTCGAGCGTTCGAGTTATTCAAGGCGCAGAGGAATATGGCGGGCGTGTTGCTGACGTTGTCCGGCATTGTCTCAGCGATCCAATTTTCCTGGATCGATATCAGCCGATACGATCGCTGGATCGACGTCATGCTAGCGATGGCCCCACCTGACGTCTCGTTTCCTTCAAAGGAGATCGACATCCAGTTTACGTTTTCCATACTGACGGCACTGATGTGGAGGCGGCGGCAACCTTCACTTGTTACAGCGTGGATCAATCGCGCAAAGCATATTCTTGAAGAAGTGCCGGACGTCGAGAAGTATTCGTTTTTGGCGGCCGTTTTAGGCAACTTCTTCACATGGATCGGTGATCTGGAATCTGCTGACAAATATTCGAGAATCTTGAGATCAGCCGCCGAATCCGAAGCCAGCCCGCCTTTGATGCGCCTGGTCTATTATGCAAACAGAGCGATCGTAGACTGGAGCTGCGGAGATCCGAAGGAATCGTTGCGTCTCGTCGAACAGGGGCTCGCAATCTCCAGGAAATCCGGGGTACATGTGTTTGATGTGGCGCTGCTCGCAGCAGGTGTCTATGCTTCGCTGTTTCGGAATGATGTAGTTTCCGCTGAGCATTATCTCGAACAAAGTGGTTCCTTGCTGACGCACCCTGCGCATGTGATGCGCGCGAATTACCTTTTTTGCAGGCTTTGGTGATGAGAGTCAAAGGAGATCTCACAAAGGCGTGGGAGTTCATCCGGGAAGCGTTAGCTGTGAAGGGATTGAATGGAAGTTCGTTTGCCGAAGCGATGATAGCTTGTGCGGCTGCGGAAGTGATTCACGGGCTTGGTGACGATCGACAGGCGGAGCAATACCTTGATCACGTCCAACTCATTGGAGACGAAATGGGGAGTTTTAACCTGCAGTTCAGAGGCTATCTGTTGGAATCGCAATTTGCGTTTGACCAGGGACGCGAAGAAGTCGGTTTGGCAGCACTGCGACGAGCCCTTGCCATAGGCAGGGAAAGGGGATTCATCTTTTTCCATTGGTTTTTGCCAAAAACGATGGCGCGGATCTGCGCTAAGGCGTTGGAAGCGGATATTGAGGTCGAGTACGTGCAGAATCTCATTCGTAAGACCCGTTTGGTGCCGGATGGTTCGGACTCTATCAGCAAAGCCTGGCCTTGGCCGGTCAAGATTTATACACTGGGTCGTTTTGAGATTCATGTGGATGGCAAGCCGCTGCCGCCGCGCCGCAAGGCGCCGTATCGCATGCTGACGTTGCTGAAAGCGATGATTGCCATGGGCGGTCATGACATTCCGGTGTCACGCCTGATCGATGCGCTCTGGCCGGAGACAGAAGGGGATACCGGATCAGAGACTTTGCATAAGACGCTCCAACGCCTACGGCGGTTCCTGAACCACGACAGCGTCATCCAAGTCAGAGAAAATAAGGCGTCGTTGAATCGACAAGTCTGTTGGGTGGATGCCCTGGCGTTTGACGATTTGCTCAGTCATCGAGACAGAACAGATAAGAAGGAATCGGACGAAACGGCTACTTGGGTAAAGACCTATGAGCAGGCTGTCCAGCTCTATCGAGGCCACTTTCTCGATGGCGATGAGACGACGTGGGCGCAGGCTCGGCAGGATCGGCTGCGTCGGAAATTCCTCGATGCAACCGAACGGCTACGCGTATATTGGACAGAGTTGGGTGACTCGACACGAATGGCGCACATGACAAGAAGGATGCACGAGGTCGAACCTGCAGAGGTCGAGTAGAGCAGCGGCTCGATTTCTGTGATTCGACGGTGACCGCTGAGTCGAAGGAGCCATGAACCGTCAATCTCACCTCGCAAAGCTTACGCCGCCGCGTCTTCCCACCATAGTAGAACGTCCCCGCCTGTATCGGCTGCTCGATCGAGCCCGCAAGCGTCCCATCGTCTGGATCAACGCCCCGCCGGGATTCGGCAAGACCACGCTCGTCACCAGCTATCTTCGAACCCGCAAGCTGCGGTCGCTGTGGTATCAGCTGGACGAAGGCGACGGCGACCTCGCCACGTTCTTTCACTATCTGGGGCTCGCGGTTCGGGAAGCAGTGCCGCGCGTCAAAAAACCATTGCCCCATTTGACTCCCGAATACTTGAAGGGACTGTCCACATTCACCCGCCGCTTCTTTGAGGAACTCTATCGGCGGCTCAGGTCGCCCGCCGTGCTGGTCTTCGATAACTATCATGAAGTGCCCTTAAATGCTGCACTGCATGAAATGCTCGCCCTTGGCATCTCGTCCGCGCCGCCGGGGGTGAATATCATGGTGCTCAGCCGAACTCTTCCTCAGGCGGCATGGGCACAGGCGCAAGCGAGGCGGCAGATGGACTTTATTGGGGAAGAAGGCCTGCGGCTGACGAAGCAGGAAGCACGCGCCATTGTGCGCTTACATCGGACGACCCGAAGACAAACATCGCCCGACACGATCGGGACGGTGCATGACAAGTTCCAAGGGTGGGTAGCCGGTTTGGTGCTCCAACTCCAACAAGCCACAGTCGAAGAAATTCCACACGTGGCCACGCCGCAAGTCGTCTTCGACTACTTGGCACGTGAGGTTCTACAGAAACTCAATGCAAACAAGCGGAGGTTTATGTTGCACACCGCGTTCTTGCCGGACATGACGGCTGCGATGGCTGCCAGACTCACGGGAGAGGCGACGGCAGGTGATATCCTCGACGCTCTCTACCGGTCCCGGTATTTCACCGAACGACGCATGGGTGCCGAATCGGTGTATCAGTACCATCCATTGTTCAAGGAGTTTTTGCGATCTCACGCGAAAGCCACGCTGCCGGGCTCGGAAGTCCAGACGATCCAGCAGACTGCCGCATCACTCCTGGAAGAGGCGGGCATGATTGAGGATGCGGTCGTTTTGTATCAAGAAGCCGGCGAAACCGGTCAGATTGTCCGACTGATACTCTCCAAGGGACCGGAGCTTCTGGCGCAGGGACGAGCCCACATGTTGGAGGAATGGGTTCGTAAGGTGCCGACGGAACTACGGGAGCAGGAGCCATGGCTGCTCTTTTGGCTGGGCTCGTGCCGGCTACCCTTTAACCCAATGGAGAGCGAAGGCATCTTTGCGGCAGCATTCGAGCACTTCAAAGCTCGGAAGGACACGACGGGCATGTGTATGGCCTGGTGTGGGGCTGTATCATCGATCCAATATTCATGGCTCGATATCGATAGACTCGATCGATGGATCGATGTTCTGCCTGAGTTCATGTCGCCGGATGTCTCCTTTCCTTCCATCGAGATTGAAACTCAAGTGACGTTTTGTATCTTCACCGCGTTGATGTGGAGACGTCCTCAACGAGCGCTCATGAATCCCTGGATCGATCGGGCGAAAGCGCTCATTGCGAAATCGCCGGACCTATCGAAGGGCATGGCCCTAAGTGCGGTCATGACCCACCTCTTCGTCTGGATCGGAGATTTTGCGTCGGCCGAGAAATACAACCTCATGCTGGAAGCCGCCGCTGCATCTCGATCGGCTCCTCCGCTAACCAGAATGCTCTTTTACGAGAATCACACGGTGTTGGCCTGGAACCGAGGGGATGCCGAGGGGGCCTGCAGGGTGGCTGATGAAGCGCTCGCCGTTTCAAAGACGACCGGTGTGCATCTCTTCGACGCTGCCCTCATGGCATCAGCCATCTATGGTTCATTGCTCCAGAATGATCTCACTCGGACGGAGCACTATCTGGCACGAACCGCTCCACTGGTGGCGAATCCCGGTCATGTGATGCGCGGGAATTGGCTTATGTGCCAAGCGTGGCTTGCAAGACTGAAAGGAGATACGACCAAAGCCTGGGATTTGATTCAATCATGCTTCAAGTTGCGGTGGGTAAAAGGAACCGCTTTTGCAGAAGCTCACCTCAGTTACGCGGCAGCGCTCCTGCTTCACACCCGTGGCGATCCACGCGCGCACCAGTATCTCAATCAGGTGAAGCTGATTGGGCAACAGATGGGAAGCAGCCTCTTACAGTTCATGTGTTCATTGCTCGAATCTTACTGTGCTCTGAACGAGGGACGAGAGCAGGCAGGCTTGGCGGTTTTGCGAAATGCCCTCACTATAGGCAGAGAAAAGGGCTTCAGTTATTTTCCATGGTGGATTCCGCAGATTATGGCACGGCTCTGCGGCAAGGCGTTGGAAGCGGATATTGAGGTCGAGTACGTCCAGAATCTCATTCGTAAGACTCACCTTGTTCCGGATGACTATGTGTCGGCCAACGACGCCTGGCCCTGGCCGGTGATGATCTATACGCTTGGTCGCTTCGAAATTCATTTGGATGGCAAGCCGCTGCCGCCGCGCCGGAAAGCTCCCTATCGAGTCCTGAGACTCCTGAAGGCGATCGTTGCGCTGGGCGGCAACGAGGTGGCTACATCGAGGCTCATCGATGCATTGTGGCCGGATGCCGAAGGAGATACAGGTCAGGAAAATCTTCACAAATCGCTCCAACGCTTACGGCGCCTGCTGGCCATTGACGATCTTATTCGCGTCAGAGACGGCAAGGTCTCATTGAACCGCCGGATGTGTTGGGTTGATGCCATAGCATTTCAGACGCTGATAGAGAGAGCCGGTGATCTCAACAATCAGCCACCTCATGCCGGTGCCCCAGTCTTTGAGCAAGCGATGGCCTTGTACCGAGGGCCGTTTCTCGATGGAGATGATGCGTATGAGTGGACCGATCAATGCAGGGAACGTCTCAGGCATCACTTCGCGCAAGCCGTGCAGCACGTGAGCGACTGGAAGACGACAGCTGGTCAGGAGCAAGCAGCCTTGACCTGTTTAGAAAACGGGCTGGAAGTCGATCCACTCACCGAGCCACTGTATCCTCGTTTAATCAGACTTCTCTACAACGTAGAACGACAGGATGACGCGAAACAGGTCTTGGCTCGCTATCATAAGACCGTAATCATGGCTGGAAGAGAACCTTCCGCGGAGATGCAAGCCATGGCTAAGAGCTTATCCCCATCGTAGTTTTATCATCCCCTCCGCCTTACGCTATTCCCTGATCCGCGAAGTATTCCCTTCTCAGCTCGCGTTCCCGAAGCCACAATATCGGCGTTCATATCCCATGCCTGGTTCCTCACAACAATTTCTGAGGCTCGAGAGGGGCTTCTCGCTATGTGTCCCCCTATCTGTCCGAGTTCTCGTGTTAGGAAGGTGTATGTCGGGAAAGAGAGCGAGGTGTCCGTCACCACAACAAGGGAGGGCATCATGATGAGCAGGCGAAGGAGTTGGCTAAGTAAGATCGAGGCCGGCGTACTGATCTGGGGAATGCTACTGACTGGCAGTGGCCCAGGGGTTGCCTCCGCCGCTTCCCCCACGACGGAAGAAATCCTCGCCAAGGTCGATCAGATTTTGACAGCTATCGGCAGCATCCAGGGAGGCAATTCCACACTCCGATGGGATCAGAATCTGCCGGCGGCGCAACGATTCGTTGTGTTGGCAGCCTTCAACAATCAGGCGGTGCTGGATAAGGAAACTGGATTGGTCTGGGAACAGGCTCCGTCGACGACGAATCATACCTGGAGTGAAGGCCGCATCCAATGTCTCGGTCGTACGATAGGAGACCGAAAAGGTTGGCGATTACCATCAGTCTCGGAATTGTTCAGCTTGGTCGATACGGCAAGCTCTAGCCCAAGTTTGCCGTTGGGCCATCCGTTTATCGGTGGTCAGCCTCTCGGCTTTTATTGGTCGTCAACGTCCAATGCTGAGGATTCCACAAGAGTGTGGGGTGTGAGTTTTAGCCAAGGTAGCATCTTCTTCCCTCCAAAGAACTGGGATCGGAACCTCCCAAGCGCTTCTCGGTTTACGGTCTTGACGGAATTTAGTAGCGCAGCCGTGAGGGACAACAACACCGGTCTTGTGTGGGAGCAGGCGCCAGAGTTTACGACTATGGCATGGCCGAGCGCGATTTTTTATTGTCTCCGGAAAAATGTTGGGGGAACCGTGGGGTGGCGGCTCCCCTCAGTGGTTGAATTGAAGAGCGTCCTAGATCCCACGCTCCCGGGGCCCTTTGTTCCGACGAGTGTGTTTACCGGTGTCCAGACGTTCGTCTATTGGTCGGCCTCGACGACAGCCGCAAGTCCTACTTCGGCGTGGAGCGTGCTCTTCAACGACGGCGACGTGAACACCTTTGCTAAAGGTCTCACCGCCCATGTTTGGTGTGTGCGAGGTCCGATGCAAGAGTCCGTGTATTGAGCGTGCAATGGCTTGAGATGACAAGGGTGACTCTGTTGGGAGGGTGTCATGAAGAACAGTAAGAAATGGATCAGCGCAATCGGGGCAGCCAACATTTTTCCCGCTTGGTGCGTCCGTGGTGGCGTGAATACGGACCAGTATTGAGGATTCGAAGAACTATCGCGGAAGAGTTATTGGCTGGGCAGGCATTTCCTTGGCGCGCACAACAAGGAGGCTGTCATGGATGGTCTGAAAACCATTACAAAAGTCACAAGCCTTATACTCGTAGCCTGCATGATGTGTGCTTGCATTCAAGTTCGGGATCAGACCATCTCGCCGGGTCGTTATGTGTCTGATGCCCCCAATTCCGGGTATGACATCAAAGCTCATGTGAGTTTAGGACCAGGGGTGATTAGCCCCAAGTTGGAAACGAACATTGTCACAGTCCATGGAGTATCGATTCCTATAACAATGACCAGATCCGGGGTTAATCCAGAATTTGACTACAGTGGTAGGTGGCGATTAGGGCCCTTCACCCCCTTCTTCATTACAGGTTGCGAGTTTTCGGTTCGCCATGTGGCGCGAGGACGTTTTTGGGGGATCATTCCACTTAAAGATTCTTCTGTTAAGCAGATCGGAGGGGATCCATCTCTTCAATCGCTCATGCTTTACGGGTCAGATTGGAGGAAAGCTCCGGTTCACTTAAGTGTTGGAACTGCGTTGGTCGAGACAGTCCCGATTATGACCGAAAAAGGCATCGGTCTCTCAAACTCGTATCCAGCACCGATAACCGTCAATTCCATTACCTTCTTGTGTGATGGAAGGGACTGTGGTTCGATGACCGACCCTCCCATCACTAACGTATCTGTGCCCAGTCTCCCGATCATTCTAAGCTGTGGGCACACGACGTTCGTCACCTTTAGTTGCACTCAAAAGGCAATCAAGCAGTCTGTCGGCGGACAGCCTGTCGGCGGAAAGGTAAAATTTGAGACTGATAGAGGAATTGTACAAGCAAACTTTACTTGCTTTCCAGATCCGGGGGCGTGAAGGTGACATAAATAGGATACGTTACTCTCAGATTCATGTTTGTGTTGCGTCGTATGGCGAAGGAACAGATGCCCATTGTGATGTAAGAGACCGGTGGCGCGCTGCATGAATAGGATTGGATTCAACTGGATCGATTTCCATTCAGTTGGTCCGATACAGCCGGTCGAGCACGGCAAGACCAAGCGATGTGAGTTCGCGTGAAACGACATGATTTCCACGGTGATTGTCGCTTTCAGCGGATCGAAGCGTGGCTCGCTGGCAAGAGTACGGGAATTGCTAATTTTACGTAGCAAGCATCAAGCCGGTGAAGTATTTCATCTGCACGCGAGGTGTGGCTGGCGAGATAATCTATTCGTGCATACAACAAGGAGGTCTCTATGACATCCTCAAAACAATTGCTATGGGGAGCCGTACTAGGAGTTGGAATTGGAGGGGCGATGATGCTGTGGCCGGCTCGGGCGTGGTCTGACACGACCCCAATCAGCCTGCCGGTCGAGACAGTAGCCGATTACATCCATGCCGTCGTCGCGGCTGACCGTGAGGTGTATACCAAACATGCCGTGGAACGGATGCAAGTGAAAGGGGTCGTCGCGGTGTCGGAGAAATGGGAAGAAAAAAATACCATGCCCCTTCCGATCCAATTCCTCATGGAATCAGGTCGCGCCATCGGTAAGAAAGGCCTTGGGGTGCAGTATCGGTTGATCAGCTTTTGGCCGATCAACAAACGCAATATGGCGGCGAACGCGCTTGAAAGTATCGGGCTCGGCGCCGTTGTGACGAATCCCGATCGTCCTTACACGGGCGTCACGAAGGTCGGCGATACGCGATATTTTGAAGCGGTCTATGCCGACCTAGCGGTTACCCCGGCGTGTGCCGGTTGCCACAATGCCCATCCCGACAGCCCAAAGCGGGATTTTAAGCTCAACGATGTCATGGGTGCGATCGTGGTCAGTATTCAATTGGGGCAGTAGCAGCCCAGGGCCTTCCTGGAGCCGTGGCGCCGAACATGGCGACAGCCAACGTGCTTTAAAGAGGTGAGCCAGTTCTGAGCAGTTCCTGGCCAGCGACATGACTCTCGCTCCGCTGGCCAGATGGGATCAACGAGCGAGCAGAGCATCGGTCATCTACATTCCCTGCATGATGTGACCGCACCGACCAAGCACTTTCGAACTGATACGAGGACAACGACTGCGGCTGAACACTGTACGACACGGGAGAGTTGATATTTACACTGGCT